>NZ_JBAKHE010000004.1:0-406599 GCF_049065885.1 Brucella sp. IR068 | reverse complement strand
TGAAGGCGTTCTTCCAGCGCCTCAAGCAAAAGGGAAAGCCGAGCAAAGTCGCACTCGTCGCCGTCATGCGAAAAATGATCATTATCCTCAACGCGAGAATCCGGGACGCAAACGCAACGGTGCTTGACACCTAACACCGTTGC
This sequence comes from Brucella sp. IR068, assembly GCF_049065885.1. NCBI lineage: Bacteria > Pseudomonadati > Pseudomonadota > Alphaproteobacteria > Hyphomicrobiales > Brucellaceae > Brucella > Brucella sp. IR068. The sequence goes on along the minus strand of NZ_JBAKHE010000004.1, from coordinate 406,456 downwards.
TTTTTTATTTTCAAGTGCATCCCAAGTGTGAAGCGGCTTTTGACCGGGAGTAAGTAGAATGCTCGAACAAAAATCGGCAGGACTGACCAAGGACACGCTGTTCAAGAAACCGCTTTCGCGGATGGAAGCCAAGAACGCCATTACCGACAAAACGGCAAAGGCTATCCTGCAGCACGAAAAAGCCGCGGTGGATGCCAAGACGGAGCGATTGAAAGCCGCGCGCCTCGAGCGCGACAGGCGAGCCCCGTAGCCGGTCTGTGCAGTCATACAAGCGAATGAATTGAGGTGGCCGTGGCAACACGATGAAATAATTGGATTTTGTCGGTTTGTGCGCGGCTGAGAAAGGAGCTGAATTGCAAGTATTGGTAAGAGACAATAATGTCGATCAGGCGCTGCGCGTGCTCAAGAAGAAGATGCAGCGCGAGGGAATTCTCCGTGAACTGAAAGAACGCAGGGCTTATGAAAAGCCTTCGGAAAAGCGTGTGCGCGAGAAGGGCGAGGCTATTCGCCGGGCGCGCAAGGATGCCAAGAAGAGGGCGCAGCGCGAAGGTTTGCTGCCGAAGCCGAAGAAGAAGGTTGCTCCCGCACGGTCGAGAACCCCGGTCGCTTCCGCACCGGCGACATCTTCTGCCGCCTGACCTGCGGCCCGAACCTTTCGGGCCTAGATCGTTCAAGACAGACCGCCGGATCGAAAGCGTTCCGGCGGTTTTTTATTGGCCGCACCACGTACCGGCGAGGCTGTCTGACATTGCTGTCTTGAGCTTCCGGTCCGCTGGGGTGCGCATTTCCCCATCCCGCACGAAGTTGTGTAATTTTTGACGTTTACGGAAACGTCAAAGTAGGTTAGCTTCGGTCCGAAATTGACGGGGTGAGCGCGGATTCCGTGAGGTGCTCGGTCAAAAAAGCGGCAAAAAGGACTGTTTTTCGGAGAAATTCGTCCGGTTTTGCTGCAACATGCGCGCTGTCACAACATTTCGCTATAATGTGGCATGCAGGCATGAAACGCGGTTAAGGGCTCGTTCCAAGCATCGCGGAACGGCTCAGGTGGTGAATTGGAGGATTTCTATGCCGAGCTATCGCGCGCCAGTTGAGGATACGAATTTCGTTCTCAACGACGTTCTGAATTATCAGCGTTACAACAATCTGCCGGGCTTTGCCGACGCGTCGCCCGATGTCGTCGAGGCGATCCTGTCGGAAGGCGCGAAGCTTGCGGAAGGCACCTTGTTCCCGGTCAACCACACGGCCGACCGCGAAGGTTGCAAGCGGTCGTCGGATGGCTCGGTCACCACGCCGAAGGGCTTCAAGGAAGCCTATGATCTCTATCGTGAAGGCGGCTGGCTCGGCCTTGCCGTGCCGGAGCAATTTGGCGGACAGGGGCTTCCCTATCTGCTGCATACGGCTGTCGGCGAATATATGTCTTCCGCCAATATGGCGCTCACCATGTATCCGGGCCTGACGCAGGGCGCGATTGCCGCAATCCTGACCCATGGCACCGACGAGCAGAAGGACACCTATCTGCCGAAGATGGTGGAAGGCACCTGGACCGGCACGATGAACCTGACCGAGCCGCATTGCGGTACGGATCTGGGCCTGCTGCGCACCAGCGCCACCCCGCAGGAAGACGGTTCCTATAAGATTTCCGGCCAGAAGATTTTCATCTCGGCTGGCGAACACGACATGGCGGAAAACATCATCCATCTGGTGCTGGCCCGCATCGATGGCGCGCCGGAAGGCGTGAAGGGCATTTCGCTTTTCATCGTGCCGAAGTTCATTCTTGACGAAAACGGCAATCCGGGCGAGCGCAACGGCGTTTCCTGCGGTTCCATCGAAGAAAAGATGGGTATTCACGGCAATGCCACCTGCGTCATGAATTATGACGAGGCAAAGGGTTATCTGATCGGCGAAGCCCACAAGGGCCTGCGCGCCATGTTCACCATGATGAACGAAGCGCGTCTGGGCGTGGCCTTGCAGGGGCTTTCGATTGCCGAAACCGCTTACCAGAATGCCGTGATCTATGCGCGTGAGCGCATTCAGGGCCGTGCGCTTTCGGGTGCCGCAGCGCCCGATAAAAAGGCCGATCCGATCATCGTCCATCCGGATATTCGCCGCAACCTCATGAATATCCGCGCTTTCAACGAAGCCGGTCGGGCGCTCATTCTGTGGACGGCGCTCAACTCCGATATCGCGCACCGCTCCGGTGACGAGGCCGAGCGTCAGACTGCCGATGATCTCGTCGGGCTTCTGACGCCCGTGCTGAAAGGCGTTCTGACCGACAAGGGTTTTGAACATGCCGTCATGGCGCAGCAGGTGTTCGGCGGCCACGGCTATATCGAAGAACATGGCATGAGCCAGTATGTGCGCGATGCGCGTATCGCCATGATCTACGAAGGCGCCAACGGCATTCAGGCGCTTGATCTGGTGGGCCGCAAGCTGGCGCTGAACGGTGGTCGCGCGGTTACGGCTTTCTTCAAGGAAGTGGGAGAATTCTGCGAAGCCAATCGTGAGAACGAGAAGCTTTCCTTCTTCACCAAGCACCTGAAGAAGGGGCTCAACGATCTTCAGGCCGCCACCATGTGGCTGATGCAGAATGCGATGGCCAAGCCCGACAATGCGGGTGCCGCCTCCAACGACTATATGCATCTGTTCGGTCTGGTGGCGCTCGGCTTCATGTGGGCGCGGATGGCCAGGATCGCGGAAGAAAAGCTTGGCAGGGGTGAAGGCAACAAGGCTTTCCTCGAAGCCAAGCTTGTCACTGCACGCTATTATTTCGAGCGGATCATGCCGGAAAGTGCAGCCCATCTTGCACGCATCCAGTCGGGTGCGGATTCGATGATGGCGCTCGAAGCGGACACATTCTGAACCAGAGATTACGCCGGGCTTTCGGGCCTGGCGTGCCAAAATTTGGCGGGAAGGAGCAAAAATGGCTGAGGCTTATATTTACGATCACGTGCGCACACCGCGCGGGCGTGGCAAGAAGGACGGTTCGTTGCACGAAGTGCCAGCCGTCCGTCTGGGCGCGAAGGTTCTTGAATCCCTGCGCGACCGCAACGGCATCGACACGGCAAAGGTCGATGACATCATTTTCGGCTGCGTCGATCCTGTAGGCGAAGCTGGTGCAGTTATTCCGCGTTCCGCCGTTTTTGAAGCCGGTTATGATTTCAAGGCGCCGGGCATCCAGATTTCGCGCTTCTGCGCTTCGGGTCTCGATGCGATCAATCTGGCGGCAGCCAAGGTCGCGTTCGGTTCCGACGATCTGGTGATCGCCGGCGGCGTCGAAAGCATGTCGCGCGTCGGCATGGGCATGTCGGGCGGCGCCTGGTACATGGACCCGTCGGTCGGCTTCCCCGGCTATTTCATGCCGCAGGGCGTTTCCGCCGATCTGATCGCCACGAAATACGGCTTCAGCCGCGATGACGTCGACGCCTATGCCGTCGAAAGCCAGAAGCGTGCCGCCAAGTCGTGGGAAAAGGGCTATTTCAAGAACTCGGTCATCCCGATCAAGGACCAGAACGGCCTGACCATTCTCGATCATGACGAGCATATGCGCCCGTCAACCGACATGCAGGCGCTGGGCCAGCTCAACCCGTCCTTCGTGATGCCGGGTGAAATGGGCGGCTTCAACGCCGTCGCCATTCAGGCCCATCCGGAAATCGAGACGGTCAACCACGTCCACCATGCCGGGAACTCGTCCGGTATCGTCGATGGCGCGGCTGGCGTCCTCGTCGGCTCCAGGAAGGCTGGCAAGGCATTCGACATGAAGCCGCGTGCCCGCATCCGCGCTTTCTCCAATATCGGTTCCGAACCGGCGCTTATGCTCACCGGCCCGGTCGATGTGACGGAAAAGCTTCTCAAGCAGGCAAAGATGAAGCTCTCGGACATTGATCTGTTCGAACTGAACGAAGCCTTCGCCGCCGTGGTTCTGCGCTACATGCAGGCCTTCGACATTCCCCACGACAAGATCAACGTCAATGGCGGCGCCATTGCCATGGGCCATCCGCTGGGCGCGACCGGCGCAATGATCCTCGGCACGGTGCTGGATGAACTGGAACGCCGCAATCTCAACACCGCGCTGGTGACCTTGTGCATCGGGGCCGGCATGGGCACGGCGACGATCATCGAGCGCGTATAGGGTGAGGGAGGTTTTACGAATGGCTTACACGAATTTCAAAGTTGAAACCGACGCCGACGGCATTGCTCTCGTCACCTGGGACATGCCTGAAAAGTCGATGAACGTCTTCACCGTCGAGGCGATGCAGGAACTGAACGCCATCATCGACGCAACCACCGCCGACGAGAAGGTCAAGGGTGTTGTTATAACATCCGGCAAGGAGAGCTTCTCCGGCGGCGCGGACCTGACCATGCTGGAAGGCATGTTCAAGGAATTCCAGAAGCAGAAGGCCAAGGACCATCAGGCCGCCGTGCAGTCGCTGTTCGACAATGTCGGCAAAATGAGCGGCCTTTTCCGCAAGCTTGAAACCTGCGGCAAGCCCTGGGTTTCGGCCATCAATGGTACCTGCATGGGCGGTGCGTTCGAAATGTCGCTCGCCTGCCATGCCCGCGTGGCATCCGATGCGCCGGGCGTGAAGATGGCTCTGCCGGAAGTCAAGGTCGGCCTTTTTCCCGGCGCTGGCGGTACGCAGCGCGTTCCGCGCCTTGCCAACCAGCAGGACGCACTCCAGATGATGACGACCGGCTCCAGCCTGACGGCGCAGCGCGCCAAGGCGATGGGCCTCGTCACCGAGATTGCTCCGGCCAAGAAGCTGGTCGAAACCGCCAAGAAGCTCATTAAAGGCGGTCTGAAGCCGGTTCAGCCATGGGATGAAAAGGGCTTCAAGCTTCCGGGCGGCGCGATCTATTCGGCTGCCGGTGCGAACCTTTGGCCTGCCGCAACGGCAATCCTGCGCCGCGAAACTTCCGGCAATTATCCGGCAGCGCTTGCCATCCTGAAATCGGTCTATGAAGGCCTGCTGGTGCCTTTCGACACCGGCCTGAAGATCGAGCAGCGCTATTTCACCGAAATCCTTCAGACGACCGAAGCAGGCATGATGATCCGCTCGCTCTTCGTGTCGCTGCAGGAACTGAACAAGGGCGCGCGCCGTCCGGCGGATGAAAAGCCGACCAAGCTCAAGAAGATCGGCGTTATCGGCGCTGGCTTCATGGGGGCAGGCATTGCCTATGTGACAGCGAAGGCCGGCATTCCCGTCGTGCTGATCGACCGCGATCAGGAATCCGCCGACAAGGGCAAGGCGCATACCGCCGATCTGGTGACCAAGGAAATCCAGAAAGGCCGCGCCACCGAGGCCGACAAGGAAAAGCTCCTGTCGCTCATCACCGCGACGCCGGATTATGCTCTTCTCGACGGTGCCGATCTGGTGATCGAAGCCGTGTTCGAGGATCGCGAAGTCAAGCGTGTCGCGACCGAAAAGGCAGAGGAAGTTCTGAAATCGTCGGCGATTTTCGCATCCAACACCTCGACTCTGCCGATCACCGGCCTTGCCAAAGTCTCGAAGCGCCCGAAAAACTTCATCGGCATTCATTTCTTCTCGCCTGTCGACAAGATGATGCTGGTCGAAGTGATCATGGGTAAGAAGACGTCGGACAAGGCGCTGGCCGTCGCGCTCGATTACGTCCGTGCGATCAAGAAAACGCCGATCGTCGTCAACGACACGCGCGGCTTCTACGTCAATCGCTGCGTGCTGCGCTATATGTCGGAAGCCTACAACATGCTCGTTGAAGGTGTGCCCGCTGCCATGATCGAAAATGCCGCCCGCATGGCCGGCATGCCGGTTGGTCCGCTGGCGCTCAACGACGAAACGGCCATTGATCTGTCGCAGAAGATCCTCAAGGCAACGCTTGCCGATCTTGGCGAGAAGGCTGTCGATCCGCGCCATGTGGAACTGGTGGATCGTCTCGTCAACGAGTTCGACCGCAAGGGCCGCAAGAATGGCAAGGGCTTCTATGATTATCCGGCCAAGCCTGCGAAGAAGCATCTGTGGCCGGGACTGAAGGACCTCTACCCGCAGCAGGACCCTGACAAGGTCGATGTGAAGGAACTGAAGGAACGCTTCCTCGTCACCATCGCCCTGGAAGCTGCCCGCGTGATGGAAGAAGGCATCGTCACCGACCCGCGTGAAGCCGATGTCGGCTCCATTCTGGCCTTCGGTTTCGCGCCTTATACCGGCGGCACGCTGTCCTATATCGATGGCATGGGTGCGAAGAAGTTCGTCAAGCTCGCCAAGGAATTGCAGAAGAAATACGGCCAGCAGTTCAAGGCGCCGAAGCTTCTCATCGACATGGCTGAAAACGGCGAAAGCTTCTACAAGCGTTTCAATCCGTACAAGGCGGAAACGAAGAAGGCAGCGTAAGCTCGTCCCTTCCTAGGATCATCGGAGCGCGGCATGTTTCATGCCGCGCTTTTGTTTACGCTTCCGCCGCTGCTGGATTGCGCTCACCGCCAATAAGAAAATTTTCCCTGTTAATTCAGCCATCTTGCGCAATTCACGCTTTTTCGGTAGGTTGCAGCTGAAGATGGGACGGAAGATTAGGTTTAAAATCCTTTGAAACATATCTCCTGACGGGGCTGTCCGGATGATATGTCGGAACCTATGTGGCGGATCATGACTATGTTTTCTCACGAGAGCGTGTGGGCGGCCATCGATGCTCTGGCCGAACGTCATTCCCTGAGTGCGTCCGGGCTGGCGCGTCGGGCAGGGCTGGACCCGACGACCTTCAACAAATCCAAGCGCTATGCGTCGGACGGGCGCGCGCGCTGGCCTTCGACGGAATCGCTGGCCAAGGTGATGGAAGCGACCGGCTCGACCTTCGATGAGTTCACACGGCTCATCGGCGGGGAAACCCGCACGCCGCAATTTGGCGAATATACGCAGGACATGCAGTCGATCCCGCTGCTGGGCATGGCCGAAGCGGGCGCGGGCGGCTACTTCGACGATGCCGGTTTTCCGGCAGGGCAGGGCTGGGACATCGTGGAATTTCCCGCCAGCACGGGCGAAGGGGTGTATGCGCTGGAGGTTTCGGGCGACTCCATGTTGCCCCTTTACCGGGATGGCGATACGCTGATCGTTGCACCCAATACCGCCATTCGCCGGGGCGATCGCGTGGTGGTGCGAACGAAAGACGGAGAAGTGATGGCCAAGATCCTGCATCGCCAGACGCCGCGAACCATTGAGCTTCATTCGCTCAATCCAGAGCATCCAAACCGCGTCTTCGAGTCCAGAGATATCGAATGGGTCGCCCGCATTTTGTGGGCGAGCCAGTAATGGCGCAATCGCAGAACAGAAGCCACGCGCGCGCCGTTTTCGGCGGGCTGGCAGGTATAACGGGCGCTGTACTGGTCGCGGCCTTCGTGGCGCCGTTTTTTGGCGCGCTGGACCGTCCCGTCGTCGTCATCGATTCCGGTGATGCACAGACGAAGACCGGTACGGGCAACGGCATCGTTGTCGAACAGTTCGACTATAACGAGCCGGGAAGCTCGCCTGAAACGGGCAATACGCCGGAGGGAACGCCGTCGCAACCGGGCCAGACAGGTCCCGCCGATGGGCAGGCGTCTGCGGCAGCAGAAACGGGCAAGCCAAACGATCAGGCTGATGATGGCGGCATGGAACGCGAAGCGCCGCGCCCGCCGCTGAGCGATCTCGGCCTTGCATCCACGCCAAAGCCACCGGAGCCACCGGCACCGGCTACGCCTGTTGACGCAGGCGAGCAGATGCAGCTTTTGCAGCGTCCCGTCGCCGTGGCGGCCGGACGGCTGGAAAGCCAGGGCCGCACGATCGAGTTGCAGGGCATTGAAATCGTGCCCGTCGAACAAACCTGCCAGACCGCTTCCGGCGAAAGCTGGCCGTGCGGCATGCAGGCGCGCACAGCCTTCCGGCAGTGGCTGCGCTCCCGCGCCGTCATGTGCCGCCTGCCGCAAAACGATAGTGGCGCTGCGGTCGCGACCGAATGCACGCTTGGCAATGAAGATGCCGCCGCGTGGCTCGTTGCCAATGGTTGGGCGAAGGCTGCCCCCGGCAACGCCTATGAGGAAGCAGGCCGCAAGGCCGTGGAAGCACGCCTTGGGATTTTCGGCGACAGGCCCGATACGTCGCTGCCCAATCCGGAACCCGGCAGCAGCGATATGATGGATAACCCTTCACCTCTGGCCCCTGAACAGGAACCGCAGCCGCCATCGCCATCGCCATCGCCACAGCCACTGGACGGTTTTCCACCCGCGCCGCCCGCACAATAGAGCGGGACGAATTGAGAGCATTTCCAACGGTTTAAGCAGAACAGGAAACGCTCCAAGTCAACCATCATCCCGCTATGGGCTGCAACCAGCCCTATCCTGAGCCCGTGCGAAGCAGCGTGTCGAAGGGGCGGGCCTAAGGGGGGGCGAAGGGTCGGGCTTGAGCTTTCTGAACCTTCGTCCGACGATTCTTCGACAGGCTCAGGATGATCCTACGCTTCGCTCCGCACCTCAGGATGAGGATGTCGGTATAAAACAAAAGGGCGGCTCGAAGCCGCCCTTTTGTTCGATTCATTGATCTGGGTTAAGTATGTATTGATCTCTACGCCAGTTCGCCAGCCAGCGCCTTTTTGATCAGCGCGCGGGTTTCATCAATGCCGTAAAGCGCGACGAATGAGCCGAAACGCGGGCCGCGTTCCTGACCGATCAGCACTTCATAGAGCATCTGGAAGAAGGAAACCGAAACGCCGGGGCCACCTTCCGGGCTCTTCTTGGTATGGTCCTGATAGCGCTCGATGGCACGGGCGACATCGAGAATGGCGTTCTGGATGTCGTTGCCATCGGTTCCCGCAGGCAGCGTTGCGAGCTTCGCATCCAGCGTTTCGAGGGCTGCGCGTTCCACATCGTCCGGCGCACGGAACTGCTTGGTCGGCTTCACGAAATCGTTGAAGTAACGGATCGCATAGCCGACGAGCGCGTCGAGTTCCGGATTGTTTTCCGGTGTGACGCCCGGCACGTGCCGCGAGATGAAGCCCCACAGCACGCCCGGATTTTCGGCATTCGATGCGCTGACCAGATTGAGCATCAGCGCGAAGGTGACCGGCAGGTTCACCTTCGGCGGGTTGCCGTAATGAATGTGCCAGACCGGATTGTTCAGCCGGTCCTTCCATTCCTGACGTTCATAGGCCGAAAGATAGCTGAAATACTCGTCCACCGCCTTCGGGATGACATCGAAATAGAGCCGCTTGGCGGTCTTCGGCTTCTGGAAATTGTAAAGCGCAAGGCTTTCGGTCGGCGCATAGGCCAGCCATTCGTTGATGGAAATGCCGTTGCCCTTCGACTTGGAAATCTTCTGGCCAAGCTGGTCGAGGAACAGTTCATAGACGAAATGCTCCGGTGCGCGCCCGCCGAGGATTTCGCAGATGCGATCATAAACGCCAGCATTGGTCTGGTGGTCCTTGCCGAACATTTCGAAATCGACGCCGAGCGCCGCCCAGCGCATGCCGAAATCCGGCTTCCATTGCAGCTTCACATTGCCGCCGGTGACGGGCAGGGTGGTCTCAACGCCGTCTTCATCGTCGAAGGTGATGGTGCCAGCCTTGGCATCCACGCTTTTCATCGGCACGTAGAGCACGCGGCCGGACTTCGGCGAGATCGGCAGGAACGGGCTGTAGGTTGCCTGCCGTTCTTCGCCGAGCGTCGGCAGCATCACCTTCATGATGTCGTCATAGCGCTCGACGGCCTTGAGAAGCACCGCGTCGAACTTGCCGGATTTGTAATATTCGGTCGCGCTGGCGAACTCGTAATCGAAGCCGAAAGTGTCGAGGAAGCGGCACAGCATGGCGTTGTTGTGATCCGCAAAGCTCTTGTAGTCGCCGCCGAACGGGTTCGGAACGGCCGAAAGCGGCATTTGCAGATAGGGCTCGAGCGCTGCCCGGTCCGGCACATTGTCGGGGATCTTGCGCATGCCGTCCAGGTCGTCGGAGAAGCAGATCAGGCGCGTCTTGACCTTGTCGCCGGTCAGGATGCGGAAGGCATTGCGCACCATCGAGGTGCGCGCCACTTCGCCAAAGGTGCCGATATGCGGCAGGCCGGATGGGCCATAGCCGGTTTCGAAGATCACCGTATCGGGCAGGCCGGTCTTCTCATAGCGCTTGAGAATTTTCTTCGCTTCTTCAAAGGGCCATGCTTTCGCTTCCGCAGCCGCCGCGGTCAGTTCCGGGGTCAGCGTGATTTCGGGAAGGCGGTGCGAAGTCATGATTTTATCCTGATATCCTGTGAAGGGCTTTATTCTTTGAAAACGATGCGCCAAATGCGCACCCCTGCTCTATGGCGCGGCAACCCCGGTGCCGTCAACGGTCAGCGCCGAATTTCCTTGCGTAACCGCGTGAGGCTTCCTAATTTTCCCGTCAATTCCAATGAAATGATGATTCCGATCATGTTGTACAGGAGTAGCCCGATGAAAAAGATCACGCCGCAGGATGCGCTTGTCTACATCATGATCACGACGTCTGCTGCGGACACGACAATGACCGATGCCGAACTGTCGTCCATCGGCAATGTCGTTTCCCGCCTGCCGGTCTTTCAGGGCTTCGACAAGGAGCGCCTGCCGAAACTCGCCAGCGACTGCTATGCGCTTCTGGCGGATGAGGACGGACTGGAAAAAATCCTTGATCTCGCGCATGACGCCTTGCCGGAACGCCTCTACGATACGGCCTATGCGCTGGCCGTCGAAGTGGCGGCCGCTGATCTGCATGTGGAGCAGGAAGAGCTTGAATTCCTCCAGATGCTGCGTGACCGCTGGACGCTGGATGAACTGACCGTCGCCGCCATCGAGCGCAGCGCCCGCGTGCGCTTCCGCAAGCTCGATCCTGCTGTCTAGAACGGCTTTCCTGATCCTGGGCATGCAAAACGGGCGGAAAATCCGCCCGTTTCTATTCGTTCGGGAAAATCAGCACACGACCGGGAGCAGTCGTGCCTTGCGCCTTTCCAGAGCGACACGCATGATGCGGGCAGCTTCTGCGAATGTGGGCGTTTCCTTCCAGTGTTCAGCATGAATGATGCCGGTCGGGACGATAGCTTTCAGCGCTTCCAGCGTGTGGCGCGGCACCATGTCGGTGCAGTTCCACAGGCGGCGGAAGACGACGCTGATCCGTGTCACCTTGCCGTTGACCTGAACGGACGGCTCGGCGGTTTCCAAGGCCCAATCCTCATAGGCATCGACTGCATCCTGAAATGCATGATGCAGATAGATCGGTGCGTGACCGTCATGAAGCGGGGGCAGCAAACTGGACATTTCTGTTTCCTCTCTTCCAATGTGGTTCAGTTTTTCAGGGGGCATTTGCCGCTGGATGGATGAACTGGCAGCGCACAAATGCATTTCAAACAAGAGCCATGCAATGCTCTTCACTGGTCTATGTGTGCCGATCAGAAACTGAAGCTCACGAAATACGACAACACATAATTAACCATGATCTACGGAGAAAGCCCTGTTTGACAAGAGGCGATTTTCTTTAATTCAGCTTTTGGCGGAAAAATAATTCAAACGCATAGGTTGAATTACTGCAATAATAAGCTGGCCAATCTTTGAAATATTAGTTTTACTCTACGGTTACAAATGCCGGAAAACGAAGTCTTTTTCGGCATTTATTGTCACCGTAACAGATTTTGATCCTGTCATTTATGGGTGACTGATGTAGAAATGCGAACAACTGAGGCAAGATTGCGGGGCACGGGATATGGCGCAACTGGTTCTGTCGCGTAGGGCTTTTCTGGCGGGCTCAACCGCCTTGGCTGCTGTCGCCGTCTGGCCGCAACGGTCGGCTGCGGCAGGTCAGGCGCAGAAAGGCGGGCGGCTGGTTGTGGCCGCAGATTCAGAGCCGCGCAATCTCAATCCGGCCATCGTGGCATCCAATGGCGTCTTCTTCGTCGCAAGCAAGGTGGTCGAGCCTCTGGCGGAAGCCTCCTTCGAGGGCGAGAACGGTCTCGCGCCGCGTCTTGCCACTGGCTGGGAAGGTTCCGCCGACGGGCTGACGGCGACATTCCGCCTGCGGGATGGTGTCAAATGGCATGACGGCAAGCCCTTCACATCGGCGGATGTGGCCTTTTCGGCGATGGAAGTCTGGAAACCGCTGCAAAACCTAGGCCGTGTCGTCTTCAAGGCGCTGGAAAAGGTCGAAACGCCGGATGATCTGACGGCTATCTTCCATTTCTCCGAACCGACACCCTTCCAGCTTATCCGCAATGCCTTGCCGGCCTTGACCGCAGTGCTGCCGAAGCACGTCTTTGCCGGCAGTGACATCATGGCCAATCCGGCCAATGAAAAGCTCATTGGCACCGGCCCGTTCAAATATGCCGAGCATAAGACCGGCGAATATTACCGGCTGGTCCGCAACGACGATTATTGGGGCGAAGGCGAGCCTTATCTGGACGAGATCGTCTATCGTGTGCTGCCGGACAGGGCAGCAGCGGCGGGTGCGCTGGAGGCCGAGGAAATCGACCTGGCCGCCTTTTCCGCCGTGCCGCTTGCCGATCTGGACCGTATCTCGAAGGTTCCGGGCCTCACCGTCATTTCCAAGGGGTATGAGGCGCTGACCTATCAGCTGGTGGTGGAGATCAACCATCGCCGCAAGGAACTGGCCGACCTGAAGGTCAGGCAGGCGATCGCCCACGCTATCGACCGCGATTTCGTCGTGAAGACGATTTTCCTGGGCTATGCCAAGCCTTCAACCGGCCCTGTGCCGCGTTATGACAGCCAGTTTTATACCGATGACGTGCCGTCCTATCCGTTCGATGTCGCCAAGGCCAACGCGCTTCTGGACGAGGCGGGCTACAGGCGGGGCAAGGATGGCACGCGCTTCACGCTGAGGCTTTTGCCCGCACCCTATTTCAACGAAACGAAACAGTTCGGCGATTATCTGCGCCAGGCGCTTGCTGCTGTCGGTATCGATGCGCACATCGTCAACAATGATTCCGCCGCGCATCAGAAGGCGGTTTATACCGATCATGATTTCGATCTCGCCATTGCGCCCACGGTCTATCGCGGCGATCCGGCCATATCGACCACAATTCTGGTCGAAAGCGGCATTCCGGCAGGCGTGCCGTTCTCCAATCAGGGCGGCTATGCCAATGCGGAACTGGATGCGTTGATCGCCAAGGCCGCGCGTGAGATCGACGAGAAAAAGCGCACCGCCCTTTACCACCAGTTCCAGCAGATGGTGCAGGCGGATTTGCCGCTCATCAATGTCGCGGAATGGGGTTTCATCACGGTTGCAAGCGACCGCGTGAAGAATGTTTCCAACAATCCGCGCTGGGCTGTTTCCAACTGGGCGGATACCTGGCTCGAACAGTGACGAACCACCTGGATTGATTGTATCCTGCCATTGTGAAACAGATTCTGGCCCTTTTCCGCAAGCGACTGGTCGGCAGCATCATCGTGCTGCTGATTGTCATTGTCGGCTGCTTTTTCATGCTGGAAAGCGCGCCCGGCGATGCCGTCGACGCCTATGCCGTGACATTCGGCGGGGATGCGGCAACCATTGCCGAGATGCGGGCGCGCTGGGGGCTGGATCAATCCATCTGGCACCGGCTTGGAGCCTATCTGGCAGCGCTTGCGCAGGGTAATCTCGGCTGGTCCGTCAGTTTCAACCGGCCCATTCTTGACGTTATACTGGAACGCCTGCCCAACACGCTGCTTCTGATGGGGGCGGCGACCGCTCTGTCCTTTGCCGCAGGTTCGCTCCTCGGTATTGTGGCCGGGGCGAGGCCCGGAAGCTTTCGCGACCGGCTGCTGTCAGTCGCATCGCTCGTTCTCTATGCGATCCCCGGTTTCTGGCTGGCGCTCGTGCTGGTCATCCTGTTTTCGATCAGGCTGCGCTGGTTGCCGTCGAGCGGCATTGAAACAATCGCTTCCGGCAAGCAAGGGCTGGCGCGGGCAGGCGACATTGCTGTCCATCTGGTGCTGCCGGTTGTCTCGCTGGCGGTGATCTATCTGGCGCTTTACCTGCGGGTCATGCGGGCCGCCATGGCCGACATATGGCGCATGGATTTCGTGCGGGCCTTGCGGGCGAGGGGCATTTCGCGTTCGCGCATCATCCTGCGCCATGTGGTGCGCAACGCCTTGCTGCCGCTCGTGACCGTGCTGGGCTTGCAGGCCGCATCGATGCTCGGCGGCAGCGTGGTGATCGAAAGCGTTTTCGCCGTGCCGGGGTTGGGGCGGCTGGCGCAGGAGGCCGTTGCGAGCCGTGACACGCCGCTTCTGCTCGGCGTCATTCTGGTCAGCGCCATCATGGTGATCGCGGTCAATTTCCTCATCGACCTGATCTATCTCTGGCTCGATCCGCGCATCGCGAGGGGAGATGGCAGGGCATGAACCAGCCTAAACGTTATTTCAGAACGGGTGAGGGCATAACAGGCATGATCCTGCTGGCGCTGCTGGTTCTGGCGGCACTTGCCGCACCTCTCATCTTTCCCGGCGATCCTTTAAGCATTGTCGCAACGCCGCTGCTGCAACCCCTTGAAAATTCCCATTTTCTTTTCGGAACAGACCGGCTTGGACGCGATGTTCTGGCGGAGCTTTTCTATGGTGCGCGCACATCGCTGGGCGTCGGGCTGGCCGCCGCCCTTGCTTCAATTGTCCTTGGCAGCATCGTCGGAACGCTGGCCGGTTTTGCGGGCGGCATCATCGATGAAGTGCTGATGCGCATCACCGAAGCCTTCCAGACAGTTCCGGGCTTCCTGCTGGCGCTGGCGCTCACCAGCATTGCCGGGCCGTCGCTGCCGGTGCTGATTGCTGCAATCGCCCTTTCAAGCTGGACACAGGCTGCACGTCTGACACGCGGGCAGGTACTTTCGATCCGCGAAAGCGACTATGTGGTCTCGGCCCGCGTCATCGGCATGCATCCGATGGAAATCGCCTTCCGCCAGATATTGCCCAATGCGCTGCCGCCGGTGCTGGCGCTGGCGCCGGTCATCGTCGCTTCCGCCATATTGATCGAAGCCGCCTTGTCCTTTCTGGGTCTGGGCGATCCAAACCGCGTCACCTGGGGCGGCATGATCGCCGAAGGGCGCACGGTCTTGCGTTCGGCCCCCTGGCTGTCCATCCTGCCGGGTCTGGCGCTGGCAATGACTGTTGTCGGCGTCTATCTGGCAGGCGAAGGGCTGACGAACGCCATATCCCGCCGGGAGGCGCTGTCGTGAGCCCCCTTGTCCGCCTTGAAAAGCTATCCGTATCCTACGGCAGCGAGCCCGCGCTGGAGAATATCGATCTGGATATAGGACAGGGCGAAACGCTGGCGATCATTGGCGAAAGCGGCTCGGGCAAAAGCACGCTGGCGCTGGCCCTGGCCTCTCTCCTGCCGGGCAATGCGCACATTTCCGGTCAACTGGATTGGGCGGATGGCAAGCCGCGAGCGGGCCGCGATATAGGCTTCGTATTTCAGGACCCCGCGTCGAGCTTCGATCCGCTGATGACCGTCGGCGCACAACTTGTGGAAACCATTCGCGCCCATGCGAAAATCGACAGGGTGGCGGCGAAAGCAAGAGCGACAGGTCTTTTGCAGCGTGTCCATATTCCGCAAGCCGACGCCAGTTTCGCACGCTATCCGCATCAGTTTTCCGGCGGGCAGAAACAGCGCATCGCGATTGCGCTCGCCATTGCCGCCAGCCCGCGCCTGCTGATCGCGGACGAACCGACGAGTGCGCTCGACACCATCGTGCAGAAGGAGATCGTCTCCCTCCTGCGCGAACTGGTGCGCACAGACGGGATGACGCTGATCTTCATCACCCATGACATCGCGCTGGCCTCGGGACTGGCCGACCGCATCGCGGTTTTCCGGCAGGGAAAGCTGGTGGAGTTCGGCCCGGCACGAAATATCGTCTCCAACCCGCAGACGGATTACACCCGGGCGCTGATTGCCGCCGTGCCAGTGCTGGAGGCGGCGCATGGCTGAACCGCTTTTGCAGGCAGATCAGCTTGTGGTTCGCTATGGCGACGCCGTTGCGCTTGACGGCATCAGCCTCACGATCGAGCCGGGTGAAACGCTGGCGCTGGTCGGTCCATCGGGCAGCGGCAAGTCCACGTTGGCGCGTGCACTTCTGCGGCTTCACCCGCCTGAAAGTGGCGCAATCCGCTTTGAAGGCCGCGACTGGATGGCGCTCAAGGGAGCTGAACTGCGCAGGCAGCGCGCGCGCATGCAGATGGTGTTTCAGGACCCGCTTTCAGCCTTCAACCCGCGTGCGAGCGTTTATGATCTCCTGCGCGAGCCGCTGCGCATTCACGGGCTGAAGCGCGACATTGCCAGCCTTCTGCAAAGGGTTGGGCTTGATCCGGCGCTGGCGCGGCGCGGCGTCCATGAGATTTCCGGCGGGCAGCGCCAGCGTGTAGCGATAGCGCGGGCGCTTGCAACCGCTCCGTCGCTGGTCGTGCTGGACGAAGCGGTTTCGGCGCTCGATGTTACCGTGCGCGGCGCCATTCTCGCCTTGTTGCGGGAAATACAGAAAGCCGAGCGGACGGCCTATCTTTTCATCACGCATGATCTCGCGGTCGCGGCCCGGATGGCGGATCGTATCGCGGTGAT
Source organism: Brucella sp. IR068 (assembly GCF_049065885.1). NCBI lineage: Bacteria > Pseudomonadati > Pseudomonadota > Alphaproteobacteria > Hyphomicrobiales > Brucellaceae > Brucella > Brucella sp. IR068. The sequence continues at coordinate 389,917 of NZ_JBAKHE010000004.1, read as the reverse complement.
GGAGCGCGGGCAGATTGTCGAATGCCGCCCGACGCAGGAATTGATAACGGCACCGCAAGCGCCTGTCACAAAGGCGCTGATCGATGCGGTGCCGAGACTATTTGTCTAAGCCTTCCCCAGTTCCACCGAACGCTTGCGGGCCGCTTCCACGGCTTCGGCCACAAGCGTCTTGAGACGGTCGCCGCCCATCAGCACTTCAAGCGCGGCGGCGGTGGTGCCGTTCGGGCTTGTCACCTGTTCGCGCAGTTTTGACGGCGTGTCCGTGCTGGCATCAGCGAGGGCGCCTGCGCCCATCACGGTCTGCATGGCAAGCAACGTTGCCGTTTCACGCGGCAGACCGGCGGTCACGCCAGCGTCGGTCAGCGCCTCGATGAAGTGGAACACATAAGCCGGGCCGGAACCCGAAACGGCGGTGACGGCATCCATCAGCGCTTCTTCGTCCACACGCGCAACCTTGCCGGAGGTCTCAAGCAGACGCGCGATGAAAGCTTCGTCCTCATCGCTCACATTGGCGTTCTTGTAGGTGACGAGCATGCCCTTGCCGATGGCCGCTGGCGTGTTGGGCATGCAGCGGAGCACGGCAGCGTCCTGTCCCAGCTCGCTTTCAAAAAGCGCGACAGGAATGCCCGCTGCGACGCTGACGAAAGTGGCAGCCGATGCAAACCGCTTATAGGCGGGCAGAACCTTTGCCATGACCTGCGGCTTGACGGCTACGAGAACCATGCGCGGCTTCAGATCACCGGGCAGGGCGTCTGCATCGGCAAAGGCATGGACGCCAGCGCCGGCAGCGCGATCGCGAAGCGCTTCGGTCGGCTCAACGACATAAACGTCCTTCGCCTTGAGGATACCGCTATCGAGCCAGCCCTTGAGCATGGCGAAGCCCATATTGCCGCAACCGACCAGAATTACCGTGTCATGCATATTGATCGTTCCACCCTTGGAGTTCGTTTGGAGCATGGTATAGCGCCGCCTCGCCGGACTGCGCAAGCATATGCGGCCTATCCACGTGTTTCTAAGGTTAAATCATTGATCGATCAGGCTATATCGCGCACTATGAGCCTGAATTGAGTGGAGTTTCGGAGGGGAAGAATGGATCCGGCTTTGACAACGGGCGTGCCGCCAGCCGAAGCTTTCGGCCATGTCCGCATCATCATAGGCATGATCCTCGGCTTGTGCGTTTCCCGCCTTTTGACAGGACTGGCGCGGTTCATCCAGCATCCGGGCAAGCAGAAGATTTATCCGGTCCATCTGGCCTGGGTGGGTTTCATCCTGCTTTCGGTCATCCATTTCTGGTGGTTCGAATTCGGCCTGCGCACCATTCAGCTCTGGACCTTCGAGAAGTATCTCTTCGTGATTTTCTACGCCGGTCTCCATTTCCTGCTCTGCACGCTGCTCTTTCCCGACAGCATGGAGGAATATACCGGCTACCGCGATTACTTCATTTCCCGGCGCAAGTGGTTTTTCGGCATTCTGGCATTGGTCTATGTCGCCGATTTCATCGACACGCTGTTGAAGGGCGCCGATCACTACCGGGTCTACGGCATCGAATATCCCATACAGGTCGCCTGCTTCATCCTGTTCAGCCTGATTGCCGTGTACTGGGGCGACAGGCGCTATCATGCGGCTTTTGCTGCCGTTGCGCTGGTTTATCAGATCACCTTCACGCTGCGCCATTTCGCGACCTTGAGTTAGAGCATTTCCAGCAAAAGTGTGAAACGTCTATGCGGGGAAATCAGTTCACTGGACTGATTTCTTATGCCGCTTCGATGCGTTGGATAATGCTATGAAACAAATAGTTAGAGCGGCTCTGTTTTAACCGGAACCGCTTTACGACTGTCGCTCTGCATTGCGCCGGGTTTCACCGTCCACGATTTCGCGGAACCGGCGCAGCAGCGGGTGGCGGGCGGTCTGCCTCACGCCGTAACCCAGGTTGAAAGCATAGTCGAAATCGGGCGGATTGAGCCCGATATTGTGCTGCATCATGGTTTCAAGCTTGTCGAAGCCCTTGGCGAAGATCGCCTCCGGTGAGCCGCCTTCGTTATAATCCGCCCAAAGCTCGATGATTTCCGTGCGCAGATCGTCCGGCAGCGGCTCGCACAGCGTCATGAGGTCGGCTCTTTCGCGCTCGGCTCGCCCGTCATCGGCGGATTGATGGATGGCGGGCACATCGCCCGAAATCGCTTCGCCCAGATCGTGGACGATGCACATCTTGATGAGTTTCAGCCGGTCGCAATCGCCCAGTTCCCGGTCGAACAGCGATACCAGCAGGCAAAGTCGCCAGCTATGTTCGGCGGTGCTTTCCGGTCGGCCTTGAGAGGTATGGCCGGAACGTAATGTGCTTTTCAGTCGTTCTGCATTCTGGATAAATCGAATGATGCCGTGCAGCCGGTCTGGATCGATGGCGTATTCCGTTTCGGCGTTCATGCGGGCCTCCTGATTTATCTGCATGAATCAACGTATATAATTGCAATTTTAACGGTTTATTTGCCATGATGAATATTAATCTGGATCAATAAACAGGGTGCAATCGGGACGGAACGATGGTGGAGAGGGACAGAGAGGGGAAACGTGCGGCTGGCCGTCCGCTTCTGGCCTATGCGCCGGAATTCCTGCAACCTGCTTCCTCGTTCCGTGGATTTCAGGATACTGAAGAGCGCGAACATCAAAGACGCCGGGAGGAACTGCTTCGCCGCAAGCAGGAACTGTTGGACGCCGAACATGATGGCTCCATTGATCCGAAGGCCGATATGCAAGGCCGGATGTACGCCGTGCGTGAGGCCTTGCAGGCCAATCTCGATGGTGCGGCGGCCAGGGCGCAACCAGTGCCGCAAACTCCCACAACCGCTTCAAAGCCTGAAAGCCAGCCGGTGAAATTGCCCCGTCGCAGGCGGCGCTGGGGGCTTCTGGCCGGTTTCACGCTGCTGGGCGGAATTATCGGAACTACCTATGCCTTTCTGGTGCCGCCACAATATGCGGCTACGGCTTCCATGCAGGTCTTCCCGCCGGAGCGGCGCAGCGAAATTGCCTCCAATGCCGTTCTTGAGCGGGCCGCGCAGATGGCGCGTATCGAACGTGCCACCGACCTCGGTGCCCCATCCGTTCTGGAGGAACTGCGTTTTCGCCTGACCCGACTGCTGCCCGAAGACCTGCGGTCTCCCGCAGTTGCATGGCCCCACTTGCCGGGCGCGCAATTGCTGCGCCAGCGCCTCGATTTCACGCAGGCGCTGGACAGCGGGACGGTGAATGTCGAAGCGACGGCAGACAAGCCGGAAACGGCGGCACTTCTCGCCAATGCCGTTGCGCAGGCGTTTCGCGATCATCTGCAGGGCGGCGCTTCGCCGGGCGGGCCTGAAGGCGACCTTCCGGCGCGACTGCAACGGTTGGAAGCGGATGCCGAAGCGGCACGGCAGGCGGCAAATGCCTTTCGTATGAGCCGGGATTTCGGCGATGACAACAACAAGGCCGCGCTTCAGCGCGAGTTCGCCGACAGCAAGGCCGAGACGGCGCGGATCGCAGCCGAGGCCAACAGCCTGAATGGGGCCAGCGCCGAAAGTCTCGTCCGCAAGGGCGTGCCGGAAAGCATGCGTTCGGGAGCCCTCGGAGCGCTGGTGGAGCGCTATCGCACAGCGGGGCAGGGGGGCGAAGCGAAGCAGATCGAGGCCCAGATCGCGACGGAGATTTCAAGCCAGCGCAGCGTCTTGCAGGCCGATCTTAAGAATGCGGTCGAACGTGAACAAAAAGCAGCCGCCGCCATTGCCGGTTTCGGCTCGACGCCCGCCACGGACGAAGACAAAGCCCGCCTGCAAATGCTGGAGCGCGATGCAGCGGCGAAGCAGGCGCTGTTTGAAGATTTGCAGATGCGTGCGGCGCGCGGTGAACCGGCCTCCGCTGGTTCCGCGGCGACGGTGCGGATTGTAGCGCCGGCCATTGCTGAACCGAACCCGCGCGATCTCCCGCCGCAGTGGATCATCGCCCTTGGCTTTGGGGGCGGTTTCCTGCTTGGCCTTCTTTCCATGGCGCTGGCCGGTCGCAAGCCTCGGTCGCCGTCAAAGATGGAAGCTGAACCGGAAGAGGTTCTTGAAACCTACGGCGAGACGCGTCTTGCCGCCGTAATCCGCGAGGCCAATGCGCGGTGGGAAGCCGAGAATGAAGGCGTCAGCCGACCGAGGGAAAACACCGCCCTCGGTCGTGCCATCGACGAGGTGCGTTCGTCCCGTGCTTCGCGGCTCTGACATGACCCGGCGTTCTGAAATTTCATAAAATCCTGCCATAAAATCCTGCATTGTCGCGCATTCGCCAATTGTCATCGGGCGTCATGACGCTTATGGGCATGTGTGCGGAAAATATGTCGTGTATTTCCCAGACAATCCCGAATGAACGGAGCGCTCGCTATGGCCCAATTGATTGATGGCAAGAAGCTCGCCGAGGATGTGGTTTCCACGGTGAAGACCGAGACCGAAAAGCTCGTGGCTGCAACCGGCATTGTGCCCGGTATTGCAGTGGTGATTGTCGGCGAAGACCCGGCAAGCCAGGTCTATGTCGCTTCCAAGAGCCGCAAGGCCAAGGAATGCGGTTTTCACTCCGTTCAGCATGACCTCCCGGAAACGGCGTCGGAGCGCGAGCTTCTCGACCTGATCGAGAGCCTGAACAACGACCCCGCCATCCATGGCATTCTGGTGCAGTTGCCGCTGCCCAGGCACATTGATTCAGGCCGGGTGATCCAGACCATTTCCCCCGACAAGGATGTCGACGGTTTCCATTTCATCAATGTCGGAAAGCTTGGCACCGGCGAGGTTGAAACGGCTTTCGTACCCTGCACGCCAGCGGGCGCGATGATCATGATCGAGCGCGTGCATGGCCGCGATCTTTCGGGGCTCAATGCCGTGGTGATCGGGCGTTCCAACATTGTCGGCAAGCCGATGTTCAATCTCCTGCTCGCCGCCAATGCGACGGTTACGGTAGCGCATAGCCGCACGAAAGACCTGCCCGCGATTGCCCGCACGGCGGACATTCTGGTGGCGGCGGTCGGACGCCCGCAGATGGTCAAGGGCGACTGGGTCAAGCCGGGCGCAACAGTGATCGATGTCGGCATCAATCGCATTCCGGCGCCTGAAAGGGGCGAAGGCAAGACGCGACTGGTCGGCGATGTCGATTTCGCGGAAGCCGAAAAGGTCGCCGGAGCGATCACCCCGGTTCCGGGCGGCGTCGGTCCGATGACCATCGCCATGCTCATGGCGAACACGCTCACCTCGGCTTGCCGCACTGCTGGCGTGAAAAAGCCAGTTTTTTGACACAATTGAACTGCGCTTTTTGTGCAGTTTCATTCCGGTTTTGATGGTTTGAGAGGCAAAACAGCTGAAATCACTGTTTTGCCTTAATTTCATTTCCGGCCTTTTCAGAACACCGAAGCGCCTTCGTCAGCCCGACCGGCGATCTGGCGGAAAGCACGAAACAATTCGCGTCCCATGCCATGTTCATTGCCGGAAAGATCGGGGCGATCCTCGCCGCGATCGTTCAGCAGGGCGATATTGGTCAAGGCTTCCAGCGTACCGTTGACGGCATCGAGGCGGATAACATCGCCGTCGCGGATTTTCCCGATGATGCCGCCATCAAGCGCTTCCGGCGTGACATGGATGGCAGAGGGAACCTTGCCCGATGCGCCGGACAGGCGGCCATCGGTGACAAGGGCGACACGCTGGCCGCGATCCTGCAAGATGCCCAGAACTGTCATCAGCTTGTGCAGTTCCGGCATGCCATTGGCTTTCGGGCCCTGATAGCGAACCACGGCGATGAAATCGCCGGTCAGCTCGCCCGCCTTGAACGCGGCCTGCATTTCCGCCTGATCGTTGAATACCCTGGCGGGCGCTTCGATAACCTGACGTTCCGGCTTCACGGCGGAAACCTTGATGATCGCATTGCCGATATTGCCGGTCAGGACCTTGATGCCGCCGGTAGGCTGGAAGGGCGCGTGAATCTTCGCCAGAACCTTGTCGTCGCCGCTTTTTTCCGGCACCGGCTCGCGCACGACATTGCCGTCAGCGCCAAGCTTCGGCTCGATGGCGTAAGGCCGCAGACCTTCGCCGAAGACGGTGCGCACATCCTCATGCAGAATGCCGCCATCGAGAAGCTCGCGGATGAGAAAGCCCATGCCGCCAGCGGCATGGAAATGGTTCACATCGGCAAGACCGTTCGGATAGACACGCGCCAGCAGCGGGACCACGTCCGAAATCTCGGAAATATCATGCCATGTCAGCTTGATGCCGGCGGCGGCGGCCATGGCGATCAGGTGGATGGTATGGTTGGTGGAACCGCCGGTCGCATTGAGACCGATGACGCCATTGACGAAGGAACGCTCGTCCAGCATTTCGCCGACCGGCGTGTATTCATTGCCGAGCGCGGTGATCGCCAGCGCACGCTTTGCCGCTTCGCGGGTCAAGGCGTCGCGCAGCGGCGTTCCCGGATTGATGAAGGATGCGCCCGGCAGATGCAGGCCCATGATTTCCATCAGCATCTGGTTGGAATTGGCCGTGCCGTAGAAAGTGCAGGTGCCGGGGCCGTGATAGGATTTCGACTCCGATTCCAGCAATTCGGCGCGCCCGACCTTGCCTTCGGCATAAAGCTGGCGGGTCTTGGCCTTTTCGTCGTTCGGCAGGCCGCTGGTCATCGGCCCGGCAGGCACGAACACGGCGGGCAGGTGGCCGAAGGCCAGCGCACCGATGATGAGGCCGGGAACGATCTTGTCGCAGACGCCGAGATAAACGGCGGCATCGAACATATCATGCGACAGGCCGACGGCGGTCGCCATCGCAATCACTTCGCGGGAGAACAACGACAGTTCCATGCCCGCGAACCCTTGCGTGACACCATCGCACATGGCGGGCACGCCGCCTGCAACCTGCGCCACGCCGCCTGCTTCACGCGCAGCCTGCTTGATGAGCTGCGGAAAGGTTTCGAACGGCTGATGCGCCGACAGCATGTCGTTATAGGCGGTGATGATGCCGAGGTTCGGAATCTCGTCGCCGGTCAGCGCCGCCTTATCGTGCGGACCGCAGGCGGCAAATCCATGCGCGAGGTTGGCGCAGCCCAGCACCGCCCGCTTCGGCTTGTTGGATGCAGCCTCACGCACACGGCCAAGATAGGCTTCGCGCGTCGGCTTGGACCGTTCGCGAATGCGCGCGGTGATTTCCTGAATGCGTTTATGCGCCGTCTCGGTGGGCATGGGTGTCACCTTTGCCGATATAACCAGAGCATTTCCTGTTTTTGATGAATCGCTGGAAATGCTCGATCTGTTTGTTTTATCGCGCATCTTTTCCGAAAACCGGTTCCCACTTTTCGGGATGCGCTCTAGCTGCTCCAGTAAAGCTGGATCGGTGTGCGGGCATGATGGAAGACAGCCCGCACGGGCATTTCATTCTCGTCATCGCCGGAAAGCGCCTTTTCCAGCGTTGCCTGCTTGGCGGCGCCTTCGATATGCAGAACCAGCATTTCGGCTTCGGCGATGATGGGAAGGGTCAGGGTCAGGCGTTTCTCACCAGCACCCTCGGCATGGATGGGCAGCACGAGCGCCCGGGTTTTCGGGTTGATCGCCTGATCGAGGCGGTCCGCACCCGGAAAGAAGGAGGCGGTATGCCCGTCATTGCCCATGCCAAGCACCACCACGTCGAAAGGACGGCGCAGCGCATCGATGCGGCTGGCGGCGGCAAGCGCCGCCGTTTCAGCGGTCGCTGCCGGATTGTAAAGGCCGACGAACCTTGCCACGCCCGCATGGTCGCGCAGAAGATGCTCACGCACCAGCTTTTCGTTGGAGCGGTCGCTTTCGACGGGCACGAAACGCTCATCCACAAGTGTGATCGTAACAAGGTTCCAGTCGATCATCTTGCGGGAGAGCACTTCGAACAGCCTGAGCGGCGTGGTGCCGCCGGAGACGGCGAGCGTCGCCTGTCCCCGTTCAGCGATGGCGGCATTCAGCTTGTTCGCAATGGCTTCGGAGAGCGCCTGCGCCAGTTCTGTTCCGCTGGTGAAATCGTGCCGTTCGATGCTCATTCCATTCCCTTCCAAGACAGAAATCAGAGGCTTTCGTGCCATGTGCGCCCGTCACGCTCGATGAGCGCGATGGACGATGACGGCCCCCATGTTCCTGCCGTGTAGCCCTGCACAGGCTGGCTGTTCAACTCCCAACCCTGCAGGATCGGATCGACCCAGCGCCATGCGGCTTCAACTTCGTCGCGCCGCATGAACAGCGTCTGGTTGCCGCGAACCACATCCATGATGAGGCGTTCATAGGCATCCGGATTGCGCTCGCTGAAGGATTCGGCAAAGCTCATGTCCAGCGGCACATGGCGCAGGCGCATGCCGCCCGGACCCGGATCCTTGATCATCAGCCACTGCTTCACGCCCTCATCGGGCTGGAGCCGGATGACGAGCTGGTTGGCGATCACCTTGCCGGCGCTTTCGCCAAAGATCGAATGCGGGATCGGCTTGAAGGTAACGACGATTTCCGAAACGCGCGTGGCAAGCCGCTTGCCGGTGCGCAGGTAGAAGGGTACGCCAGCCCAGCGCCAGTTGGCGATTTCGGCCTTCAGCGCCACAAAGGTTTCGGTATTGCTGGTGTCGCTTTCCAGATCTTCCAGATAGCCGCGCACCGGCCCGCCCGCCGAGGCACCGGCGCGATATTGGCCGCGCACCGTCACATCTTCGACATTGAGATTGGTAATCGGCTTCAAGGAGCGCAGAACCTTGACCTTTTCGTCATGGACCGCATCGGCTTCGACCGATGAAGGCGGCTCCATCGCAACAAGGCAGAGAAGCTGGAGAATGTGGTTCTGCACCATGTCGCGCAGCGCGCCCGCCTTGTCGTAATAACCGGCGCGTCCTTCCAGGCCGACCGCTTCGGCGACGGTGATCTGCACATGGTCGATATGGGCGGAGTTCCACAACGGCTCATAAAGCGCATTGGCAAAGCGCAGCGCCATCAGGTTCTGCACGGTTTCCTTGCCGAGATAGTGATCGATGCGGAAAATCTGGTCTTCGCGGAAAACGCTGCCGAGCGTGTCGTTGAGCGCCATGGCGGATTCCAGATCGCGACCGATCGGCTTTTCCACGATGATGCGCGTGTCGCGGGTGATTAGCCCATGCGCTTTCAGCCGAGTGGCGATATCACCGAACAGCGTCGGGCTGACGGCGAGATAGAAAGCGCGGATCTTTTCCGGCTTCTTGCCGATCAGGGTCTTGAGTGCATCCCAGCCTTCTTCCGACTTGGCATCGACAGCCACATAGCTGAGGCGGGCGAGAAACCCGTCGACTTCCTTCTCGTCGACTTCCTCTGGCTTCACATGCTCATGGATGGCATTGCGTGCGAACTGCCGGTATTCGTCATCCGTCATGGCGCTGCGCGATGCGCCGATGATGCGCGTCGGGTCGGTGAGCTGGCCTGCACGCTGACGCTGATACAGCGCCGGGATGAGCTTGCGTTCGGCAAGATCGCCGGAACCGCCGAACACGATGCAGTCGAAGGGCTCTACCGGAATTGTCTGGCTGGTCATCTATCGCTCTCTTCTCTTCTTGCGCAAATCAGTCTGCCTGTGGGCAGCATGCGATTTTAACGCTGCCCTTGTCTATTATCTAATCGATTTAAATTCAACAGTCGCAATGCCGCATTCCCGCGAAAGTGAAAGCATCCTGCGATAATTGACGGATTAACGGCTTGTGCACACATGACATGTTCATCTTAAGGCCATATTGGAACAAACAATCTGGATTCAAGTGATTTGGCCAAGTTGGACGGTATCTTGGTTATGCCAAAGGAGAATGACATGAAGAGGCTGCAGGATAAGGTCGCAATCATCACCGGCGCCGGTTCGGGCTTCGGTTCAGGCATGGCGCGCCGATTTGCAGCCGAGGGTGCCAAGGTCGTTCTCGCCGATGTGAACGTGAAGCATGTTGAGGATGAACTCGCCGAGATCGGCAAGAACGGCCTTGCCGTGCAGGCCGATGTTTCGCGCAAGGACGACATGGAGCGCGTGGCGCGCGCGGCGTTTGAAGCATTCGGCTCCATCGACATCATGATCAACAATGCCGGTTTCACACATCGAAACATGCCGCTGACGGAAGTCACGGAGGACAATTTCGATCTGATCGCCGCGGTCAACATGAAGGCGCTTTATTATTCGACCCAGATCGTGGTGCCGATCATGGAGCATCAGGGCAGCGGCGTCATCATCAACACGGCTTCCGCAACTGCGCTGCGTCCGCGCAAGGGGCTGGTCTGGTACAGCGCCTCCAAGGGCTGGATCATCAGCGCGACCAAGGCCATGGCGCTGGAGCTGGCGGAAAAGAACATCCGCGTCAACTGCATCTGCCCTGCCGAAAGCGAGGGTGAGGCATTGAAGCTGTTTCTGGAGGAGGATACGCCGGAAGCGCGGGCAGCGCTCAAGGCGACCATTCCGCTCGACCGGTTCTCGACGCCCGACGATGTGGCGGAAGCCGCTCTCTGGCTGGCCTCGGACGCCGCGTCGATGGTGACGGGGACGGCACTCAATATCGACGGCGGTTACTCAATCTGAGATTGCAGCTCTGGCGGCCTGCAAATGGCGTTGTTTTGCGCCTCCGGTGCTCATGCTCACCATAACCACAATCTACCAATCTAGCCGTTGGCTTCGGCGAGGAAGTCATCGAAGATGGCTTCCAGCCGCCTGTGCCGTTCGGCTGCCATGAGCTTTCCGGTTTCCGTCTTGAAACCGGAGGCAAGGCCGAACAGTTTCGTGCGGAAATGGTCGAGCGCGAAACGCTTGTCGTCCAGCGGGCGGTTTTCGGCGTGCGGGTCGCGCCAGTCGTAAAGCGCACTGCCCATGCGGCCCGCAATGTAGAAGCACCGCGCTGCACCAATGACGCCGATGGCATCGAGCCGGTCGGCATCCTGCAATATTTTCGCTTCCACCGTGACAGGCTCGATATTCGCCGAAAAACTGTGCGCCTCGATGGCGTGGGCGGCAAGGCCGATGCTCGCTTCATTCCAGCCGAGATCGCGCAGCAGCCCCGTCGCCTTTTCTGCCGCCAGACGCGAAGCGCGGTTTCGGTCGGGCGAATTCTTTTCCACGCTCACGCAATCATGCAGCAGGGCGGCGGCGCAAAGCACTTCCGCATCGCCGCCTTCATGACGCTGAATGGCGGCTGCATTCTTCCAGACGCGGGCAAGGTGGGACAGGTCGTGCGACCCGTCCTCGCCATGTTCGAGCGCATGAGGCAGCAGCCTTTCGGCGAGCGTTTCAAAGGGCGTGAAGATATGTGCTGTCATGCTGGTTCCGCCATGGTTGGGGGATTCGGTCCATGACAGAATTACGGGTTCCTGCGCAGCACGGTCCAGTTATAAAATGCGCCGAGCATCATGATCAGGCATGTGCCGAGAAACACGGAGCGCATGCCGAAGTGACCGCCGACAAAGCCGCCCGCGACCGGCCCGGCAACCTGGCCGACATATTGCGCCGAGACGGAAAGCCCGAGAATGCCGCCCGCCACACGGTCGGGGACATTGTGCCTTATGACGCTGCTGATGCAGGGCAGGAGGCCGCCCAGTGCCAGCCCCATCAGAAAGCGCAGGCCGATCAGCTGCCAGGCTTCGGTCACGAAGGCCTGCGGGATCAACAGGAGTGCGGAAATCGACAGCGCGCCGATGATGACGCGCGTATGGCCGATGCGGTCGGCAAGGCGACCGAGCCGCGATGACGACAGGATGCTGCCGAGTGCGGCAGCCGCCATCACCACGCCGGAAATTAGCGTCACTTTCGTCTGGTCGTCCATCAACTGCATCACATAGACGGTGATGATCGGCTCTATCGACATATTGGCGAAAAGCAGCAGCATGCCCGTCACCAGCATGGCGATAACCGGTTTCCTGTCGGGAACGGCTGCCCAGATGGATTCCGCCTTCTGCTCTTTCGTCGGCTTGGGCGGCTTGCGCTCTTCGCGGATCAGAAATGTCGTGGCCAGAAAGGTGAGAAAGATCACGCCGCCCGCCAGCCAGAAGGTTGCGCGGATGCCGATCAGCGGCGGCAATGCGCCGCCGAGCAGCGGGCCTGCCAGATTGCCCGCCATGATGCCCGCAGAAAGCGCGCCCAGCGCCCAGCCGGTTTTTTCCCTTGGCGTCTGCGTGGCGACGAGGATCATGGAGCCGGACGAATAGCCGCCCGCAATGCCGACGAACAGGCGCAGCGCCACCAGTTGCCACACGCTCGTCACCATGCCGATCAGCGACATGGCGATGGCCATGCCGAGGCTGGCGCGGATCAGCATCAGCTTGCGTCCGTAACGGTCGCCGAGCTTGCCCCACAGCGGCGCGACGAAGGCTGCGGCCAGAAAGGTCGCGCCATAGGCGATGCCCGACCATTGCACGATCGCCGCATGATCCGCGACACCCAGCTGTTCCACATAGAGCGGCAGGAAGGGCAGGAGGAGCGACATGGCTATGAGCGTAGTGAAGGAACCGAGGAGGCAGATCAGCAGGTTCTGCTTCCAGTAGCGTTCCGGGTTGTCTTCGGCGGTCACATTTTCCTGGCAGGCTGCGGTCTCATCGTCGGCAGCGGCTTGGGCGGTGCTCATGTCATATCTCGCGATTGCAATGTATTCCATTTTGGGATACCAAAACGGTATGCATGAATGCGCCTGTCGAAACGACTTGTCAATCGGGGCGCTGCCTTAAAACGGAGAATGGTTGCCGATGTCACAGATGAGGCAGGTTGAAACGCAGCTTCGCGACATGATCCTCGGCCTGGAACTGGGGCCGGGCGAGCGTTTGACCGAACGCTGGATCGAGGCGCAGTTTGCCGCCTCGCGCACACCGATCCGGGCGGCACTTCTGCGGCTGGAAGCGGAGGGGCTGATCTGCCGCGAAGGGCGCGGCTGGACGGTTTCGCCAATCAATCTCGGCGAGATCGAACAGATCGGCGTCTATCGCGAGGCGCTGGAAATCGCCGCGTTAAAGCTGACCTGCGCGCTGGAAGATCGCAGCGGCGTGGAGCCTATTGCGGCCATGCTGGACAGTTGCGACGCCGACACCTCGCGCGAGGAATGGCACCGGATCGGCATGGATTTTCATATCGAGCTGGCGCGGCTTTCCGGCAACGAGTTTCTCAGCCGTGGCGTGCGCGATGCCATGCAGCGCCTCTCACGGGCGCGCTGGCTGGAGGTGCGCGACGAGGCGGCGCTCGCCCGCGCATGGGCCGAACACCGCGCCATTCTCGACGCGGTGCGCGAAGGAAATGCCGAAAAGGCGACGGCGCTGATGGGCGCGCATCTGGACGGAAGCCGCAGCCGCCTCGTCAGCAATCTCCACGAGGACCGTCGCGGCCTCAAGGCGCGCGGCTTTGCCGTCATCAGCGCGTGACAGGGGTCACCGCCATTCGGGCAGCTTATGCCCGTCTCGCGAATAATATTGCGTGCGCCCATCACCGATGCCGATATCCCGCAAGAGATATTCCGGCGAATATTCGTTGATGGTGATACGGGTGCGCCTGAACGAAAACAGGCGTGAAAACAGCGCGCTCCAGCCGCTTTCCGTTGCGTGGCTGATCGCGGAGGCCGTGGCGGTCGTGCAGGCAGAATCGAGGTTTTTCATGATCTCACCTATCGGATGAAGCGGCTGTGGGAGGCAGCCGCCTGTTAAATTCTGCCTATAGCTATGCGCCGGAAAACCTTTGTTTTCCAATCGAACATCGAGTAGTGTGCATAAGGAAAACTTATGCATCATGACGACAGCGCTTCCCCCTTTATCGGCCATTCGCGTTTTTGAATCCGCCGCCCGCCATGCAAGTTTCACCCGCGCTGCGGCGGAGCTGGGCATGACGCAGGCTGCGGTCAGCTATCAGATCAAGATATTGGAGGAGCGCGTCGGCGCGCCCCTGTTTCTGCGTATGCCGCGACAGGTGGAACTGACGGAACTTGGCAAATGTCTGGCGCCTTCCATCACGGAAGCCTTCGAGACGATGCGCAATGCCTTTGCCAGCCTGCGGGAGGATGCGGAGGGCACCCTGTCGATCAGCGTTCTGGCCACCTTTGCCGCCAACTGGCTGGCGCATCGGCTCGGCTCGTTCCAGATGCGGCATCCATCGCTTGCGGTCAGGCTCGACACGTCCGACAGCTTGATCGACTTCGCGACGACCAATGTCGATATCGCGATCCGAAGCGGCTTCGGCAAATGGCCGGGACTGGAAGCGCATCAGCTCATCAAGGCGAGTTTCACGCCGATGCTGAGCCCGGCTCTGGCCGCAACCATCGGCGGGGTGAAGGAACCTGCCGACCTGCTACGGCTCAAGATCATCGACGCGAGCGACCCCTGGTGGAAAATCTGGTTCGAGGCGGCGGGGATCGAAAACCCGCAATTACCGGGCAATACGCAGAACCGGCTTGGAGCGCAGCACATTGAAGGGCGGGCGGCTGCCGCAGGGCAGGGCGTCGGCATCCTGACGCCCGCTTTCCACCAGATGGAAATCGCCACCGGCCAGCTTATCCAGCCCTTCGACATTCTCGGCGACGATGGTCGCGCCTATTGGCTGGTCTATCCCAAATCCCGCCGCACCACGCCAAAAATCCGCGCATTCAGGGAATGGATATTGAGCGAACTCGACTGCGGATAGATGGCAGCAGAAAGGCTCAATCTTTCGATGCGGCGAGGAAAACCGCGTGCTGGGCGTCATATGCGCGCTTGAAAGCCGCGCGTGCCTCCCCGCGCGCGACATAGGCGGCAAGGTTCGGATAGTCGTTCAATATGCCTGAACTCTTCAGCCGCCGCAGTACGGACACCATCAAAAGATCACCGGCACTGAATGCGCCCTCAAGCCAGTCATTATCGCCCAGACAGGCGGAAAGTGCGTCCAGTCTTTTGCGGATACGCGCTTCCACGATCGGCATGCGCTGCTCGTACCAGCTTTCCTGCCGTTCGACAAAACCGGCCATTTCCCGTTCGACGATTACCGGTTCGATGGTGTTATGCGCAGCGAACATCCATGTGATGGCGCGTGCGCGGCCATTGGCGTCATCCGGCAGAAGACCGGGGTTCTGCTCCGCGATATGAAGCACGATCGCGCCGGATTCAAACAGCGCCAGATCGCCCTCTTGATAGGTCGGTATCTGCCCGAAGGGTTGAAGATCGAGGTGGGGGCGGGCTTTCATCGCCTCAAACGAGACGAGGCGCATATCATAGTCCCGCCCGGTCTCTTCAAGCGCCCATCGAACGGGCATGTCCCGCGCCATCCCTCGGCCGCGATCGGGAGAATTTTCAAATGCGGTGATGATAGGACGTGGCGGACTGTCGCCGCTGGAAGGCGTTTTCGTCATGATGGTTCCTCCTCAACATCACTTCAAATGCAAGCCGGGCTTTCCGATGCAATCTCCGCCTTGTTCTCCAAACAATACCGACCAGTTGGTATGTTGTCAACGCGGGTGAAAAGCTAGCACTACAGTTGCACATTCATCAGGTCGTGGCGAACAGAGCGATTTTCGAGCACGGAGGGGAGCGGGGTTAAGGATACGCGAGCACCGGAGCGCAAAAAATGTTCTTTGCCGCCCGGCATCACGAGGAACGCAACTGTTGTTTCAGGAAGGGGAGACACGGTGAGGAGATCGGGCCGAGGATAACAGGAAAGGAGGGACGGATTGGGAAACGGAGAAAGAGGCGGGGGCGAAGCAGCGTGCCGGGCAATGAAAAGCCGGGAAGGTGGCGGCAGGTGCGAAGAGAACAGCGAAAGGGAGATACCATCGCAACGGGGAGGAGACCCGCGTAAACATCCAGATGCAGCAGTCCAATTGTCCAGTCAAAACATGCAATGCCGATCGTGGGGCCTGCTCGTGCGTCTTTTCCTTCGTCGCTCTACGGGGGAGACTTGCTCCATCGCATAAGCGCCAGAACGCCAGGCGCTCAAATTTTTTTCTGTCTCATGTCACATTCGGCATTGCCCGCTCGTCATGTCTATCGAAAGCCCTTCAACCAAAAGGAACGATACCATGACCCCTCTGCTCAACCCGTTCAACGTTGCCCCCGCCACGATGAAATCCTGGATGGCCGCTTCGATGACCATCGCCTCCAGTCTGGAAGCGAGCCTGATCGAACTCGTCAAAATCCGCTCGTCGCAGATCAATGCCTGCGCCAATTGCATCAACATGCATACGGTCGAGGCGCGTTCGCTGGGCGAGACCGAACAGCGCATCTATTTGTTGTCGGCATGGCGCGAAGCACCGTGCTATTCTGAGCGCGAGCGTGCGGCGCTGGGCTGGGTCGACGCGCTGACCCGCCTGTCACAAGGCCACGATCTGGAAGAAGCACGCCGCGCCATGCAGGCACAGTTCTCCGAGGAAGAACAGGTGAACCTTACGCTGATGATCAACATCATCAATGGCTGGAACCGCATGGCGGTCGGCTTCAATCTCTGGTTCGAACCCGAAACCAAGCAGCCTGTCGCAAAGGCAGCCGTCTGATGACCGACATATCCTCACAAGGCGATGCAGCCGAAAGCTTCGATCCGCTGCGCCCGAAACTGATCCGCGTTGCCTATCGTATGCTGGGTTCGGTCGCCGATGCCGAGGATATGGTGCAGGAGGCGTTCATCCGATGGATGAACGCCGACCGCAGCGAGGTGCGCGAGCCGGAAGCCTTCCTGCGCCGCACTGTCACCCGTCTATGCCTCGATTTCCTGAAATCCGGGCGCAACCAGCGCGAAACCTATTTCGGGCCGTGGATTCCCGACCCGGTTGTGGAAGAAGAGGCGGATGACGATGTCACCCTGCCGCTGATGCTGGCGCTGGAGCGTCTTTCGCCGCTGGAACGTGCGGCCTTCCTGCTGCACGACGTCTTCGGGCTGGATTTCGACGAGATAGCGCGGACCATCCAGCGCGATGCCGCAGCCTGCCGCCAGCTTGCGGCGCGGGCTCGCAAGCATGTGCGCGAGGAGCGTCCGCGTTTTCAGGTCGACAGGCAGCGCGGGCTCGAACTGGCGCAGGCCTTTTTCACGGCGTCGCGCAGCGGCGACATGAAAGCGCTTGGTGCGATGCTGGCGGCAGATGTGAACCTTCATGCCGATGGCGGCGGCAAGCGCCCGGCTTTCCCGAAGCCTGTTTTCGGCTTCGACGAGGTGATGAAGACCCACGAGAAACTGGCCGCCTATTTCAGCGGCAACCAGTCCACGCTGTTGCGCACGGTTTTCATCAATGGGTTGCCCGGCTTCATCACGCAAGAAGCCGATGGAGAAATCCAGACAACGGCGCTGGATATCGAAGAAGGAAAGATCGTCGGGATTTATGTCGTGCGCAATCCCGACAAGCTGAAGCACTTGCACTGAACTGGAGCGCCACTATCCGATGAAATAGCGGCAAAGCCCCGCCGCGCTAATGCCGATCAGCACGGTCGGCAGCATGGAAAAGCGCGTTGCAGCGAAGATGGTGATCGCGAGCGCTATCAGGTCGGCAGGCTTGTCCGACACGAAATCGGGCGCGATGACCGAGATCAGGACGCAGCCGGGGGCTGCTTCCATCACCGCCGTCGCACGTTTGCTGAGCGTACGGTTGCGCAGCAGCACATAGCCGCCGATCCGCGTGAGATAGGTGACGCTTGCCATCAGGACGATGGTCAGAACAGCTAACGGATCGATCATTCTTCACCTGCCAGCAGATAGGCTGCAACGAGACCGGACAAGGCCCCGGCGGCGACATACCAGGCGCCGGGAATGGTGAGATAGGTCAGTGCGGCCACGACAAGGCTGACCAGCCAGGGCCGCGCGGCCGCGAAGCCTTTCCACATGCCCGCCAGCAGCACCAGAAATACCGCCGGAAACGCCATGTCGAAACCATAGGGGCGCAGGTCTCCCATCATCGGCCCAAAGGCCGCACCCAGCGTGGTGAATAAAACCCATGCAAGGTAGAAAGGAATCGCCACGCCGGCATAGAAGGTGAGGCTCAAGGCCGGATTGACGCCCTTCGACTGGCGACGTTTGGCGTCGGCAAGGCCGAGCGCCCAGCTTTCATCGCACATCAGAAACAGGCTGGCGAATGCCTTGCGCTTGGGCAGATGGCGGATGAACGGGGCCAGCGCCGCGCCCATCAGCAGGTGGCGGCTGTTGACCAGAAAGGTGATGGCGACGATCAGCAGGACATGCGGCGGTGAGGTCCAGAGCTGGATGGCCGCAAATTCCGACCCGCCTGCAAAGTTCAGTCCGGTCATCAGCGGCACTTCCACGATGCTGAGGCCTTTTTGAGCCGCCTGCGCGCCCAGCACCAGCGCATAGGGAATGATGCCAAGCAGAACCGGCAGACCGGCTGCGGCCCCGCGACGGAATTCCGAGCCGCGCCCGGATCTGCTTTTTTGAGGCGCATAGGCCTGTGAAATATCCATAGAATTCCTGCTGGAGCGGTGCGCTCTGTCTGGTTGTTTGGCGGCGCTTGTGCAGCGTCGGGCGTCTCATCTGGCTGCAAGATACTGTGGCTGGCCGCTGGTTCGCGGCCGCCCCTTGGTCAGTCTCTTGCGGGCTTTCTTGAGAGGTTTCGCAACTATAACCGTTCTCTTCGGCAATTTGGTTGCGAATTACGCCGGTTTGCGCCAATGTTTGGCAGGAAATGCCACAGATATCGCCATAAATGGAATTCAAAGCCAATGAAGCTGGATGAGATCGATAAACGGATTCTCCGCGTGCTGCAGCGCGATGGCCGCATTGCCAATAATGATCTGGCACGCGAGGTCGGCCTGTCGCCTTCGCCCTGCTTGCGGCGGGTGAAGCTTCTGGAAGAGGCGGGCGTGATCGACCGCTATGTCGCCGTGTTGAACCCGGCCAAGGTCGGCAAGGGTTTGACTTTCTTCACGCGCATCCGGCTGGACCAGCAGGACGAGGAGACGCTGCAGACCTTCGCCAAGGAAATCCTGAAGCTGCCGCAGGTGCTCGAATGCTATTTCATGCTGGGCGACTATGATGCGATGATCCGGGTGGTCGCGGCGGATATCGAGGATTACCGCCGCTTCCAGTCGGAATATCTGAGCCGGATCAAGGGCGTTCAGAACCTGAAGACCGACGTGCCGAGCCAGACGGTCAAGCAGACTTCCGAAATGCCCCTGTAGCGGCATTTGTCGGGGGGATGCGATTATGCAGCCTCCTCTCTGGCAGGCATCGGGTGCGCGCGCGCCAGCTCCTCATTGATCTGATCGGCCAGTGCGAAGAAGTGCCTTCGCACCTGCGGAGCATAGGGGTTGGCGTGTTCGATCGCCTGAAATACTTCCGGCGCATCGTGGCGCACCATGCCGACCGCCTGCATCAGAAGATCGAAGCTCTTCGTCGTCATGCGGGTTGGCAATGGTTCCATCTGCACCAGAACCCGGGCGATCAGATGCGTCAGGCCCTGAACCATCGCCGCCTCGCGGTCGTGGTCCTCCGGTGTCGTTATGAAGACATTGAGGGAAAGATTCTTTTTCAGGAAGGCCGCAACGCGGTGGAAGCGCGTGCCGCGCACGGGGCAGATGGCGATTTTCAGTCCGGCAATGCCGTGGCGCGCGCTTTGCGGACCGAACAGCGGATGCGTGGCGACGATATCGACATGCGCGGGAAGGCCACGCCGCATGATGTCGGCAGGCCCGACCTTGACCGAGCCTACGTCCAGAACGAGCGCGCCGGGGCAAAGATGCGGAGCGATCTTATCCACCACGCTTTCGAGCGTTGCAACCGGCGTTGCAAGGATGACGATATCGCAGGCCGCAACCTGCTCCACGGAGGCCAGGGCAACACCGTGCACAAGTGCGGTCTGTTCCGGCTCTGCGGCAGGATCGTAAACATAGAGCCGGAAATACGGGTTCAGGTGACGGGCAATAAGCTGCCCGAATGCACCAAAGCCGATAATGCCGATTTTCGTATGCTGATTTCTGTCGCGAGACATGGACTGACCTCTTAAGGGCCGCATGGCCAGAGGCGCTGTCCTTGAAACTCAACCGCTGGCAATGCGGCGGTTGAACTATGACAAAGCAAACCCGCCGCTATGTGCGCGGGGCGTAATAAGACCGGGTGCTGATGCGTGCTTTGTTCATGCTGTCTAGCTATTCCTGCTTCGGGCGCATGTCAACATGTGGTTTATTTCAGATAGGCGCGAACCACGTCGACAAGTTCGCCTGCGCCTTCATCACGCTCCTTTTGCGGAAGGGCGCCATCGGCCACATGCATGAGAATATGGTCTTCGATCACTTCCGCCATCAGCCCGTTGACCGCGCCGCGAACGCCCGCAATCACCTGCATGACTTCCGCGCAGCCCTTCTCGTCTTCGAGCATCCGTTCCACGCCCTCCAGCTGGCCACGAATGCGGCGCACGCGGTTGATGAGCTTCTGCTTCTCGCGGATGGTATGGGTCATGAGCGCTTCGGTCCTTCATGGCAATGTTGCTGGCATTCACGCGGTGCGCGGTTCAACCTCCACCGTCACATGCGACAAATCATGGATTGCAGCAAGCTTGTTCCGGTAATAGGACGGCGCTCGCGGCTCCTCCGCGATGATGGAAACGATGGCGCCGTGATGGCCCGGCCCGAGCTGCCAGACATGCAGGTCGGCGATCTCCCCGCCCTCGCGGCTGATGATTTCGGCGATCTCGTCCGGCAGGTCTTCTCCATCGGGCAGGTAGTCGAGCAGGGTCGAGCCGGTGTCCTTGATCAGCCCCCACGACCAGCGTGCGATCACCACCGCACCGACGATGCCGATCGCCGGGTCAAGCCAAAGCCATCCATAAAGACTGCCCAGCAGAAGCGCCGCGATGGCAAGCACCGATGTCAGTGCGTCGGCGAGCACATGCATATAGGCGGCGCGCAGGTTCTGGTCATGACCGTGATGATGATCGTGGCCCGGTTCATGGTGATGATGGCTATGGTGGTGCGAATGGTCGTCCCTCAGGAGCCAGGCGCAGATTAGATTGACGACCAGCCCGATGACAGCGACCAGAATGGCCTCCTGAAAGCCGATGTTGACCGGTGCGCTGAACCGCCAGAAGCTTTCCCAGCCGATCAGGAGTGCGATCAGCGCCAGAACGATGGCGCTGGCAAAGCCTGCCAGATCGCCGAGCTTGCCGGTGCCGAAGGTGAACCGCGAATTATGCGCGTGTTTGCGTGCATAAACATAGGCGAGGGCCGCGATCAGCATCGCCGCAGCATGGGTGGACATATGCCAGCCGTCGGCGGTGAGTGCCATGGAGCCGTAAAGGTTTCCGGCGATGATCTCCACGATCATCATCGTCGCCGTGATGGCGATAACGAGCCAGGTCCGCTTTTCATTGCGCCGGTGGTTTTCTCCCAGAAAGACATGGTCGTGTCCGGAGACTGGATGACGCACGGAATGGTCGGCATGGTGATGCGTGCTCATGGAAACGCTCCCTTTTTAGAATAGGGGGGTATACTATTTTCACGCGCGTTACAAATCACACTTTCATGGGGAGCGTTTAACCTCGATCAGCAGGAATGACCGCTGGCAACGCCTCTCAACGGCAGAAAAATTCACCTTTAGCGGTAGGACCTACACCTATTCGAGAGGCCTTATGGCCTGATTGCAGGAATCTTTTCGGGGGCGGGATCGGCTAATATCGGAGTCGTAACTTGGGGCAAAGCATCGAAGCGCCGCTGGTCCGGGCAACGCGGAACGACGCTTCGGATTTTGAAGCTGCGCATCGTGCTTTGCTAGAAATCCACGCTGATTTTCAGGCCGGTGCCGTAACGAGAAGAGCGGAGGGATTCATGTCTTCAGACAAGAACGGGCATTCGCCGCGCAGTCGTGCGCGACGGCATTTTCTGGGCCTCACAGCCGCCACTGCCGCCAAGGTTGCGGCGCTGGGCGTGTTTGCTGCAACGGTGTCTTCCCGTCCATCACAGGCGCTGGGCACGAAATGGTGGCATGGCGGACATGGCGGGGGCGGCGGAGGCTCCGGCGCCAATTGTCTCCTGAAAGGAACGCTGGTCGAAACGCCCGGCGGCCCGGTGGCGGTGGAGGCATTATCTGTCGGCGATCTTGTGACGACGGTCCGGGGCGACGCGCGCCCGATCAAGTGGGTCGGCTGGCAGAGCCACAGA
The DNA here is from genome assembly GCF_049065885.1 of Brucella sp. IR068. Classification (NCBI taxonomy): domain Bacteria; kingdom Pseudomonadati; phylum Pseudomonadota; class Alphaproteobacteria; order Hyphomicrobiales; family Brucellaceae; genus Brucella; species Brucella sp. IR068. The sequence continues at coordinate 367,854 of NZ_JBAKHE010000004.1, read as the reverse complement.
AAGGGCGGCACGCAATGGGACGAGAGCGTGATGCCGATCCGCGTCAGGCGCCATGCCATCGACGGGAAAACACCGCAGCGCGACCTTTATCTTTCGCCCAACCACGCGCTGCTCATCGATGACGTGCTGATCCGCGTCAAGGATCTGGTCAACGGCCAGAGCATCGCGCGCGTGTCGATGGACAAGCCGATCGACTATTACAACATCGTTCTCGACAGCCATGATGCCGTGCTGGCGGAAGGGGCTGCCGTGGAGACCTACCTGATGCGCGGCGACAGCTACAGGAGTTTTACCAATTTTGCCGAATATCAGGAATTATATCCGGAGGAAGCCAATATCATCATGCAGCCCTATGCGCCGTTGATGGGCTATGAAGGTGCCCGCCAGCACATCCATGCGCTGTTGTGCATGAGCGGTATTCTCCCTGTGCGGGACGTGGTTGAGGAAACCTATCAGCGTCTGGCCGCGAAGGCAGGTGCAATCGTAGCGTAGAACATGAAGCACCGGACGATGGTAAGAATGGCGGGGTGCCGACTGCACCCCGCCTTTTTCGTGAAGAAGTCCGGCCTAGATCCTGTCCATCAATGCATACCATGACAGGGCAAGGAACAGGAGCGGCGAGCGGAAGGTGCGACCGCCGGGGAAGGCGGGGATGCGCAGTTCTTCGAACAGTTTCAGCCTGTCGCGATTGCCTGCCAGGGTTTCCGCATAAAGCTTGCCCATGTAGTTGGCCAGCATGACGCCATGGCCGGAATAGCCGCCTGCTGAAATGACGCCCGGCATGACCTCGCGCACGAAGGGCTGGCGCGGCATGGTTATGCCGACCGAACCGCCCCATGCATGGGTGATTTCGACATTGTCCAGCGCCGGATAAATCTCGGCGATCTGGCGACGAATATGAGTGCTGATGTCGCGCGGATTGTCGGCGGTATAGGCCTCGCGCCCGCCGAAAAGCAGCCTGCCGTCCTTCGAGCGGCGGAAATAGCGCACCACGAAGCGGGAATCGTCGATGGATTCACCGCCCGGAATAACCGGGCTGTCATCGCCCAGCGGCACCGTCGCCCCGATGAAGGAGCGGATCGGCATGACATGCGATGCGCTGACCGGCTCCAGCAGCCCACCGTAAGCATTGACGGCGATGAAGGCGTTTTTCGCGACGATGGTTCCGCGATCGGTTTCGACCTCGACCCGCCCGCTCGCCGTGCTGATTTTGGTGGCTCTGGTGTCTTCGAACAGTTTTGCGCCTGCCGCCTGCGCCGCTTTTGCGGTTCCGACCAGCAGTTTCAGCGGATGAATGTGGCCGGTCCCCGCATCATAGACGCCGCCATGATACCGTTCGGACCCGAGCAGGCTCGCCGCTTCCCCACGGTCGAGCAGACGCAGATGCGGATAGTTGAACCGGCTTGCCATCAGCTCGACGTGACGCTCATACGATTTCAGATAGCGCGGCTTGTGCACGACCGAAATCTGGCCGGGCACATATTCCATGTCGATCCCGTGCTGGTCGGCAAAGGCGAGAAGATGGGCCTTGGCTTCCTCCGCCACATCGAAGAGGGCCTTGGCGCGTTCAAAGCCATATTGGGCTTCGAGGTCTTCGGCCCATGTGCGCTGGCCGGTGCCGAACTGCCCGCCATTGCGGCCCGACGCCCCATCCCCGAACCGCGCGCCGTCGATCAGCGTGACGTCCACGCCCTGCCTTGCGAGATGATAAGCCGCCGAAAGCCCCGTATACCCGCCGCCGATGACAACGACATCCGCCTGCCGCGACCCATCCATCTCCGGATATTGCGGGCGGTCCGGAACGGTCGCCTCGTACCAGGAATAGCCGGGCGAGATTGGGGACTGGTAGGGCATGGGCGATTCCGTTTAAGGGAGTAGGGGAATAGGGGAGTATGTCAGGTTTCCGATAATTTGCGGATCAGAAGCCGTAGCAGTTTTCCGACACTTTCACTCTTGGCCATTATGGGTTCCATTTTCTCGCTTCTGATGAAACCCAACCTTTCAGCAATGAGCAAGTGAGTTTCGACTTCTTTCAGTGAGCCTTGAGCAATACGCAGAAACTGCTGGTAGGAACCGCGCGTGTCGCGTCCGTAACCTTCGGCAATATTGGCTGGCACGGAAACGGCAGCGCGCCGAATCTGGCCGATAAGGCCATGAATTTCCTCTTTCGGCCAGGTGTCAGTCGATTTGTATATGACCGTCACGAGCTCCATTGCTTGTTGCCACGCAAGTATATCGCGATAAGAATTGATTGCCACAGCCACGCCCCCGCATATCTGCTTACTCCCTTACTCCCTTACTCCCTTACTCCCTTAAACGTTGAGCAGCAGAAACTCCCGTTCCCACGGGCTGATGACTTCCATGAAGGTTTCGAATTCGGCGCGCTTGATGGCGGCATAGGTGGTCATGAAGGAACTGCCGAACAGATTGCGCAGTTCGGCGTCTTCCTCGAACAGCTCCACCGCGTCGATGAGGCCACGCGGCAGGTCGATTTCCTTGGTGTTGACGCTCGTGGTCGCAGGCTGTTCCGCCTCGATCTTGTTCACAAGGCCGATCAGGCCGCAGGCGAGGGACGCAGCAAGGGCAAGGTAGGGGTTGGCGTCGGAGGAGGGAATGCGGTTTTCCACACGCCGTCCATTGGGGTCGGAGCGCGGAACGCGGAAAGCCGTGGTGCGGTTGTCATAGCCCCATTTGACATTGACCGGTGCCGAAGCGTCCGGCGTCAGACGGCGGTAGGAGTTCACATAGGGCGCGAACATGACGAGCGCGTTCGGCACATGGCGCTGCATGCCGCCGATGAAATGGCGGAAAGCCTCGCTTTCGCTGCCATCCTCATTGGTGAAGATGTTGCGCCCGGTCTTCTTGTCCACGATGGACTGGTGGATATGCATCGCCGATCCCGGCTGACCCTGAATGGGCTTGGCCATGAAGGTGGCATACATGTCGTGTTTCAGCGCCGCCTCGCGGATTGTGCGCTTGAACATGAACACCTGATCGGCCAGTTCCACCGGGTCGCCGTGGCGCAGGTTGATTTCAAGCTGGCCTGCGCCTTCCTCGTGGATCAGCGTGTCGATCTCCAGCCCCTGACCTTCGGAGAAATGATAGATATCGTCGATCAGTTCGTCGAATTCGTTGACGCCCGCAATCGAATAGCCCTGACCACCGCCAATGGCGCGGCCGGAACGGCCGACGGGCGGCGTCAGCGGATAATCGGGATCGGGGTTCTTGCGAACCAGATAGAACTCGATTTCCGGCGCCACGACGGGCTTCAATCCGCGCTTGTTATAGGCGGCAACCACATTGCGCAGTACGTTGCGCGGGGTGAATTCCACCGCGCGCCCATCCTGATAGACCAGATCGCAGATGACCTGCGCCGTCGGATCGGACTCCCACGGCACAGCCGAAAGGGTCGAAAGATCCGGCATCAGCTTGAGGTCGCCGTCATCTTCCGGATAGTGGAAGCCGTAGCCGTCTTCCGGATAATCGCCGGAAATCGTCGTCATGAAGACGGCGGAGGGCAATGCCAGCGAGGTATTGGAGGTGAATTTCTTCGACGGCATCATCTTGCCGCGGGCAACCCCCGCTTGATCGGGGGTAATGCATTCAATGTCTTCGATGTCGCGCCAGGCGAGCCATTCGGTTGCCTGCTTCCAGTTCTTCACACCGCGAAGAGATTTGACATAGGCAGGCGTACGGCGACGCGGCGCGCGCGTAACCTTCTTTTCCGTCGTATCAGCAGACATCCATCACCAGAAAATGATTTCGATATCGGCATGATAGCCGTGACCGGCCGCAATGACAAATGGGTTGGCCAAGCTTTTGTGTGCGCCGTCGCAGAAAGCGCACACAAAAGAAAATCCATGTGTCAGAGGCCGAAATGGCCCTTCAGCGCGGGCACATTCGCCACCAACTGGTCGATCAATTGCGGGTCATGGTCACGCACATAGTTGATTACCTGTCCGCCTGCTTCGGTGATCTGGTCGCTGGAAAGGCCGCTGGAGCGGAGCGTGGCCGCAGCTTTCAAAAGCGCGCTCATCTTTTCGCCTGCCACATTATCCATCAGGCCCGACAACGCACCCATGATGCCGCCGGCGCTGTTGGCGAGCACGTCGTGGGCGCTGGCGAGCTGCTGCGCATCCGGCAGGAGCGCGAAAATCTTGTTGCCGATTTCAGGCGCGCTGTGCTGCAGCACGGAAAACACCGAGCCGGCGAGCTTTTCGGCAAGCTGCGGATCGATGTTGATCTTGGTGGCGATGCTGTCGATGAGAGATTGGAGAGACATGAAAATTCCGTATTCCTTGCCCCCGCAAGGGGCGGTTCAAACCGCGGTTGGAGGCAAGGCGCTACGGCATCCGCCCCAACCATCTACAGGCGACCCGAAAACAGAAACCGGGCCGGGATGCAGGGACCATCAATGAGGCACCGGCGTCAATGCATGGGACGCCGCTTTGTCGGGGTTCGGTGAATTTTTGGTCAAGATTCAGATTGCTGTATTGGCGGTTGCCACCGCGTCTCGATTGCGTGAGGCAAAAAAAGCCCCGACTGGCAGGACCAGCCGGGGAGGTCAGTTGAGGAAATCCGACCATAAAGCGAGTGGTATATCAAGTCCGTTTCATCGAATTTTACGGACAACCGCGCGTTTGGACATTGTGTCGCTGCCAAAACCCAGATGGGTGAGCATGGCAGCGACGGAGATGGTCGAGAGCGCCATCRTTTCTCGTGGGTGACGATGAMGGGGRKCAAGAGATCRCCCCAGTTGCCGTCGCCGCTCCCGTGCTGCCGAAGGCACACGAARTGAAGGAACATGGCGGCGACGGCGATGGTCGAGAGCGCCATCATTTCTCGTGGGTGACGATGACGGGGATCAAGAGATCRCCCCAGTTGCCGTCGCCGCCATGATGACGGGCCGAGCGGACCAGTTCCACGGAAACGCCTGCCTCGACCGCCTTCATGACGGTGTAGTTAAGGCGATGCAGATCGTTGGCGAGCATACGGATAACGGTCTGCTGATCCGTGGTCATGCTTGAAGATTGTTCTTCTGCTCTTTCCTTGACGCGTGCTGGCGAATTCATGGAACTTCCTCCTGTTTGTCGCCGGGCTGTTATTCAGCAGCCGGTCTGAACTGTGCTGTTTCAGTCGATTCCTTCATGGCGGTGGTCGAAGACTGACCGCCGGTGATTGCAAGCGACACGGCATCGAAATAGCCGGTGCCGACTTCGCGCTGGTGCTTGGTCGCGGTGTAGCCGTTGGCTTCGGCTGCAAATTCCGCTTCCTGCAGTTCGGAATAGGCTGCCATCTGCCGGTCCTTGTAACCGCGTGCCAGTTCGAACATGCCGTAGTTGAGCTGGTGGAAACCGGCCAGCGTGATGAACTGGAACTTGTAGCCCATCGCGCCCAGCTCGCGCTGAAACTTGGCAATCGTGGCGTCGTCGAGGTTCTTCTTCCAGTTGAACGACGGCGAGCAGTTATAGGCCAGCTTCTTGCCCGGATGCGCCTTGTGCACGGCTTCGGCGAAGCGGCGGGCCTGTTCGAGATCGGGCTTGGATGTTTCCATCCAGATCAGATCGCAATAGGGCGCATAGGCAATCGCACGGGCGATGCATGGCTCGATGCCGTTCTTCACCTGATAGAAGCCTTCCGCCGTGCGGCCCGCATCGTAATCGACGAATGGCTGGTCGCGCTCGTCGATATCGGAAGTCAGAAGCTTGGCGGCTTCCGCATCCGTGCGGGCGATGACCAGCGTGGCCGTTCCCATCACGTCCGCTGCCAGACGCGCCGCGTTGAGGTTGCGGATATGCGCTGCCGTCGGGATCAGGACCTTGCCGCCAAGATGGCCGCACTTCTTTTCCGAAGCGAGCTGGTCTTCATAGTGAACACCGGCGGCGCCTGCCTCGATGAAGGCCTTCATGATCTCGAATGCATTCAGCGGACCGCCGAAGCCTGCTTCCGCATCGGCAACGATGGGCGCGAACCACGTGTCGACGGAAAGTCCCTTGCCTTCGGCAGTTTCGATCTGGTCGGCGCGCTGCAAGGTCTTGTTGATGCGCTTGGCCAGTTCAGGGGCGGCATTTGCCGGATAGAGCGACTGGTCGGGGTACATGGCCGAAGCCGTGTTGGCATCCGCTGCAACCTGCCAGCCGGAGAGGTAGATTGCCTTCAGACCGGCGCGAACCATCTGCATGGCCTGATTGCCGGAAAGCGCGCCGAGCGCATTGACGAAATCTTCCTCATGGATCAGCTTCCACAGACGGTTGGCACCCATTTCAGCCAGCGAATACTTGATCTCCACCGAACCGCGCAGCCTTTTTACGTCCTCGGCCGTATGCGCACGCTGGATGCCGTCGAAGCGACCCTTGGGTGCCGAAGGAATAAGGCTGTAAAAATCTGTCATTTCGGTGTCTCCTCACACTTTGAATTGGTTCGGGAAGAGCAATTTTCCTGCGCTCTTTCTGTGACCAGATTTACAATTGTGTTTCGGTTTCCACCAGAAAAACCGACAAAACCGCCGCATAATTGAGGTAATGCTGTCGGTGTTTTGACTGACGAGAGGTGTAAAATTGTAAATATTGTCAAAGTCGATCTTTGCATCTATCTTGTCATGAATTGTAAAGATCGGGAGGGTCGAGTTGAGCGAGCGCAAGATATTTGCCGGGCCGCGCATCAGGCGCATCCGCAATGAACGCGGTTTGACCCAGACGGCGATGGCCGAGGCGCTCGGCATTTCGCCGTCCTATCTGAACCTGATCGAGCGCAACCAGCGCCCGCTGACGGTGCAGCTTCTTTTAAAGCTTGCCAGCGTCTACAAGCTCGACCTCGACAGTCTCCAGGCAGAAAGCGGCTCCACGATCACGGGCCTTAAGGAAGTGTTTTCTGATCCGCTTTTGACCGGCGAACTGCCGGGCGATCAGGAACTGGTGGAGATCGGCGAGGCGGCGCCCAATGCCGCCGTCGGCATCATGAAGCTTTACCGCGCCTATCGCGAGCAGCAGCAACGCTTGTCTGATCTGTCGCAATTGCTGTCGCATGAGGGAAGCGGGGCGGAACTTTCCGCCACACGTCTGCCGCTCGATGAAGTGCGCGATGTGATGGCGCGGCGGGTCAATCATTATCCGCGCATCGAGGAGGAGGCAGAGAGTTTCTATACCCTGCTTAAACCGGACGGCGATTTATCGAGCGCCCTGAAGGATTGGTTGCGCCGCGAGCACGGCATTACGGTTCGCACGCTGCCGGTTGCCACAATGCCGAACTGGCGCAGGCGTTATGACCGGCATTCGCAGCGGCTTTTCATTTCCGAGCGCCTGTCGCCCTTCGATCAGTTGCAGGAAATCGCCATGGAGGCAGCACTTGTCCGCATGCAGGTGGTGATCGGTGCTGAAACGGAAGGCTTGAAGCTGTCATCGGGCGAGGCGAAGCGCATCGCGCGGTTCGAGCTGGCGCGTTATGCGGCGCAGGCCTTGATGATGCCCTACCGCCAGTTTCGCGATGCAGCCGTGCGGGCGCGTTACGATGTTGACGTGCTGCGCACGCGCTTCGGGGTCTCGTTCCAGCAGGCGGCAAACCGGCTGACCAGTTTGCAGCGGCAGGGGGCAAGTGCGCTGCCCTTCTTCGTCATGGAGATCGACCATGCGGGCAACCGCCTGCGCGTTGCGGGTGCGGAAGGTTTTCCGACCCGCTTCGGCGGGCAATGTCCCAAGCTGCCGGTCTATGCGGCTTTCGCCCAGGCAGGCCAGGTACTGGTCGAACCGGTGGAACTGCCGGACGGCTCGGCCTTTCTGACAATTGCCCGCACGCTGGAAGGGCCGCAGGGCGCGTTCAGCGAGCGTCCGCGCCGCACTGCGTTGCTGCTTGGTTGTGCGCTGGAAGCTGGCGCCGACACGGTCTACGGCGCATCGCTTTCAAAGGCCGGCAATACGGAGATCGGCCCTGCCTGTCGTCTGTGCGAAAGACAGGGCTGCATCACCCGCGCCGAGCCGCCGCTGACCCGACCGCTCGGGCTGGACGAGATGGTGGCGGGGCTTTCTGCCTTCGACTTCCAGTAGGGCGCGATATTTCGGCTTTGCTGGCCTGCAAATGGCGTGGCTTTTCGCTTTCGGTGCTCACCTACCCCAAATTACGCTCCGCTCCGGTTCTCAAGCCCCACCATTTTCGACTCCGCACAGCCCAAATCTCCTTGCCCTACGGTTGGGGCGGGGGGCTGCGATGCAATTTTTATGTTCGTCCTGTCACGACCCTGTTGACGAACGCGGCGCAATCTAAAAAAGTGCAATAAAGAAACCGTATATCCACCTTGAACCTGCACCGGAATTTATTGTGCAGATTGGAGCAAATGATGGGGATTAAATCCTTCCTTCTGGCAACGACCGTCGTGACGGGCCTTGTCGCAGCTGCCACATTTTCCGCGAGCGCACAGGAGCGGGTGGTCAATATCTATAACTGGTCGGATTATATCGACGACACCATCCTCAAGGACTTCACCAAGGAAACCGGGATCAAGGTCGTCTACGACGTTTACGACTCCAACGAAATTCTGGAAACGAAGCTTCTGGCAGGCGGTAGCGGCTATGACCTCGTGGTGCCGTCGGGCGAATTCCTTGGCCGCCAGATTCCGGCAGGCGTGTTCCTGAAGCTCGACAAGGACAAGCTGCCGAACCTCAAGAACATGTGGGACGAAATTTCGACCCGCGCGGCAACCTACGATCCGGGCAACGAATATTCCGTGAACTACATGTGGGGCACGACCGGCATCGGCTACAACAAGGCCAAGATCAAGGAAGCGCTCGGCACCGACACCATCGATTCATGGGCCGTTCTTTTCGATCCGGAACAGTCGGCCAAGTTGAAGGATTGCGGCATCTACCTGCTCGATTCCGCCAGCGAAATGCTGCGCCCGGCATTGAACTATCTGGGTCTCGACCCGAATTCCCCGTCGCCTGACGACTTGCAGAAGGCGCAGGATCTCTATCTGAAGATCCGCCCGAACATTCGCAAGTTCCACTCGTCCGAATATATCAACGCGCTGGCCAATGGCGATATCTGCATGGCCGTCGGCTATTCGGGTGATATCTTCCAGGCCCGCGACCGTGCCGAAAAGGCAAAGCAGGGCGTCGAGATCGGCTATTCGATCCCGAAGGAAGGCGCGCTGATGTGGTTCGACCAGATGGCGATCCCGGCAGACGCCAAGCATGTGCCGGAAGCGCTTGAATTCATGAACTACATGATGCGCCCGGAAGTGGCCGCCAAGGCTTCGAACTATGTGTTCTATGCCAATGGCAACAAGGCTTCGCAGGAGTTCATCGAAAAGGAAATCCTTGACGATCCGGAAATCTATCCGACCGAGGATGTCATGAAGAAACTCTTCGTGCCGACGCCTTACGACACCAAGACCCAGCGCGTGGTGACACGCGCCTGGACCAAGATCGTCACAGGCCAGTAATACCTGCCGAGGGCAGGCCCGGTAAAATCGTGAAGAGCGGCTCGCTGTTTATCAGGGGGCCGCTTTCAATCTTGTAACAGCATATTCATGCAGGTTCCGGCAGGCTTATAGGGGAACGGAATGGAATCTTTTGGCAGTTTTCGCCGCAAGTTTGCGCCTTGGAACGACCCTGCGGCCAAGCCCTTCATTTCTTTTGAAAATGTGACGAAGATTTTCGGCGACTTCACCGCCGTCGATGATCTGTCGCTCAATGTTTTCAATCGCGAGTTCTTTGCGCTGCTTGGCGCTTCGGGCTGCGGCAAGACCACGCTGATGCGCATGCTGGCGGGCTTCGAGGAGCCGACATCGGGCCGCATCACGCTGGACGGCCAGGACATGCGCGGCATCCCGCCCTACAAGCGCCCGGTCAACATGATGTTCCAGTCCTATGCGCTGTTCCCCCACATGACGGTCGAGAAGAATATCGCCTTCGGCCTGAAACAGGACGGCATGGCGAAATCGGAAATCGATGCGCGCGTGGCCGAAATGCTGAAGCTCGTGAAGCTTGAGCAATATGGCAAGCGCAAGCCGCATCAGCTTTCCGGCGGCCAGCGCCAGCGCGTGGCGCTCGCCCGCTCTGTCGCCAAGCGCCCGAAGGTGCTGCTGCTGGACGAACCGCTTGGCGCGCTGGACAAGAAGCTGCGCGAGCAGACCCAGTTCGAGCTGATGGATCTGCAGGTCAAGCTCGGCATGACCTTCATGGTCGTCACCCACGATCAGGAAGAGGCGATGACCATGGCCGACCGCATCGCGGTCATGGACAAGGGGCGCATCAAGCAGGTGGCGACGCCTGCGGAAGTCTATGAAGCGCCGCGCTCCAAATTCGTGGCCGACTTCATCGGCAATGTGAACATCATTGAAGGTGAGGTGGTGAAAGCCACCAATGGCGAGGCTGAGATCGCCACGGAAAAATTCGGCTTTCATATCCAGACGGAAACCCGCGAAGAACTCGATCCGGGCCAGAAGGTCTGGTATGCGGTGCGTCCCGAAAAGACGCGGATCACGCGCGAAAAGCCGGACGATGCTTCGATAAACGCGGTGGAAGGCGAGCTTTGGGATATCGCCTATTTCGGCGACATGACGGTGTTCCATGTGCGGCTGGACAATGGCCGCACGATCAAGGCCGCAAGCCTCAACGCCGTGCGCAGGACCGAAAATCCGCTGACCTATGACGAGCGCGTCTGGGTTTCCTTCGATACCGACGCCGGTCTGGTGCTCACAGCGTGAGGATTGCCCCATGCAGAAGCTGATTGCTTCCATTGCCAGCCGTCTCGTCATCGCGGTGCCTTATCTCTGGCTGCTGGTATTCTTCCTCGTCCCGTTCTTCATCGTCTTCAAGATTTCGCTGTCGCAGGTCGCGATGTCGATTCCGCCTTATGTTCCAACCTTTGGGATCGCTGAAGGGCTTGCCGCGAACTGGGCGAAGATCAAACAGCTCTCCTTCGACAATTATCTCTGGCTGCTCGACGATCCGCTCTATTACAAGGCCTATCTGTCGAGTGTCCGCATCGCGGCGATTTCAACCTTCCTGACTTTGCTGGTGGCCTATCCGATGGCCTACGGCATTGCGCGTGCGCCGACGACGATCCGCCCGACGCTTTTGATGATGGTGATCCTGCCGTTCTGGACATCGTTTCTGATCCGCGTCTATGCGTGGATCGGCATTTTGAAGCCGGAAGGACTGCTCAACCAGTTTCTGATGTGGCTGAATATTATCGATGCGCCGCTGACTATTCTGAATACGGATACGGCGGTCTTTATCGGTATCGTCTATTCCTATCTGCCTTTCATGGTGCTCCCGATCTATTCGTCGCTGGAAAAGATGGACTATTCGCTGATCGAAGCGGCGCAGGATCTGGGCTGCACACCATTTTCCGCCTTCTGGAAAACTACCTTCCCGCTGTCGCTTGCGGGTGTGCTGGCTGGCTGCTTCCTAGTGTTCATTCCTGCCATCGGCGAATTTGTGATCCCGGACGTGCTGGGCGGTTCGGAAACGCTCATGATCGGCAAGACGATCTGGAACGAATTCTTCTCCAACCGTGACTGGGCCGTGGCCTCTGCGGTGGCCGTTGTCCTTCTGGTCATCCTGATCATTCCGATCGTCATATTCCAGCAAGTTCAGGCACGTGCGCAGGAAAAGGGGAAATAGACCATGAATAGCAATTGGTCACGTTTCAATATTGCGTCAGTCGTGCTCGGCTTTGCATTCCTGTATCTGCCGATCGTTATCCTTGTGATCTTTTCGTTTAATGAATCGCAATTGGTGACTGTCTGGGCCGGCTTTTCCACCAAATGGTATCGGGGGCTTCTGGATAATGAATCGCTGATGGCGGCAGCATGGATAACGCTGCGCATCGCGTTTCTTTCAGCGACCGTGGCAACCGTGCTCGGCACGCTCGCCGCGCTGGCGCTGACGCGCTATACGCGTTTTCGAGGACGCATCCTGTTTTCGGGCATGGTCTATGCCCCGCTTGTCATGCCGGACGTCATCACCGGCCTTTCGCTGCTCCTGTTGTTCGTGGCGATGAATTTCGACCGCGGCTTCTGGACGATTGTTCTGGCCCATATCACCTTTGCCATGTGTTTCGTGGCAGTCGTCGTGCAGTCGCGCCTGGTGAGCTTTGACCGCTCGCTGGAGGAAGCGGCGATGGACCTCGGCGCACCGCCGGTCACGACTTTCATGAAGGTAACGTTACCGGTGATCCTTCCTGCCGTGGTTTCCGGCTGGATGCTGGCTTTCACGCTTTCGCTCGACGATCTGGTGATTGCAAGCTTCGCCTCCGGCCCGAGCGCAAGCACCTTGCCGATGAAAATCTACAGCCAGATGCGGCGGGGTGTAACACCGGAAATCAACGCGATCTGTACGATCCTGATCGCGCTGGTCACCACCGGCGTCATCGTCGCATCCATCGTCAACAAGCGCCGCGAAGTGCAGCGCCGCCGCGATGAGCAGGCGGCATTCCGCCTCGGGTAATGGTGGCTGCCTGCTGGCCGTTTCCGGTCAGTAGGCAAACCGCGCCGCGAGAAGTTTGCCCCGAGCCATTGTCGGCAACTCGATATAGCGGTGCATCAGCGTAGCGACGCCCACGCTCAGGACAAGATAGGCCGGCAGCAGCGCAATCAGCGCGACATGCCCGTAAAACACATGCACGAGCGCAAAAAGCACAGTCGCATGGACGAGATAGAGGCTGTAGGAAATGCGGCCCAGAAATTGCGGCAGGGGCAGGAGCAGGAAGCGGCGCAACGTGTCGCTGGAAACCGCAAGCAACATGACCCACACCAGCCCTGTGATCGTCGCCCAGTCCGTCAGGTCTCCGAGCCAGCTTTTGAGCATGGGCGGCCCGGCTCCATAGGTGACGAGTATCAGAGCCAGGATATTGATCGCGATCGCCATCCGGTTTGATAGCCGCCGGTAGAAGCTTTGAATGGCAGGCAGGTTCTGCGCCATCAGGCTGCCCAGCAGGAAGAAGCTGGCAAAATGCACGGTTATCCACCAGCCGCCCGTATAGGGATCGGATCGAAGGCCATTTGCGAGAATGGAAAGCCCGAAAGCAACCACAATGGCCGTTGTTGGCCGTAATGCGATGGTGAGGGCGAAGAGCAGCGGAAATATGATGGATATCCGCATCTCGTAAACCAGAGACCAGAAAGCCGTGTTCACTTCGCCATTGGGATAGGCGCCGATGAACAGCAGATGCTGCGCGATCGTTTGCGGCGTCACCGGTGTGGTCCATGTGAGGTTGAACCAGTTGCTGAGCTGCGGGATCGGCCCGTTCAGAAACAGGGCGCCGACAAGCGCGAGCGAAAGCGCAACGAGATAGGGCAGATATATGCGGCAGGTGCGTCGGATAAGATAGGCTGGATAAGATGGCGCATGGTTCATGAAAGGCAGCGTGAGAACGAAGCCGCTCAACAGGAAGAAGAGCAGGACTGCTTCATGAGCGGCAAAAAAGAACCGCAGCGGGGATCGAAGCAGAATGAAAAAGTATGGCCCCATGGCATCATAGGGCCAGATGTTCACGAAATGCCGCATCAGGACGACGGTCGCTGCCAGTCCGCGCAACGCATCAAGTTCGGGATAGCGTCCCGGCTGGGTATGTATCGGCACGAGCGCGATCCCCTGCTTTAGTGAGGGAACCGACTTTGCGGGCCATGGGTCCTTCGGTCAATTCGGGCCTTCGGATGGCCCGCATCACCGAAAGACGTAAGCGCGCCCCGCATGCAGGAACCGGATTATTGCCCCATTCCCGGCGAGGACGGTGAGATGAAGGGCCTGTCCCACGAGCCGCCGACAAAGAAATTGAGCGGCGGCTTTGCGGGCGGGGCTTCGGCAGGCGGCTGGCTGTTCTGGCCGTCGGTGCCGCCTTCCTGTTGCTGTTGTTGCGGCTGGCCGTTGGGGAAGACGACCTCGCCGCTCAGCGCCAGGCTGCGATCCACGAAAGGCACGATGCCTGCCAGTGTCAGCGTCCCGTCGGATGTGTCGAGGCGCGCATTTTCCAGCGTCGCCACCCCGTCGGAAAGATTGGCCTTCACATCCAGACGATTGAAGGCAAGTGCAACATTCTCCTTGCGTTCAAGCGCGAAAAAACGCTGGCTTTGCGCCTTGGAGAGAAAATCCTGCACGGCAAAGCCCTGCATCTGGCCATTGTTGAGCTGGATGGAAACATTGCCCTGCGCATTGGTCAAAAGGCCGGACCAGCGATTGGCCGGGCCTTTCATGAACAGGGAAACATTTCCCTTGCCGCTCACGAAAGGCTTCTCGAAGCCCATTGCGGTGAAGAACTGCGAGCTGTCGATATCCGAAGCGTTGAAGCGCAATTCGCCGCTCGCGCTTTTCAGGTCGCGCACGATCTGGACATTGGCCTGCATGATGCCGTTGAAGGCCTTGGCGTCGCCGATATCGAAGATGGCACGGCCACCACGTATCTGCACGGCAGCGGCCACGCCCGTCATGTTGACCGGCCCCGCCGTGGCGTTCTGAGCCGAAAGACGAAGGTCGACCTCCGCGCGGTCGATGAAGCTTGTGTCGACCAGCTCCCGGTCGGCATTGTCGCGCTCGCTCGGCGAACGCGCGGCGCTGTCGGGAAGCGGAATGAAGGCCGAAAACAGGCGGCGAAGGTCCAGCTTGTCGAAGGCCAGGGTGCCGGTCACCGCCGGTTGTGCCTGCTCCAGACCGATTTCGATCACGCCCTTGGCCGGGCTGTCGTTGGCGGTCATTTCCACGTCAGCAAATTTGAGCCGTTTCGGTGTCGCGGTGATGGTGGATTCCAGCGAAAACGCGCCGATCTCCGCACTGCCCGCCATAGGCCGCAGGCTAAGCCAGCGCACCGCGCCGCTGAGCGAGGGCGTTTTTGCCGTCAGCGCGCCTTCGAAAAAACGATCCTTGGAAATATTTGCCTTGCCCTGAAAGGTGAGGCTCAACGTATTGGCGGTGAGGCTCGCGGTCACATCCGATGTGCCGCCTGCCAGCAGCGGCAGTGCCTGCGCGGCGGTCAGGCTGAACTGTGAAGTCTCGTCACGCCATTTGGCGCTGCCCTTCAGCGTCGCGGCGCTGGATGTGCGCGGCCATTCCAATGTTGCGCTGACATTGGTGATCTGCTCGTCGCTGGTGATTTCCGGCTCGCTGCCCGGCCGGTTGAAGGCAATCGTCCCGTCGCGAACCACGACGCGGCCAAAGGGCTGCGAGGCCTGCTGCGCGGCCAGCGCATTGTCGCCGGAACCGCTTTGCTGCAATGCGCGCTGCGCGCGGATAGCGGTGCCAAGGCGCCCGTTGGAATTGGCGATGGCGTCAAGGAGTTGCGAGAAATTCGAAACCGGCCCGTCGAGGTTTACATGTGGGCGGACGATCTGCGTTTCGGAAAACGAGATATGCCCCATGATGGCATCGAGCGGCGAAAGCTCGACATCGATGCGATCCGCGCTCATGAGCGGCTTCTGGCCCTGATCGGTGAGCTTGCTGAGCGTCACGCCGTTCAGGGAGGCGCGCAAAACAGGGAAAACCTTCAGGCGGGGCGCCTGCTTGAGTTCGACGCTGTAACCAGTCCAGGCACTGATTTCCTGAGCAACGCGGATACGGATGGCATCGGTGGAAACGATGAAAGGCACCACAGCCAGCAAGGTTGCTGCAGCCGCGGCGCAGAGAATGACGAGCGCAATTATGAGGCGCGTAAATCGGGGCCAGCGCATCAACCATCCAATCAGTGAAACAAGGTTACGGTGTAAACTAGAGTATTTTTCAGTCAAATGGAAAGATGGAATGCTGCATAAATGCGGCGAAAACAAAGAGATAGAGCGCGCCCTGATTTGTTTCGCCAGGTGAAGCAGGCGGGAAATGTCAGTTGGTTAATCAATTGCTGCGCGGAAATTAACCCTGATTTTACAGAGGCTACCAAGGCGTAAACCCGAAACGGGGAATTTAAGCCCTTGTTAACCGGCTTCACGCGATAAGGAAGGCAACACCTGAGTGATGATCGAGCTGCCGTTTCCGGTGCTCCGTTGCGAATTGCTTTTGTGTCCTTTTGTCTCTGAGATTCCGATAGCGCCGGTTCGTCCGGCGCTTTTTTTTGCCCGCGCAAGGGCTGAGGAGGCTCAGTCCGCCAGAACGCGGGTCGGCGGGAAGGCGATCTCGACCACCGTTCCATGTCCCGGAGTGGAATCGATGGCAAATTGCGCCCGATTTGCTTCCACCATGGCTTTTGTCAGCGGCAGGCCCAGGCCGGTGCCTTCGTTGCGCCAGTCCTTGGCGCTTTCAGCCTTGCGCCGCTCCAGCGCGTTGACCTGCCGGAAAGGCTTCAGTGCCTGTTCCACCTCGGATTTGGTCATGCCGATGCCGGTATCGCGCACCCGCATCACCACATCGCCGTTCAATTCGTAGCTTGTCGACACGATCACCTGACCGCCCGGCGCGGTGAAGCGCACCGCGTTGGACAGAAGGTTCAGCGCGACCTGCTTGATCGAACGCGTATCGGCAACGATGTCGGGCAGGTTGGACTGGAAGCTGGAGCGGATGATGACGCGCTCGCGATTGGCCTGCGGCTGCATCAGCGCGATGGCTTCGGCGATGGCATCGTTGAGCGACACCGCTTCAAACTGCATGTCGAGAGCGCCGGCTTCGATCTTCGAGATATCGAGCAGGTCATTGACCAGCGCCAGCACATGGTTGCCGGAACGATTGATGTCGCGCAGATAATCCCGATAGCGGTCATTGCCGATAGGGCCGAACTTCTCGTCGGCCATCAGTTCGGAAAAGCCGATGATCGCGTTAAGCGGCGTGCGGATTTCGTGGCTGATGCGTGCCAGAAACTCCGTCTTCTGGCTTGAGGCGCGCTCCGCCTCCTTGCGTGCATTGGTCAGTTCTTCCTCGGTGCGCTTCCATTGCGTGATGTCACGCAGCACGGCACAGAACCCACGCGTATGCGGCAGCTTGCCGATGGTCATGAACAGCGGAATAAACCCGCCCTTGGCTTCGCGGCCAATCACCTCGCGTCCGTCATTGAGGACGCTCAGAACTCCGTTGCCGGAAAGACCGTGCAGATAGTCCATCGCAGCGCGCTGGCTTTCAATGGCGAACAGCATCGAGAAGAACTTGCCTTCCGTCTCCTCGCGGTCATAGCCGAACAGGGCCGAGGCCGAATGGTTCATGGAGCGGATGCGGCCTTCCGGGTCGATGAGGACAACGCCGTCGGTTGCCGTGTCGAGAATGGTCTTCAGTTCCTCGACATGATCGGCCAGCGCTTGCTTTTCTTCATCCTTGTCCATCGCCACCGGCGTTTCAACCGGAGCGGCAGCGGTTTCGACCGGCGCGGGTGCTGCGGGGGCTGCTACCGGCATCAGGCTCAGCATGAGTGCGCGGCCGTCGCGCCAGGCAATGGCATTGAGGTGCGCATCGACAGGCTCTTCACTGCCATCGGCGCGGCGCAGCACCATGCCCTGCCGCGTTTCGCCATCGTCGCTTTCGCTGTTGAACAGCACATCAACGCCACCCGCGCCGCGAATATCGTCGAGCGATTCATAACCGGTCAAATCGAGCAGGGCCTGATTGACGTAGTGGATCGTATCGCCCGAATGGATGATGACCGGCACAGGCAGATTGGCCAGCAGGGCAGTTTCATCGCCGTGCGCCGGGCTGGGGATGTGCAGTGCCGCTTCTTCAACGGCGACCGGCTGCGGGCTGCCCGCAACAGCCTCTTCCGACAGCGCGCCCGCCTCGCTGGTCGACCGCGAACTGGCGAGACCCTGCTTGCGCAGTCGGTCGGCGATTTCGCGGAAAGCGTTGCGTTCAGTTTTGGTGAGACCGCCTTCGGGGCGCTCTTCACGCTCCCGTTCCTTCAGGATGCGCGCCTGATCCGCCGCCACTTTTTCCTGAGCGCAGGCGTTCAGCAGGCTGATGACTTTGTCGGATTCGCGACGGCCGGGCGTCGGCGCAATATCGAGCGGCGGCTTGGGCAACGTGGCGACAGGCCTGTCGTCGTTGGCGACTTCTTCGCTCAACGCCAGAATGTCGTCGTCTTCTACAGGCGTCACCGTTTCCACGGTCTCGCTGACGGGCTTGCGCGTTTGCGGAATTCCGCCTGCAAGCACCAGACCGATTTTTTCAGGGTCCTTTTCCGCATCTGCCGGACGGACCACGCCGAAGCCGCGAAAGCCGGTGAACTCCCGATCACGGGAATAGACGGGCAGGGCGGCAAGCTCCACCGGCACACGCAGATCCGTGCCTTCCACCGGCCAC
The DNA here is from genome assembly GCF_049065885.1 of Brucella sp. IR068. Lineage (NCBI taxonomy): Bacteria > Pseudomonadati > Pseudomonadota > Alphaproteobacteria > Hyphomicrobiales > Brucellaceae > Brucella > Brucella sp. IR068. The sequence goes on along the minus strand of NZ_JBAKHE010000004.1, from coordinate 349,654 downwards.
ATCAGGCGTTTTCCCGACCATGTATCGCGCTTGTCGAGCAGGGCGGCAATGCTGCCATCCGGATCGAAGCCGAAGACATTGGCGACATCGGCAAAGCGGCGTCCGACGACATCGGCTGCATTCGGCCCGATCGTCGCCGCAAGATCCGGAGACACTTCGGTGAATGCGCCATCCGGTCCAACCTTCCAGATGAAGCGCGCGGGAGGTGCATCCTGATCGAACACGAAATTCCGGGGCTTCGGCTGATCGGCTGAAGCTTGTTCGACCATATCGACGTTCGCGCTCTCGGCAGGCTCGGGGAGCATCTCTTCGAGTATCTCCTCGGCCTCGCCGGGCAGCGCAACGGGCGCTGCCTGCACGACGTCCGGCGCATCGCCGATAATGCAGAGGAGATGCATGGGGCGCGTATCGGTCAGCCGCGCAATCGCTCCCGGTACGGAATGTCTTCCAGCGCGGATGCGGCGCTTGACGATGCGGTCAGCCGCGTCTGCGGCTTCGATGACGAGGTCTTCCAGCGTGGCGGAAGAAATTTCAAGCGCGGCAAAACGCGGGCTCGCTGCAATCACGCGGCTGTTTGCGTCGATCAGGGCCACATGGGTGGTTTCATCGCTCAGACCGGAAATGATGGCTTCGGCCTTGGTGTTTTCGCCATTGGCCGTCAGCAGCAGGCCGGACACGCCATCGGGAAGTGCGATATGCGAAACGTTGAAACGGGTCAGGTCGGAACGCAGGCCACCGCCGAGGCGAATGGAAATGGTCCGGGTCTCACCCTCCGCATTGCTGTTGGACGAAGCAATCTGCCGGCGCGTGGCAATGGGCAGGTCAAGGCTTCCGCCGATCATGTCTTCCACGCGATCAAAGCCGAAAAGCTTTGCGCCGGGACCATTGACCCAGAGCACTGCCGACAGGTCGTGCGTCAGCACGAGCTGCGCATCGCCCTTTGCAAAGCCCTCGCGGATAGAATCCAGCGCGGCAATATCGATGAAGGGGTATGATCCTGACATACCAGTCCTTACCTGTTCTTTCGACCGCCCGCAGTGCTTGTTAACGCCCTGTTAATAAGCCTCTTATGGGCGCGGGTCCACATTGCCATTGGATATGGGCCGCATTTTCTATTTCATTAGTTAATACGGGAAAGGTAATTTTACAGGCCCAGGCCAATAACCCGGTTGTGCACAGCCGGTCATCTGGAATGGTTACCAGCCCGTGACCTTTATCAGCCGGATTTGATATAGAATCCCGCAATTGGGAATTTCTCAAAAAATAGAGCTATAATCACTTGCAATATGGATCGATTCTCCGTATGTGACCCCCTGTCGGCGACGCCAGAGCGTCACGCAGCCGACACAAAGGTACGCGGTCGTAGCTCAGTTGGTTAGAGCGCAGGATTGTGGCTCCTGAGGTCGTTGGTTCAACTCCAACCGACCGTACCATTGCCCTCACATATTAGCTGCGAGTTTAGAGAAGCGCCCACGCAAGGCCTGCGTGGCGGTTCGCTGAATTGGAACCAATTTCCCAGCCTTCCATTAGGTCTATAGCGGCCAGTTTTAAAGCCGCTGCAACCAACAGGAGGATTTGATCCATGAAACAGGTCAACCCGACTGAGGCAAGGCAAGGACGTGAAGGTAAGCCCGTTCTCATGGTGCTGCTGGTCAGTATCGCGGCGGCGCTGGCCGTCTGGGTGCTGGTCGAAATCTACGGTGCCGTCATTTCTCCCGATGAGAACACGCCGAACGGCGAAAATTCCTTGCCGCCCGCGACGACTGAAACAGTTCCTCCGGCTTCGGCCGAGTGAGCCGTAAGCGAATAATCCCGGCGGAACCAAACCCCACCATGCCCGTTATCGGGCATGGAACAATTCTGGGAACAATTCTGGGCTGAATTCACGCACGACAATATAGTCAGTTTGCCGGTGGTACTGGCGCGAATGCTGCTGGCAACCCTGCTCGGGTCCATCATTGGCCTTGAACGGGAATGGCGCAGGCGACCAGCCGGACTGAAGACGCATATGCTCGTCTGCCTCGCCTCGGCTACCTTCACGATCGTCTCGCTGGAACTCGTCAACGTGCCGGTATTCAACGATCAGAATATCCGGATGGACCCTTCGCGTCTCGTGGAGGCGATCACCAGCGGCGTTGCCTTTCTGGCGGCCGGTTTCATCATTTTCGCACGTGGAAAAATAACGGGTATCACGACAGGCGCAGGGATGTGGCTCGCAGCTTCCGTCGGCCTCGCCAGCGGTCTCGGCCTCTGGCATATCGCGATCATGGCGACGTTCATCGCCGTCGCTGTCCTGATCGTGGTGGGAAAGATGGAAAACTCCGTCGGCCCGGACAACAGCAAAGTCGACTGTAAAGTCGGGGGCAAGCCCTCCTGAGCTGTCGTCGGGCCTTATCCCTTTGAGGGATGGGTCAGGCTTCGGCGAGTGCCTCGGCAATGCGGTCCTTCAAGGCAAGACGCTGCTTGCGCAGGTTCGTCTCTTCTTCCTGGCTTACCGGTTCTATCTTCGTTTCCGCCCGATGGATGCGGTCGTTCACTGAATCATATTCTTCCAGAATCTGGGCAAAACGCGCGTTCTTTGCCTTCAGGGCATGGATGGCTTCGAGCTGACCGGGAAACTCTTCACCGAGCGTATGAGGGGTATTCGACATTCCAAGGCTCCTTCCTTTGGGTTGAAAAGAGCTTCGCAAGCAAGCAAGCCGGCAGCATTGATTGCAATCAAGCCCGGTGGAAAGGAACATGCCGAAACTGCATGGCTGGCATGCAAAGGGCGATCTTCTAAGCAGGCGGAACGATCCCCATCTGATGAGTGCGGACGAAGAACTGTCCGCGATGGAGAAAAAAATGTTTACCCGCTTCAATAATCGTTTCGGTCGTGCATTCGCGCAATTCGGTAGCGCCGTTCGTGCCTCTGCCGCTGTGCGCGCTGGTCAGAAGCCCACTGCGCAGGACCTTGAGACGCTTGGCATCGACGTTGACCAGTTCCGCCGCATCCAGGGTTAAGCAATCCAAGTAGGCGTATGCGTATCTGAGTAAAAAGCCCGGCAGTGCCGGGCTTTTGTTTTCTCAGTCTTCGTCCGTCGCCATCTGGCTCAGCAATTCGCCCTTGCCGCGCTGGCGCATGATCATCGGGACGACGACTGCGGCAATCGCAAGCGCGATCAGCACGATCGATACCCATGAATGTACCAGGGCCATCGGGTTGCCCTGACTGATCTGCAATGCCTGACGAAGGCTTTTCTCGGCCATCGGCCCGAGGATCAGACCAACGACAACCGGCGCGATGGGATAATGGAAGCGCCGCAGCACATAGCCCAGCACGCCGAACGCCAGAAGCAGACCCAGCTCGAATGAGACCGGCAGGCCGAACAGCATCGAGGTGGAGGCATTCGCGCCGATTGTTCCAAGCGTCGCGAAAACCAGAATGCCCGCATAAAGCCAGTGACGCGGGATGGTGAGCATCTTCACCCACAGGCCGATGAGGGGCAGGTTGAGAACCAGCAGCATGAGGTTGGCGACGAGAAGGCTCGCCACCAGACCCCAAACCAGCGTGGCATTGGTCACAAAGAGGAGGGGGCCCGGCTGCAGGCCGAATTGCTGGAAGCCGGCAAGCATGATTGCAGCCGTGGCCGTAGTGGGCAGGCCCAGCGTCAGGAGCGGCACGAGAGTTCCGGCGGCGGAAGCATTGTTGGCCGCTTCCGGTCCGGCCACGCCTTCGATTGCACCTTTGCCGAATTCTTCCGGATGTTTCGAGAACTGCCGTTCCGCCGAATAGGAAAGGAAGCTCGACACATCGGCGCCGCCCGCTGGCATGGCGCCGATTGGAAAGCCGATTGCGGTGCCGCGAAGCCACGGCATCCACGAGCGTTTCCAGTCGTTCTTCGTCATCCAGACGGAACCCTTGACGGCGATGACCTCATCTTCTGGCCGAAGCTTCTTCGACACGACTGCGAGTGTTTCGCCGATAGCGAACAGCGCGACTGCCAATGTGGTGACATTGATCCCATCGAGCAGGTTCGGCGTTCCCATGACGAGACGCGCCTGACCGGTCAACTGGTCGATGCCGATCAGTCCGAGCGCAAGGCCGATGAACAGGGATGTCAGGCCGCGCAGTGTGGAATCGCCGAAGGCCGCTGAAACTGTCATGAAGGCAAGCAGCATCAGCGCGAAATATTCCGATGGCCCGAAGGAGAGGGCGAATTTCACGACCCATGGCGCGACGAAGGCGAGTGCCAGAGTGGCTATCAGGCCCGCGATGAAGGAGCCGATGGCGGCTGTCGCCAGCGCTGGTCCGCCGCGCCCGGCCCGGGCCATCTTGTTGCCCTCCAGTGCGGTGACGATGGAGGCGCTTTCGCCCGGCGTGTTGAGCAGGATCGACGTGGTCGAACCGCCATACATGCCGCCATAATAGATGCCCGCGAACATGATGAGGGAGCCCGAAGGGTCGAGCTTGTAGGTAACGGGCAGGAGCAGCGCGACGGTGAGTGCCGGGCCGATGCCGGGCAGCACGCCGACGGCGGTGCCGAGTGTTACGCCAATCAGCGCATAAAGAAGATTCGATGGTTCAAGCGCCACCAGAAGTCCGTTGGCGAGAAGTGCGACAGTATCCATGAGGGCACTCAGCCTTTAAAGCATTTCCAGCAAATGCGCGAAGCGATTTGCGTGGTATAATGCGACAAAACAAGAAAGCATTTCCAGCAAAAGTGCGAAGCGGTTTTGCGTAGGATAATGCGACAACACAAGAATGCATTTCCAGCAAATGCGCGAAGCGGTTTTGCGTAGGATAATGCGATATCACGAGGACTTAGGGCATTTCCGACGTTTCAGCCGAAACGGGGAATGCTCTAAACGAATTGTTCGAGCCAGCCAGACGGCAACGATAGCTGCAGGCCGCGTGCAAAGATGAACCAGATCACGAAGGCAAAGACGATGCCCACGGGAACGCTGATCCAGAATTTGCGATAGCCGAAGCCGCGTGCGGTCGCTGCGAAAAGCAGGCCGGTGGACAGGGAAAAGCCGACAGTCTTCATCGTCAGCATCTGGAGGGCCAGACCGCCGATTATCCAGGCCATCGGCCCGATTTCCTGATGCTCACGTTCGGGGAAATCGCCGCGAAGCGCCTCGAACACGGTCCAGATCGCGAGGCCGAACAATCCGGCTGCGACGACATAGGGAACGGTTTTCGGGCCGACCGGCGAATAGCTCGTCACATCGTTGCCATAGGTTGTCGACCAGGCAATGGCGATGGCGACAGCTGCGAGAACGAGAGCGATGACGAGTGCAGCGAGGTCTGGCGCCGCCCTTTCGGGGCGGCGCTCTTCATGCTGGTTTGATCCTGTCATTTGACGAGACCGATTTCCTTGAGGATGGTTTCAGTCGCGGCAACGTCCTTGGCAAGCTGCTCCTTGAATGCCGGACCGGCAAGGTAGGTATCCGCCCAGCCCTTGTCCTTCAGCGCCTTCTGCCAGGATTCCGACTTCACCATCTTCTCGATATCGGCATTGATGGCAGCTTCCTGCTCGGCAGTGATGCCGGGAGCCGCGCCGACCATGCGCCAGTTCTGGATCGAAACGTCCACGCCGCCTTCCTTGAAGGTCGGTGCGTCGATGCCTTCCACGCGCTCGTCGCTCGAAATGCCGATGATGCGCAGCGTACCGGCCTTGATCTGCGATTCGAATTCACCGTAACCGGAAATGCCGACGGTCACCTGATTGCCGAGAATGGCCGCCAGCGCCTCGCCGCCGCCAGAAAAGGCAATGTAGTTGACCTTGGTCGGATCGACGCCTGCGGCCTTGGCAAAAAGGCCTGCGGTGATGTGGTCTGTGCCGCCGGCGGAGCCGCCGCCCCACGAAACCGAGCCCGGATCGGCCTTGAGCTTCGCGGCAAGGTCGCCAATGTTCTGGATGTCGGAAGAAGCCGGAACGACGATGGCTTCATATTCGCCGGTAAGGCGGGCAATCGGCGTGATCTGTTCCAGGGTAACCGGCGATTTGTTGGTCAGGATCGCGCCGACCATGACATAGCCGCCCACGATCAGCTGGCTCGGATCGCCCTTGTTCTGGTTCACGAACTGCGCAAGGCCGATGGTGCCGCCAGCGCCGGGAACGTTGATGACCTGCACGCTGCCGGAAATCTTTTCGTCCTGAAGCGCGCTCTGCATCGTGCGCGCCGTCTGGTCCCAGCCGCCGCCCGGAGCAGCAGGCGCAAGCACCTTGTAGTCTTCTGCGGAAGCAGAGCCTGCCATAGCCAACGCCGCTACCGACGTCAGGGCCAGAATAAATCTACGCATATGTCCTCCCAACGGAATATATTGCCGCCCTGCGGCGGACCTCCCCAAAGTCCCGCTTTCCTAGCAGGAGCAAACTACATGGAGATTAGCGAAAACAAATTCAATAGGCCAGCATATGCGACAATAGTTTGGCCGCAATTTAAGTGACACGCTTTCGAATCGCTTGAAGATCGCGCGCCGGAAATAGCCGTCGAGACCTGCTTGACGGCGGCAGCGGGCCAACGTAATAGTGTAACGACGGTTCCCCGACCGAGAGCGAAGGGGATTAATAGGGAACACGGTGAGGACGACCCGAAAAGGGGCCAAGACCGTGGCTGCCCCCGCAACTGTAAGCGGATTGCCGTTCATCCTCGTGACGTTGAAAGCGTCATGCCACTGCGCCGGAGAAGCGCGGGAAGGCAGATGAACAGCAGATATTCGCGAGCCAGGAGACCTGCCGTCTAGTGTTGTCCATTGTCACGGGCGGGGATGCCCGGAGCAGGAGCCGGTTATGACAGTTTTCCGCGTCGCAGGACGCTTCCTTCCATCGTCATCGCATGATTTCGACATGTCCCCGGATATGCCTGTCCGTCTTTCGCGCCGGATTTTTTCCGCCGCCTGACAGGGCTCGTTTCTCTTATCATTTTCGGGGATTCCTATGAAAATTCCAGGCAATACGCCGTTTCGTGCCGCCCTCTGCGCGGTCGCATTTCTGGCAAGCGGTCCGGCTGCACGGGCAGCAGAAACGCAATATCCGCTGACGCTGAAAAACTGCGGCCGTGATGTCACCTTCAAGCAGGCACCAAGCCGCGCCGTCGCGGTTGGCCAGAGCAGCGCAGAAATTCTCTATAGCCTCGGTCTCGGCGACAAGCTCGTCGGGACAGCGGTCTGGTTCGGCCCTGTCCTCAAGGGTTTCGAGGAGGCCAACGCCAAGGTAAAGCGGCTCGCCGATAACGATCCGAGCTTTGAAAGCGTTCTGGCGGAAAAGCCGGAAATCGTGACGGCTGATTTTCAGTGGCATGTAGGCCCCACGGGCATTGTGGCAAAGCCGGAACAATTCGAGGAGCTTGGCATTCCGGCCTACACGTCGCCATCCGATTGCGTCGGCAAGGATAATTCCGGTGGCGGCGACGGCGTTCGCACTGCGGCGTTCAAGATGGATATCGTCTATCAGGAAATCACCGAACTGGCGGAAATCTTCAACGTGCAGGACCGTGGCGAGAAACTCGTCGCCGACCTGAAGGCCCGCGAAGCAGCGGCGCGTGAGAAAATTTCGTCCAAAGGCGAAAATCTTTCTGCAGTCGTCTGGTTCTCCAGCGCACAGGTTGACGCTGACCCCTATGTAGCGGGTAAGTTCGGTGCGCCGGCCTATATTCTTTCGGCGCTCGGCATCAGGAATGTGATCGACAGCGAGGAAGAATGGCCGACAGTCGGATGGGAGACGATCGCGAAATCGAACCCGTCGATGATCGTTGCCGCAAAGCTGGATCGCCGCCGCTATCCGGCTGATGACATTGCCGTCAAGCGCCAGTTCCTCGACAATGATGCTGTCACGAAGCTGATGCCTGCGGTGAAGGACAAGCATGTCTTCGACATGGATGCGCAATCGATGAGCACATCGCTTCGCGTGATCGAGGGCATCGAAACGCTTGCCGCCGATATTGCCGCCTCGGACCTCGACAAGTGACGGCGCGGGCAACAGCAACGGGCTTGAAACACAAGGGAAGGGCACGCTCCGGCGTGTCTTTCCTGGTCTTTTCGCTTGTCCTGCTTCTTGTCGCCCTTTGGCTTGGGGCTGCGATAGGCGAAACGGCGATACCGCTCGACGTGGTTGCCAAGACCGTGGCCAACCGGGTGTGGAACGCCGGATATGCGCTCGAACCCATCGATGAGGGCATCGTCTGGAGTTATCGCCTCAGCCGGGCCGTCATCGCCGCATGTTGCGGCGCGTCGCTCGCAATATCCGGCGTCATCCTGCAATCGCTGCTGCGAAATTCACTTGCCGATCCTTACATTCTTGGAATTTCTGCGGGTGCTTCGACCGGGGCTGTCGGCGTCGCCATTCTGGGCATCGGCGCTGGTGTGCTATCGCTTTCGCTGGGCGCTTTCATCGGAGCCATCGTTGCCTTCTGCCTTGTTTCCCTGCTGGCGCTGCGGGCAGGGCGGGACAGCAGCGCGATCATCCTCGCCGGCATTGCCGGTTCACAGCTTTTCAATGCGCTGACATCATTCATCGTCACCAAGGCTGCAAATGCAGAACAGGCACGCGGCATCATGTTCTGGCTTTTGGGTAATCTTTCGGGCGTGCGCTGGCCGGACGTCATCCTTGCCCTGCCTGCCTGTCTGGTGGGCCTTGCCATCTGCCTGTGGCATTCACGGGCGCTGGATGCCTTTACCTTCGGAACGGAATCCGCAGCTTCGCTCGGCATACCGGTACGGCGCGTCTATGCGGTGCTGATCGGCGTCAGCGCCATGATGACGGCGGTCATGGTATCCATCGTCGGCTCTGTCGGCTTCATCGGGCTCGTCATTCCCCATGCCGCCCGAATGGTGGTCGGGGTTCGGCACGGCAGGCTGTTGCCTGCGGCGGCTCTGATTGGAGCAATCTTCATGATCGTTGCCGATATCCTGTCGCGCATAATCATTCCGGGGCAGGTGCTTCCGATTGGCGTCATCACGGCTTTGTTCGGTGCGCCCGCCTTCGCCCTCTTGCTCGGACAAAGAAGGGCGTCGTCATGATCCTTTCAGCACGCAATGTCGGCTGGTCGGCGGGCAATGTCGAGATTTTGCGCAATATTTCGCTAAACGTGGCGGAAGGTGAATTTCTTGGCATCATCGGGCCGAACGGATCGGGAAAGACCAGTTTTCTGTCCCTGCTGTCTGGCGTGCGCCGGTGCCGCGTCGGCGAAGTGAACCTTTGCGGCGCGCCCATCGGCAGCTTCAGCCGTCGCGAGATCGCACGCCGGATGGCGCTGGTCGAGCAGCAGGCGGGCACCACGGAACGCATCACGGCGCGTCAGGCGGTGGAGCTGGGGCGGACGCCCTATCTGGGCGCGCTGTCGCCATGGTCGGCGGAAGATGATGCAATCGTTGATCAGGCGCTGGCAAATGTCGATATGGCGCATCTGGTCGACCGCTACTGGCACACGCTTTCGGGTGGGGAGCGACAGCGACTGCACATAGCCCGCGCTCTGGCGCAGGAACCACGGATATTGCTGCTGGACGAGCCGACCAATCATCTCGATATCGGACACCAGATCGGGCTGCTCGATCTTGTCAGCCGGCAGAAGCTGACGGTCGTGGCTGCCTTGCACGACCTCAACCACGCCGCGATGTTCTGCGACCGTATCGCGGTCATGGACCGCGGAAACCTCGTCGCGCTGGGCACGCCCCGCGAGGTGTTGCGGGCAGAGCGCATCGCCGAGGTCTTCGGCATAGAAGTCGACGTCGAGCACACGGGCATCGACGGGTGCCATATCCGCTATCGAGCGCCGGACCGACGTTCTGTGAAACTCAGATATTCGGCTTGACGGGGGTGAGAGGATTGAACAGCAGTCCGCGACGGTCATTATCCTGCTTCATGTGGATATCCTAATAAATATGGTAACAAGTAGGATTATAAAATAGAAATTGCTAATATAGATACTTATAAAATAATACTAACATTATGATAAGTTGCACGTTTTATTCAATTTAATCACAGTAAATTGACTGTATTTATTGACAATCTGTTTTCATGGCGTTGACGATGGCGTTATAAAGCCTCAGCGCATCAGGGCATATGCACCGAGTGGCAGGCGTAGCCTTGTCTCCAGGTGCATTGCAGAAGGACAGAAGAGATCATTCTTTGATTTGTTCCGTCATTCTCGGTCCTGATATGCGGGTCTCTCTGGCTTTCGGCCGGAAAGATCCGTTTTGGATCAAGAAACAATATTGGCACGCCCGCATTAACGGGCGTGCGGCAAATGCAGTTATTTCAATGAATTACTCTATTTATAATGAGCGGCGGCTTTTCATTCTGGAAAGCCGCCGTAATTTTTTTCAGGGATATTGAGCACCGGTGACGGTGAGATAGACCGCATAAAGCGACTTCGTGGCGGCGATGAAAAGCCGGTTGCGGCGCGGGCCGCCAAAAGTCACGTTTGCGACTGTCTGCGGCGTTCTGAGCTTGCCGAGGAGCGTGCCTTCCGGGGAGAAACAGTGCACGCCGTCGCCGGCGCTGGTCCACAGGTTGCCGTCCGTATCGAAGCGGAAACCGTCCGGCAAGCCATTATTGATGGTGCAGAAGACCGTGCCGCCGGTGACGCGTTTGCCGCCATCCACAACGTCGAAGACGCGGATGTGGCGCGGTGCGTTCTCGTCGTGGCTGTAGGCGCTGTCGGCAACATAGAGCCTGGTTTCGTCAGGGGAGAAGGCAAGGCCGTTCGGCTGATGGAAATCGGTGATGATCGCATCGAGTTCGCCCGTTTTCGGGTCAAGGCGATAGACGTTGCGTGTCGGCTGTTCGGGTAGGGCCTTGTAGCCTTCATAATCGGCCATGATGCCGTATGTCGGATCGGTGAACCAGACGGTTCCGTCTGAACGCACAATCACATCATTGGGGGCATTGAGCTTCTTGCCCTGGTAGCTCTCGGCAAGCACGGTGATGCTGCCGTCCGGTTCGGTACGGGTGACGCGCCGGCCCCCATGCTCGCAGGTGACGAGGCGTCCTTCGCGGTCGCGCGTATTGCCGTTTGAGAAATTGGATGGCTGGCGGAATACGGAAACTCCGCCTTCTGGCACCCAGCGCAGAATGCGCTGGTTGGGAATGTCGCTCCACAAAAGGCAGTTCTGGTCACCGAACCACACCGGACCTTCCGCCCAGCGACAGCCGCAATAAAGCTCGTCCAGATCGGCGCTCGGCACGATCATCTGCTTGAAACGTTCGTCGTGGATTTCGTAAATCGAAACAGTCTGTAGCAAGGAAAATTACTCCGGAAAAACTATCGCGTAGCCCGACGGCCACTGGCGAGGATGATCACCGCAATGATGGTGAGCCCGGTCAGGACGAGGCGGACACCGGCGCCGAAACCATAAGTGTTGAGCATCGAGACGATGAGGAACATGAACAGGGCCGCGCCCCAGATGCCGGGGATGTTGGAATCGCCACCGGCAACCGCTGTACCGCCGATGATGACGACAGCAATCGACATCAGGAGATATTCCGCCCCCATGTTCAGCGCCGCGCCGCCCGAGAAACAGGCAAGCAGGAAGCCGCAGAGCGAGGCCAGAACGGCGCAGAGCAGATAGGTGATGAAGCGCGTGCCATCGACAGGGATTCCGGCCATGCGCGCCGCGAAAGGATTCTGGCCGATTGCAGAAATCCAGCGCCCGTAGATGCTCTTTTTCAGGAGTACCCAGCCAATGACCGACAGGATCAGAGCCACGATGGCGACATTGGGAATGCCGAAGGTCGAGGCTGTGGTAAACTGTGCCAGGCTTTCCGGCGGTTTTACGCGCAGGCCGCGATTGCTCCAGATGGCGGTTGATTGGATCAGGAAGCTCATCGACAAGGTGGCGATGATGGGCGGAATGCGCAGGAGCTTGATCAGCGCATAATTGCAGATGCCGATGGCAAGGCCGATGAGCAGCGCCACGGCGAGCCCGGCGAGGATCATTCCCTCCTGGGAATCCATCAGCTTCAGCGCCAGCGTTGCGGCGAGCGTCATGTTGGCAGGCACCGACAGATCGATATTGCCCGGGCCGAGCGTGATGACGAACATTTGGCCGAGGCCGACGATCACCGAGAAGGATGCAAAGGTGAAGGCAGCGTGGGAAAGCCCGTGCGCGCCTGCGCCTCCGGTGAAAAGAATGGTGATGATCCACACGACGACGGTCGCGATGAACGACCATATCCATGGGCGGCTGGTAAGCAGGGCGAGACCGTTCATTGCTTTTTCTCCCTCTTTTCGAGGCGGTTGAGGAAGAGGCGCAGGGCCAGCACCACGATGAGAATGCCGCCTTGCGCTCCGATCTGCCAATCCGGTGAAATGCGCATAAAGGAGAGGAACGATCCTGCAAGCGTCAGTGTGAGCGCGCCGATGACAGCGCCGATGGGCGAGACGCGCCCGCCGACGAATTCACCGCCGCCCAGAATGACGCCTGCGATGGAGAGAAGCGTATAACGTAGCGCGATATTGGCGTCCGCCGATGTGGTGAGGCCCACCAGCGCAATACCTGCAAGCACCGCGAAGAAAGCAGCCAGCGCATAGGTTCCGGCGCGGATCGTGGTGACAGACCAGCCGGCGCGCTCGATGGAGCGCGTGTTGCCGCCCGCGCCGCGCATCAGCACGCCGAAGGTCGACCGCATCACGATGAAATGCGTGACCAGCGCAATCAGAATGCTGGCGACAATAGCCATCGGCATGAAAGGCGGCTTGGCGGTCATGATCCACCGCGCCCAGTCGGGAGCCTGGCCGCCCGGCGATGGCAGCAGAAGGACTGCGAAGCCGCCCCAGACGAAGCTCATGCCCAGCGTGACGACGATGGATGGCAGGTTGCGCAGATGGATCAGCGCGCCGAGCGCCGCATAAGCCGCAATAGCGGCGGCGAGGATCAACACTCCGATGATGGGAGCGGTGTGAAGATAGGTGGCGGCGACGCAGACCACGAAGCTCACGAAGGTGCCCATCGAAAGATCGAGGTCGTTGACGGCCATGATCAGCATCTGGGCGATGGTTGCCAGTGCGATCGGGACGGCAAGATTGAACAGGAGGTTCAGCCCGGTGTAGCTCATGGCACGCGGCTGCATGTAGAAGACGGCGGCCAGAAGCAGGACCAGCGAGAACACCGGCGTCAGCAGGCGGATGGTGGAAGAGGAGAGGCGCATTATTCGTGACCTCCCTCGAATGATGCGGCAAGCACGTTCTTTTCCGTAATGTCTTCGCCGGTCAGTTCAGCAACGATAGCACCGTCGCGGAAAACATAGACGCGGTCGCAAAGTTCGATTTCGTCCATTTCGGTAGAATACCAGACGAATGTGCGCCCGTTTTCCGCCTCATGGCGCAGAATTTCATAGACTTCCTGCTTGGTGCCGACATCGACGCCACGCATCGGATCGTCCATCAGGATCGTATGCGCGCTGGTTGCCAGAGCGCGGGCGAACAGCACTTTCTGCTGGTTGCCGCCCGACAGTGACAGGATGCGGTTGCCCATATCAGGCGTGCGTATCTGGATGCGGTCCTTCCATTCTCCGCCGAGCGCGTCTTCCCTTGTCTGGTCGACGAGTTTCAGCGACGAAAGCCGGTCGAGCGAACTGACCGTGAGATTGTGCAGGATGCTCCACAGCGGAAAAGTGCCGTTGAGGCTGCGGTCGCCTGCGACGAAGGCGATCTCGCAGGTCCGGGCCGGTATCCAATTGGGGCGCCGCGCATAGTAAAGGTCGAGCAGCATCCTGGTCTGTCCGTGCCCTGCCAGACCGGCGAGGCCGATGACTTCGCCCTTGAAAGCCTGAAACGGCTTTATGTCGGAGGCGCGCTTTGCGAAGGACAGAACGGGTGAGCCGGTGGCATCCGTCTTTGCGACGCGGCGCGCCGCTTTCTCGCGCTCCACGCTGCCCATGGCTTCGACGAGGCTGCGATTGGTAAATTCGCTGGCGGCGCGATTGGCGACGACCTTGCCGTCCTTCATCACCACGATGCGGTCGGAGGTGGAGAGAATTTCGCCCAGCATGTGCGAAATGAGGATAACGGCACCGCCGGTTTCAACGAAGCGACGCACATAGGCCATCAGTTGCGCGGCAATGCCTGCATCGAGCGATGAGGTCGGCTCGTCGAGAATGACCAGTTTTGGTGCAGTGCCGGGAGCGGTGAAGTTGATTGCGATTTCCACCATCTGCCGCTCGGCAATCGACAGTTCGTCGATGGTCGCGCTGCTGTCGATCTTGTGGCCCGGAAAAATCTCGTTGAGCTTTTTGGAAATCAGTTCAACGGCCTTGCCGCGCCAGTTCGCGCCTTCGAGGTCGCGTTGCATGATGCGGACATTCTCGGCAATCGTCAGGTTGGGGAACAGCGACAGTTCCTGAAACACGCAGCGCACACCGTGCTTGCGTGCCATCGCCACGCCATGTCCCGCTTCGCCGTGATAGGAAACGCTGCCTTCGTGCGGCGACAGCCCGCCATTGATGACATTGACGATGGTGGATTTGCCCGCGCCATTGTGCCCCACAAGCCCGACACACTCGCCTTCGCGGATCACGAGTTCGGCGCCATCCAGTGCTTTCACCGCACCGAACTGCACGCGGATATTGCGCGCGGCGACGACCTCTCGTTTCTCTGCTGCTTCTGTCATACGTTCATCTGACTGCTGGAAATGCTGAATAGAGGTGACGGAAAAGGGCGGGAACGAAACCCGCCCCAATCGTCTGATGATGCAACGCGCTGCTTATTTCGCGGCGTCGATGACCTTCTGCGCGTCTTCAAGCGAATATTCGACATTCGCGACGCCACCCTTCTGGGTGTTGGCAAGGTCCTTGTCGAGCGATTCCTGGCTGACGCTGAGGAACGGAACCACAAGGTCCTTCTTCACGTCCTTGCCGTCGAGAATCTGCTGGGCAACCCAGAAAGCAAGCGTGGATACGCCGGGCGCAATCGAAACCGACATGGTTTCGTAGCCGTTGGTGTCCTTCTGCTGTTTCCACCACTGCAGTTCGTCCTCACGATTGCCCATGATGATGATCGGCGTTTCGCGCTTGGCGGCGGCGAAAGCCTGCGCAGCGCCGTAACCGTCGCCACCCTGCGTCACGACCGCATCGATTTTCGGCAGGCTTGGGAGAATGCCCGCGACGGCACGCTGTGCGACGTCTGCGGCCCAGTCGCCATTGACGGAACCGACGATCTTGAATTTCGGATGTTTCTTCACGCCTTCTTCGATGCCGGCATGGATATTGTCATCGACGGAAACACCGGCAAGGCCGCGAATTTCGAGCAGGTTGCCGCCATCCGGGAGGCGCTTGGCAAGATAGTCGATCTGTCCTTCACCCATCGCCTTGAAATCGACCGCAATGCGCCATGCGCAAGGCTCGGTCACGATGCCGTCGAAGGAAACGACCGTGATGCCCGCATCGCAGGCTTCCTTGATCGCGCCATTCAAGGCGGTTGGCGAGGCGGCATTGATGACGATGGCGTCATAACCCTGCAGGATCATGTTCTGGATCTGCGCGGCCTGTTCGGTCGCCTGGTTTTCAGCCGTCGTGAACGGGTCGGCAGCAGCCACCACGCCGGCCTTCACGGCTTCCTTGGTGATCTTGTCCCAGCTTTCCAGCATGGCCTGACGCCACGAGTTGCCAGCATAATTGTTCGAGAATGCGATCTTCTTCGATGATGTGTCGGCCATTGCGCTGCCTGCGGCCAATACGCCTGCCAGTGCTGCGGATGCGAAAAGGATTTTTGCGAGTTTCATTCATTCCTCCCAGTTGCCAGTATGCGACCCGCAGCGCCCCGGCACTTCGGATCGTCTGAATTGATTGTGGCGCGAGCCTCCCGCACCGCCGCTCCTCAACGGCACCAGTCCGCGCCTGATGCGATTTTTCACTCTTGTATCGCGGGCAATTTTCTGGTGAAGCGAGGATGAAAGAAGAGAAGCCTTCTGTGAAGGCCCATTGAAGCAACTGACTTGCGGGTTCCCGCAGCAAAATTGCGGAAACCCGCAAGACGCGCCGAGGATGTCGCGGCGTATTATAGCTTCATGAGCAGTTTGCGTTCTGGAGGAGAGACGCTTGCTTGAACTCGCCCCCCAAAGGTTGCTCGACCACTATCTGAATATTTCCAGATTGCTGGCGGGACAACTCGACTTCGATTCCATCATCCGGGCGGTGGCGGCGGAGATCACGCATATCGTGCCCTATGACCATCTGGACGTCTGCATCAAGACGCTCGATGGCAAGTTTCATATCGCCTATGA
Source organism: Brucella sp. IR068 (assembly GCF_049065885.1). Taxonomy (NCBI): domain Bacteria; kingdom Pseudomonadati; phylum Pseudomonadota; class Alphaproteobacteria; order Hyphomicrobiales; family Brucellaceae; genus Brucella; species Brucella sp. IR068. Next base: position 333,447 of record NZ_JBAKHE010000004.1, on the reverse strand, counting down.
GAGCGGCATATCGACGGACTGGAGCCGCAATCCGCCCGCACCGCTTTCCGGCAGTCCCATTCGAACTGTGCTTTCCGGCGAGGCCGATCATCTTCTCACTGACGATGCGCGCACCGATCCGCGCTTTCATTTTACGGGTGCTTTCTCCAGACCCATTATCGAGCACGATCTGAAGGGCCGCCTGCATGTGCCGCTAAAGGCGCAGGGCGATATTATCGGCGCGCTCAGCTGTTCCAGTCTCACTCCCGCCTGCTACACCATGCGGGACGTGGAAAATGCCCAGTCGATTGCCGATCTGCTTACCCCGTATTTCTTCGCGATCCGTGCGGCGGAGCAGGCCAAGCGGTCCGCCATTGTGGAAGCGGAAGCGCGAGCGCGGGAGGAAGGCTTGCGCTTCGGCGCGCTTAAACTGACGGAAGCGCTGGAAATCGAGCGCCACCGCATCGGCATGGACCTGCACGACCAGACGCTCGCCGATCTGACACGACTGGCGCGCCATGTGGAGCGGCTCACCCATGCCCCGGACCTCTCCGGCGAGCAGCTCGAGCCGCTGTTTCGGGGGCTCCAGCATTGCATGCACGATCTTCGGCAAATCATTGAAGAAGCGAAGCCTTCGATCCTCCAGCTGTTCGGTTTCGTGCAGGCGACGGAAAACCATCTGGGCCGTTCGGTGCGCGACAGCGGATCGTCCGTCGAATGGACGCTGGATGACAGCAGCGGCGGCATGGCGGATCGGCTGGAAGAAACGGTCGCGACCTCGCTGTTTCGCATCGTGCAGGAGGCAATCAACAATGCAATCCGTCATGCTCATGCAAGCCGGTTGCGCGTCGCGTTCCGCAACAAGGGCGGTCGCCTGCATGTTGAAGTGGCGGACAACGGCATCGGTATGGATCGCCATACGCAGCGTCCCGACGTTGGGCATGGGATCGACAATATGCGCACACGCGCGCGGTTGATTTCTGCGAGTTTCGCTATCAGGAAAAACGGGGAAGGCGGCGGCACCAGTGTGACGATTCACCTGCCTGCGGAAATGTGCCGGGAGGGCGGAGGATAAAATGCATGTTCTGATCGTGGAAGATGATCCGTTGCACCGCGCCTATCTCGGCGAGGCCGTGCGGGCGGCGCTGCCGGAATGCAGCGATGTGCTGGAAGCTGAAAACGGGTCGACGGGCGAGAAACTCGCGCGCCAGCACAGGGCCGCCCATATCGTCATGGATTTGCAGATGAACGGGCGCAACGGCATCGAAGCCGCGCGCACCATCTGGAAGGAAAATCCCGAAACGCGCATATTGTTCTGGTCGAACTATGCCGACGAAGCCTATGTGCGCGGCGTGTCGCGCATCGTGCCGGAAGGGGCGGCTTACGGCTATGTTTTGAAGTCCGCATCGGACGACAAGCTGCGGCTGGCATTGCGCAGCATCTTCGTCGAAGCCCAATGCGTCATCGACCGTGAGGTGCGCGGCCTCCAGCAAAAGAGCCTTGGTCATGCCAGCGGTTTCAGCGAAAGCGAATATGAGATTCTGATCGATATCGCGCTGGGGCTTACGGATCGCGTCATTGCGCGCCGCCGCAATCTGTCATTGAGAAGTGTCCAGAACAGATTGCAGCAACTCTATGAAAAACTTGGGGTGTATCAGGAGAAGAGCGAGCCGGATGAGGGGCGTTTCAATCTGCGGGCGCGCGCGGTAACGGTCGCGCTTTTGCGCAAACTGCTGAACTACAGCGCGCTTGAACGCGCCGAAGTCGAGCTGAACGAATGGCTGGCAGCATCGGCCCGAAAATCGAATCCGATTTTCGGAAAGCACGACGCGTAGTTTCAGGAGGCCACAGCCGCTTTCAGGCGTGGCTGCTCCAGGTCGAGACCGAGTTCCGACGCGCGATCGATAACCGGCGCGAAGCGGCGGCGCTTCTTCTCCTCGTGGTTGGAAGCAATGTCTGCGATACGGTGCTTGAGGAAGGGGTTAAGAAACCGTTCCCGCACAGAATCCATATAAGCCGCCGCCTGGTCTCCAAGCCCGTCCGCAGCGAAAACCGGCAGGACTTCCTCACGCCAGACCGTTTCCAGTTCACGCCGGATCGTTTCGTCCTGCATGGCTTCCAGCACTATCTCGTCTTTCGGGCGACCGCCCTTCAGCCATTGTTCTGCGATGAATGTATGGCCAAGGTTGAGCAGATAGAGCTTCAGATGCTCATAGCGTGCAAGATCGTCGGTGAGGACGATATCTTTGTGTTCGCAAGGCAGCGTCAGGCCATCGGCCTCCTCGATTGCCCACAGCGCATAGGGTTCGGCGACGGCGCCGATCGGCTCGATGGGTTCTGAGACGATACGATCAACAAGGCTGTTGGCGAAGACGCAGCGGGTTTCGAGCCATTGCACGAAACTGTCCGGCAGTTTCCAGTCATGGGCGAGATCGATCAGGATAGAGCGTAGCTTGTCGCCATTGCGCGAGATCAGCTCGCAGGGAAATACCGACAGCGGCGCATCGGGATTGTGCTGCCAGCGGTGATGCAGAAGCACCAGAAGCTTGGCCGGAAAGCTCTTCGGTAAAGCTTCCGGATTGGCAAGAAGCGAACTGTCATCGCTCTTGTCGAGCTCAAAACCCTTGTCCCCGGTATTGGAAAGAATCACATCGACACTGGTGCCAAGGTCGAGAATCGCAGGCCAGTCTTGATGGGCGGAATAGGCGGTGGTGACGCCTTGCGCCTGATATTCCTTCTCAAAGGGTTTCCCATCAGCCAGTCCGCGGATCATTACCGGATAGCTGCGGGCTTCGTTCAGGGCTGCGATCCGCTGGCTGCTCTGCGGATTTGAAGTAGTCTGCACGACGGCGATTGTCCCGATGGCTTTGCCCTCGGCAAGCGCCTCCGAAACAAAGAAATCGGCATGAGCCAACAGAAAACGACTGGTGCCAAACTGCAGGATCGCTGGCTTTTCGTGCATGACCTTCTCCCATAAATCAGTGGTTTTAACTAAGCGATGCAGGGTAAATTGGTCAAGCCAGTGGGAAGATTTAAGGGCCGAATGATTTCAGCGCAGATGTGGAAATGTGCAATTTGCCGCAATTCTTTGAGTTTCTGCGTATATTGCGCTTCGTTTCGCTTGCTAATATGGTAAGGCCAATTCGAGGAGAGGCGAATTGGGAGCATCATGAGCGACTTTACGGCGACCGCGGAACCGCGCAGGCTTTATCAGCAGATTGCAGACCGGGTGAGAAACCTCATTCAGGACGGCCAGTTTCCTGCTGGCAGCAGGCTTCCGGCTGAGCGCGAGCTGGCACAGCAGCTCGGTGTGTCGCGGCCTTCGCTGCGCGAAGCGCTGATTGCGCTCGAAATCGCCGGCAATGTCGAAATCCGCATGGGTTCCGGCATCTATGTCACGGCAGAGTCGGAAAAGCGTTCGCTTTCACAAGGAGCTTCCATCGGCGAGAGCCCGCTCGAAATCATGCAGGCGCGCGAAATGGTCGAGGGCAGCGTGGTTGTCATGGCCTGTGCGCGCATGACGCCTGAAAGCCTGGCCGAACTGCGCGCAACGATTGACGCCATGAAGGTGAATGTCGATGCCGGGCGCAAGGCCATTGAACTCGACAGGCAGTTTCATCTGCTCATCGCCGAGCAATCGGGGAACTCCGTGCTGGTGCGCATCGTGCGCGACCTTTTCGACGAGCGGCATAGTCCGCTGACGTCGCATATCAGAACGCGCTTCGAGGATAACGATACATGGGCTCTGGCTCTGGCCGAGCACGAGGCGATCTATGCGGCGCTTGAGGCGAAGGATCCGCTTCAGGCGCAAGCAGCGATGCGAACGCATCTGGACCGATCCAAGCAGCGTTGGATGGATAATGAACCCAGCGAGTGATTAGCCGGGGCGATTTGGGAGTGAGGTCAGACACATGAATGATTCCGTTGCTACAGCGGTTGCGCCGGTAATTTTGCTGCATCCTGCGGATGATGTTGCGGTGGCGCGCGTTTCGGTTCGCGCTGGCGATCCGATCGGCCTTGAGGGGATCAAGGCCCGCGAACTGATCGGACGTGGGCACAAGGTTGCCGTTCGCGATATTCCGGAAGGCAAGGAAGTCCTGAAATACGGGCAGGTGATCGGCGTTGCGACGAAGGACATTGCGCAGGGCGAGCACGTGCATTTGCAGAACCTCGCCATGCTGCCCTCCGAACACGAGCATCAGTTCTCCATCGATATTGAGGAACGCGGCATGCTGCCGGAGGCGGAACGCCGCCATTTCATGGGCTTCGACCGTGGCGCTGGCGGCGTCGGCACGCGCAATTTCATCGGCGTGATTTCGTCAGTCAACTGCTCTGCCACGGTGTCGCGCTACATCGCCGATTATTTCAATCGCATGGGCGGGCTCGACGGTTTCGACAACGTTGATGGCGTCGTCGCGCTGACGCATGGCAGCGGTTGCGCGCTCAACACAAAGTCGGAAGGCTATCGCCTTTTGACGCGCACCATTCAGGGCTATGCCAAGCATCCGAATTTCGGGGGAATATTGCTGATCGGGCTTGGCTGCGAAACCAACCAGATTGCGCCGATCCTCGAACATTATCGCATGGAAGAAGGCTCGCGCCTGCGCACCATGACGATCCAGCAGCATGGCGGCACGCGCAAGACCATCGATCATGCGATTGCCGAGATCAAGGAAATGCTGCCTTTGGTCAATTCCGCGGTACGCACCAGACAGCCTCTGTCGAAGTTAAAAGTGGCGCTGGAATGCGGCGGCTCGGACGGTTATTCCGGCATCTCCGCCAATCCGGCATTGGGCTATGCCTCGGACCTTATCGTGCGCAATGGCGGCACGACCGTCCTGTCGGAGACGCCGGAAATCTACGGTGCCGAACATCTTCTGACGCGCCGCGCAGTAACGCCAGCGGTGGCGGAAAAGCTGTTGCAGCGCATCGACTGGTGGCGTGACTACACCGCGCGCAATGGCGACGAACTCAACAACAACCCATCCCATGGCAACAAGCTCGGCGGTCTCACCACCATTCTGGAAAAGTCGCTCGGTGCGGTTGCCAAGGGTGGCTCCATGCCGCTCAAGGCCGTCTATGAATTCGCTGAAACCGTGACTGAACCCGGCTTCGTGTTCATGGACACGCCGGGTTATGACCCCGTTGCCGTGACCGGGCAGGTGGCCGGTGGCTGCAATGTGATCTGCTTCACCACGGGTCGCGGTTCGGTATCCGGCTTCAAGCCTTCACCCTGCATCAAGATCGCCACGAATTCCGAAATGTACGAGCACATGAAGGAAGACATGGACATCAATTGCGGCGGTATCGTCACCGGCGATGAGACCATCGAGCAGTCCGGTACGCGCATCTTCGAACATATCATCGCGGTCGCATCAGGCGAGAAGACGTTGAGCGAAGTCTATGACTATGGCGACAACGAATTCGTGCCGTGGCAGGTCGGCGCCGTAACCTGATCCCCCGTTTCATAGCCCTTTATTCAATGACGACTGACAGGAATAATTCGATGGTCAAAGCTCTGCGTATCGAGAGCGAAAACGTTACCCGTTTTGCAGAAATCGACGAAGCGCCGTTGCTGGCGGGTCATGTCCGAGTGCGGGTACGGCATGTTGGGCTCTGCGGCAGCGACCTGAACACTTTCAAGGGGCTTAATCCGCTGGTGCAGCTGCCGCGTATTCCGGGGCACGAGATCGGCGGCGAGATCATTGAAGCAGGCGCGGGCGTCAGCGCCGCCTACGCCAGCGGCAAGCGGGTGATCGTGCTGCCTTACACGAATTGCGGTGAATGTTCGTCCTGCCGCAAGGGCCGGCTCAATGCGTGCCGTTATAACAAGACGCTTGGCGTGCAGCAGAATGGCGGTCTGGCCGACCAGATCGTGCTGGCTGCCGAAAAGCTGATCCTCAACGATACGCTGGAACCGCGTCATCTGGCACTGGTCGAGCCGCTTTCGGTCGGCTTCCATGCCGTCGAGCGCGGACGGGTCCAGGCAGGCGACACGGTCGCTGTTCTCGGCTGCGGCATGATCGGCATGGGCGTGCTGCTCGGCGCAGTCGCCCGTGGCGCCAAGGTCATCGCCATCGATCCAAGTGCTGAAAAGCGCGAACTGGCGCTGCAATTCGGCGCCACGCATGCGCTTCCGGGCGGCGAGGACGTTGTCGCGAAGGTTCAGGAACTGACAGACGATGACGGCGTGGACGTTGCTTTTGAAGCGGTCGGCCTACCGATCACTTTCACGCAGGCCGTCGATCTGGCGGGCTTCGCGGGCAGGGTGGTTTATGTCGGCTATTCCAAGGCCCCAGTCACCTACCAGACGCAGTTCTTCAACCTGAAGGAACTCGACATCATGGGATCGCGCAATGCGACGCTCGCGGATTTCGAGGCTGTCATCGCCCATCTGGAAAAGCTCGGAGCGGATGCCGACAAGCTGATCTCCAAAATATTTCCGTTCGATGAAGCTGAAGCGGCGCTTCCCTACTGGGACGGCGACCGCAATGTCTTGAAGATCATCATCGAACGCGACTGAAATCGAAGCAAATGTCCGGGCCGCATGGACGGTGCCGGACGCTAGTGGAGGAAACCGGCCAAAAGGCCATTGTTTAATGACCCCATACGGGAGGATACTGATGAAGAAACTCGTTACCGGCATGATCGCCGCCAGCATGCTGCTGGCAGGAAGCATGGCTGCATACGCTGCCAATGTGTCGATCAAGGTTGCCTATGAAAACAACCCCGGCGAGCCTTTCGATGAGGTAATGCATTACTGGAAAGACGATCTTGCCAAGCGCAGCAACGGCGAGATCACGCTCGAACTTTATCCAAGCTCGCAGCTTGGCTCCAAGAAGGACGTGACCGAGCAGGCCATGATGGGCCTCAATGTCGTGACCATTTCCGACGTGGGCTTTCTTGCCGAGTATGATCCTGATCTCGGCGTGCTCTATGGTCCGTTCCTGACCGACGATCCGGCGCAGCTTTTCAAGGTCTATGACGGGCCATGGTTCAAGGAAAAGAGCGAAGAGCTGAAGAAGAAGGGCATTCATATCGTAATGCCGAACTATCTCTATGGCATTCGCCAGATCATTTCCAAGAAGCCGATCCGCACGCCTGAAGACCTGAAGGGCATGAAGATCCGCGTGCCGAACAATGTCATGCAGATCAAGACCTTCGAGGCAATGGGCGCTACGCCGACCCCGATGCCGCTCGGAGAAACCTTCCCGGCGCTCGCGCAGGGCGTGATCGATGGTGTGGAGAACCCGATTTCTGTTCTGTACGGCCAGAAATTCCAGGAAGAAGCCAAATATCTGAGCAAGGTCGGCTATCTGACCAACGTGGCGCTCATCGTGGGCGGCGAAGCCTTCTTTTCCACGCTGCCGGAAGATCAGCTCAAGATGATCCATGAATCCGCTTATGATGCGGGTCTCTACAGCCAGAAGCTGACGATCGAAAAAGACAATGAAATGATCGAAAAGATGAAGGAAGCCGGAGTCGAAGTCATCGATGTCGACCGCGCTCCCTTCAAGGCTCTTGCAGAGAAGGTCTACACCCAGTTCCCGGAATGGTCGCCTGGTCTTTATGACAAGATCAAAGCCGAACTGAACTGATCCATCCTTTTCGGATATCGCCATGTCGCGGCTTTGCCGCGGCATGGTCTGCTCATGGAATTCAATCCGATGAAATTGTTTGAAAAACTGATCGAATGGCTGGCTGCCGTGCCGCTGTTCATCCTGCTGGCGATGTTCAACATCGCCGTTGTCATGCGTTACTGGATGCACCAGCCATTGCAATGGACCGAGGAAATGGCTGGCCTGCTGATGATCTGGATCGTGATGCTCGGTAGCGTTGCCGCGGAACGCAGCAACCAGCATCTTGCCATTCCGATGCTTGTTGAGCTGTTTTCGGAAAAGCTGCGCGAGATCATCAACGCTGTCGTTGCCATCCTGTCGGGGCTGTTTCTGCTCTACGTGTCCTATGCCGGCTACAAGCTGTCGGTGGCGGCACAGCTTAAAGTGACCGACGTGCTGCGCGTTTCCTACTACTGGATCGATATCGCCGTGCCGGTCGGCTTCGGTATTATCGCCCTTTATATGTTTGCAGGCGCATTCAAATCCTTGCGCGCCGCTTTTGCGGGAGGCAAGGCATGAATCTTACGACTATCGTTCTCATCATGCTGGCGCTGATCGCGCTCAATATGCGCCTCTACGTGGCCATCCTGATTGCGGTCTTCACCTATTTTACGTTCTTCAACCAGATGCCGATAGCGATTGCAGTCCAGCGCTTCATCAGCCCGGCTCAAAACACATCGCTGCTCGCCATTCCGTTCTTCATCATGCTTGGCACGGTGATGGCGCATACCGGTATTGCAGAACGTCTGATTAAGGTCGCGGAAATTCTGGTCGGTCGCATGCGCGGTGGCATGGCGCTCACCAACATCATGGTTTCAACCCTGATGGGCGGCGTCAGCGCGTCCAATCTGGCCGACAGTGCCATGCTTACCCGCATGATGGTGCCGGAAATGGTCAAGCGTGGCTATGACAAGGCATTTTCCTGCGCGGTAACGGCTGCCGGTTCGCTGATTACGCCGATCATTCCTCCGGGCATCGCGCTCATCATCTATGGTCTGATTGCGGATGTTTCCATCGGCAAGATGTTCATGGCTGGTGTCGTGCCGGGCATCCTGGGTGCCATCATCCTGATGATCGCGGCCTATATCACGTCGGTAAAGCGCGGCTACAAGCCGAGCCGTGAAAAGCGGATGAGCGGCGCCGAAGTCGTCTCGACGCTTGCCTCGGCATGGCCTGCTGTCCTGTTGCTGTTTGCGATCATCGGCGGTATCCGCATGAACATCTTCACGCCGACGGAAGCCGGTGCTGTTGCCGTGACGCTGGTTCTGATCATCGGTTTTGTGATCTATCGCGAAATGCGCATCTCGCATGTGGTGGATTCGCTGATAGAAACGGCGAAATCGACCGCCTCCGTCATGCTCGTCATCATGGCGTCGTCAGCGCTCGCATGGGTGTTTTCGCTCGAACAGGCCGGCCAGTCGCTGATGCAGCTGATCTCGTCCTTCACCAGCAACCCTTATGCGTTCCTGCTGGCAGTCAACGTGATCCTGCTGATCCTCGGAGCGCTGATCGAGGGTACCGCCCTGATGATCGTTCTGGTTCCGCTCCTGATGCCAACGGTAAAGGCTCTGGGCATCGATCCGGTACATTTCGGCATCGTCGTCATCGTCAATCTTTCGATTGGCACGCTGACGCCGCCGGTCGGTACTGTCATGCTGATGGTCTGCAACATCGCCAAGGTAAGGGTCGGAGATTTCACCCGCCAGGCGTTCAGCATGTATATGGCGCTGTTCATCCTGCTGGCGCTCGTCACTTACGTGCCGATTATCTCGACCTATCTGGCTCATTAGACTGCGTTTCGAACTGATTTTGATCAGATCGACGTTCTGATCAAAAAAGCGCGGGTAACGCCCGCGCTTTTTCGTTTGTTCACCACGGATTTTCAACACGCGGCCAGATAGCACGGGTGAGCTTACGATAATTGGTCGTGCGCGGATTGCTCGGATAGGAGCTGGGTGCCGCGACATAGATGATCTCGGCTGCGATCGGCACAAAACCCGCGTGGAAATGATTGGTGGACTTGACCACCAATATGTCCTTCTTCATCGGGTCGATGCCGATATTGGAAAAGATATCCGGCTCGAATGTCTGCGTCCGGTTGGTGTTGAGAATGATGTCGATCTCGGTGCCTTCAATCCGCACCACTGCCGAAGGTCCAAGCGTCACGCGGCTTGGCCCAAAACTCTGCCAGCCTTCGGCGAGGGTTTTCAGGACAGTAACGCGGGCATCGATGGGTTCACCGCCAAGCGGACCGGATTTGCCGCCGAAACGCAGATTGATTAACGCACCTTCGCCCGCCGCATGGCAGAATGTCACGGCAATGGGGTCCCAGATCGTGGCAACGCCGACATTATCGATACGCCGTTCGATCAGGCGGCGAAGAACATAGGTTCCGTCGCCGGCGACACCGCCGCCGGGATTGTCCCATACATCGGCGATCACCGCAGGTTTGGCAGGATTGGCTGCATGGGCGGCCAGCGCCCGGTCGATGCCCTGATCGGTGTCGAACATGGTCATCAGGGTCTGCTCGCGCAAGGCGATAAGTTCACGCCCGAGTTTTTCCGCAAGGGATTTGCCCTTCGCCGGGTCATTGTCGGTGACGACAAGAATGTGGGTTCCCATTTCCGGCACATCGGCAGCCATGAAGCCATGAATGACGGAAATGGACAGGACGCCCTCCTTGCCCTGCATCGCCTTTATGCGGTCGACGAAGGAGCGCATCGGCTCCTTGCTTGTCGGATAGACGCCGATCATTCGGCAGTCGAAGGTGGAAATGACCGGGCTGATCCGGCCTTTCAGCGCATCCAGCGCGAGATCGACCACATGCTCGCCGCGTTCGTAGAAATCCGTGTGAGGAAATTCGAGGAAGGATGCGAAAATATTAAGGTTTTCGACCCGCTTCGGGGTGAGGTGGCTGTGCGGATCGAACTCGCTGGCGACCAGAATATCGGGCCCGACGATGGCGCGCACGCGTTCCAGAAGATCGCCCTCGCAATCGTCATAGCCTTGCGCGACCATGGCGCCATGCAGACCGAGAACAACTGCATCGACAGGCAGAGCGGCCTTCAACTGATCCAGAATTTCATTACGCAGTTCCTCGAAAGCTTGCCGTTGGAGCAGGCCGCCCGGTTCCGCCCATGTGGCGGTGCCTTCGATGACCGTCAATCCTTCCGCCGCTGCGCGCTTGCGCAATGCCACGATGGGCGAAGAGCATAATGTCGGCGTATCTGGATGCTTGCCGGGTGCTGCGTAGAATGCCATCTCGAACGAGGCCCTGTCGGTCGGAACCGGCGAGAATGTATTGGTTTCTGTCGCAAGCGATGCGGTGAAAATGCGCATGAAAATTTCTCTGGGCGAGGGGCGGTTTATTTCTGCGGTGCGTAGGCAATGGCCTCGACTTCGATCTTGATGTCGATCATCAGCCTGGACTCGACCGTGGTTCGTGCAGGAGGCTCTTTTGGAAAATAGGTGGCATAGACGGCGTTCATACGCCCGAAATCCCGCGCGTCTTCCAGCCAGATAGTAGTTTTGACCACGTCTTCCATGGTCGCTCCTGCAAGCGCAAGCGCGGCCTTGACGTTTTCGAGCACCTGTTTCGTCTGTGCTTCTATGCCGCCGTCGACGATCTGGCCGTTCGGTCCCACTGGCACCTGACCCGAGATATAGACTGTGTCGCCTGCTCGGACGGCGGGGGAAAGAGGCACATGCGATGCGCCGAAGACCTGTTTTCTGGACATGATTTTCTCCGGTTATTTGACTGCCCCAAGCGCCAGTCCCTTGATGAGATAGCGCTGGAGCCAGATGAAGAGGATTGCGACCGGCAGCGTGGCAAGAAAGGTTGCCGCCATGACGTAATGCCATTCGACGGTGTAGCGTCCCGCCACCAGCGAGAAGACCTGAATGGGCAAGGTGTAGCTTTCCTGCCTGCGCAGCATGGTCAATGCGACGACGAATTCGTTCCATGCATTGATGAAAGTGAAGATAGCCGTCACTGCAATGGCAGGCAGGCAGAGCGGCAGGAACACTTTTATCAATGTCTTGCCGCGTCCGGCGCCTTCCATCCAGGAGGCTTCTTCCAGATCGCGCGGTATGGTGTCGAAATAGCTCTGCAGCATCCACACGGTGAAGGCGATATTGAAGGCCATATAGACCGCGCCGACCGCCGAAACGCTTTCGATCAGCCCATAAGCGGCGAGCAGCCGAAAAAGGCCAAGCACCAGAACGATGGGGGAGATCATCTGCGAGACGAGCAGGAATTGGCGGAACAAGCCGTGACCCGCAAAGCGAAAGCGCGACATCGCATAGGCTGCAGGAATGGAAATGATGATCGCGCCCACGGAAGCAATGACTGATACGTAAAGCGAGTTCAGAAGCGCTTGCCCGAATTTGGTCTGGACCCACATTTCCGAAAAGTTCTGCCAGCGAAAGCTGCTTGGCCACCACGTTGGAGAAAGAACTTCCTGCGGCGGTTTGACGGCGGTGAGAAACATTACCGCAAAGGGAAACAGCGTCAGCACGATAAGCGGCGACAGAACGGCCCAGGCAACGATCGTGCGTTTCAATTTTGAGCCGGTCATGCACGTTCTCCCCGCATTGCAAGGCGGATATAGATCGCGGTGAAGACGAGCAGTATCGCCAGCATGATGAGCGATACGGCGGAGGCCTCTCCCAGCTTTCCAAGCCTGAAGGCGAGCTTGTAGAGATGCGTCACCAGAATATCGGTGGAGTTTGCCGGACCGCCCTGTGTCATGACCCAGATGATCGGAAAGGAATTGAAAACGTAGATCGTATTCAGCACGATGGCGATGTTCACGAAGGGCTTGAGCAGCGGAAAGGTGATCTCGCGAAACTGCTGCCACAGGCTGGCGCCTTCGAGGGACGATGCTTCGTAAAGATCGTCTGGGATGGAGGACAGCCCGCCGAGAAAGATCGTGGTGGTGAACGGCACGGTGACCAGAATGCCGACCAGTATCTGCATGGGAAAGGCTGTCGCGGCGCTCGCCAGCCATTGAATGTTGCTGTCGATGAGACCGAGATTGCGCAATGCGGAATTGAGCATTCCGCTTTCGCCATTCAGCGCCCAACGCCAGACAATGGCCGTCATGGTGAGAGAAACGGCCCAGGGCAGCATGACGATGACGCGGGCGACCGACCGCCCATAGAAATCCATGTTCAGGATGACGGCGACCGGAATGGAAACGATGAGCGCCCCGCCCACCACGGCGACGGTCCAGACGGCAGTGCGCCAGACCGCATTGAGAAAGTCGGGCGTTGCGAAAAGCGCCGTGAAGTTTGCGCCGTTGTTGAAATCGCGTAGCTGCCCGAAGCGGTTGACGTCGTGGCTGGCAATTTCAACGAGATGCACCACGGGCCAGAAGATCACCACCGCAGCCAAAAGCAGGCTCGGCAGGATCAGGAGATAGGGCAGGGTGCGGCTTTGCATCGGCAATCTGGATCCCGGGAAGAAAAAGCGCCCGGCGGAGCATAGGCTCTGCCGGGCAGGCGGGGAGTGTTATTTCTTCAGGATCGCATCCGCCTTGGCGGCGGCGTCCTTCAGCACGGCATCGGGTTCGCCCTTGCCGAGATAGATGCTCTGCATGGCGTTGGAGGTGATGTCGGCAATTTCTTCCCAGCCCGGAATGACCGGCGCAAAGCGGGCATCAGGAAGAAGCGCGGTAAAGGCGGCGAGATCGGCATTATTCACATAATAATCCATCTTCGCCTCTTCCTTGTTGACCGGAAGGAAGCCTTCGCCCTGTGTGAACTTGGCGCGCCACTCTGTCTGGAACAGGAAGTCGAGCACTTTCCAGGCTTCCTCCTTGTTCTTGGAGTTCTGGAACATGATGACGGAATCGGTCACGCCATAGGTGCCGCGCGCGCCTGTCGGTCCGGCTGGAATGGCTGCGACGCCGTATTTGAGATTGGGCGCTTCTTCCTTGATCTGGTTGGAAAGGAAAGGCGCGGTTATCATCATGCCGACCTTGCCCTGCTTGAAGAGGTTCTGCACGTCTTCTCGTGCATAGGACGTGACGCCGGGCTGGGTCAGGCCGTCATCAATCAGTGACTTGTAAAGCTTGGCAGCCTCCAGTGCCCCCCGCGTGCTCAGGCCCGACGTCCCGTCCTTGTTGAGGATTTCGGTGCCGTAGGACCACATGGCATAATAGTAATAGACGTCGGTCTCGATTTCCTTGCCCTGCAGGCCGAAACCGTAATTCTCTCCGCCGAGCGCCTTGATCTTGGTAGCGGCGGCTTTCAGTTCGTCCCAGGTTGCAGGCGGGTTTTCGACGCCTGCCTTGGCAAGAAGATCCTTGTTGTAATACATGGCGCGAGCCGAGGCCGCGATCGGCAGGCCGTAGGTCTTGCCCTCCAGGATGGACGGCGACAGGAAAGTCTCGATGAACCGGCCCTTGAACTCGTCGTTCATGTAACCGTCGAGCGGTTCGGCGATGCCCTGCTGCACGAAATCGATCAGCCAGCGTGTGCCGATGATCGAAAGATCCGCGTTGGTGCCTGCTGAAATGTCGGTGGTCAGCTTCTGCAGGAGCACATCCCACGGAACAACTTCGAAATTAAGCGTGATGCCGGGATTGGCAGCTTCGAACGCTTTCTTCACTTCCTCGAAATACGGGCCTGTCTTGGAGCTGTACTCCGCGACCGTCATGCGTACTTCACCAGCATTTGCGACTGACGACAACGCCAGAATGCTCAATCCAGCCAGAAGGCCGGCCTTCCATTTGTTGATAGACATCTTCCCGTTCCCTTGTTTTGCCCCGCATTGGCGCGATGACCATCTATTTTTGTTATTTTCCTACATTATCGGCATTGATAGCAGTTTCAAGCGAAAAGTTTTGTTGCAAACTTACATTTTGACTTTTACGCTGACGGGAATAAACAGTTGCAGAAAGCTGCCGCATAAAGGGGAATAGCGTGGAGCAAGCAGGCGAATTTGCCGGGAAATCGGTGCTGGTTACCGGGGCAGGTGGCGGCGTGGGAAACGCGCTTGTCCATCTTTTTTCCGAACGCGGCGCCCGAGTTATCGGATGCGATACGTCACTGGAGGCAATGACTGGCGATGGCTTCCATGCGCGTCACGCCTTCAACCTGCTCGACCGTGACGGGCTGGAGCCCGCAGCAAAGCGGATCATAGCGGAATCCGGCCTGCCTGATATTGTGATCAACAATGCTGGCTGGACCCGTGCCGAGACTTTCGATGGGCTGGATCAGGGCAATATCGACGCCGAGATCGACCTCAATTTGACTGCGGTTGCCGGATTTTCCAATGTGATGGCGCAGGCCATGGCTGCCCGCGGGCACGGTGTTTTTGTGTTTATTTCGTCGGTCAACGGACTTCTGCATTTCGGAAACCCGGCCTATGCGGCCGCCAAGGCCGGGATCAATGCCTTCGCGCGCGCTATCGCGGTGGAGTTCGGAAGAAAGGGCGTGCGCGCCAATGTGGTCTGTCCGGGGTCGATACGGACACCCGCATGGGATCATCGTATCGCGCAGGACGCGGGCGTTCTGGACCGCTTGCAGCGTTTTTATCCTCTGGGGCGTATCGTTGACACCCGTGAGGTCGCGGAAACGGTAGCCTTTCTGGCTTCCGACCGGGCATCGGGGATTACCGGCGCCATCCTCCCGGTCGATGCGGGGCTGACTGCGGGCTGCCGTCCTTTCATAGAAGATATTCTCGGAGGACACTGACCGATGAAAGAGGTTTCGCTGCGCGGCATTACCAAGACCTTCGGGCAATTGACCGTTCTCGATCGTGTCGATCTCGATATTCAAAGCGGGGAATTTCTCGTGCTCGTCGGTCCTTCGGGCTGCGGGAAATCCACGCTTCTGCGGATGGTGGCCGGGCTTGAACCGATTTCCGGCGGCGATCTCCTGATCGGTGGAGACCGGGCCAACGAGTTGCCGCCGCAAAAGCGCAATATCGCGATGGTGTTTCAGTCCTACGCGCTGTTTCCGCATATGACGGCGCGTGAAAATATTGGTTTTGGTCCGCGTATTCGTGGCGAGAAGTCGGAGGAAACCGCAGCGAAAGTGGACAAGGCAGCGTCCATTCTCAACCTCCATTCCTATCTTGATCGCTATCCACGCCAGCTTTCCGGCGGGCAACGCCAACGCGTCGCCATGGGGCGGGCCATCGTTCGCGAACCGTCGGTGTTCCTGTTCGATGAACCGCTTTCCAATCTCGATGCGCAGTTGCGCGTACAGATGCGCACCGAGATCAAGGCGCTGCATCAACGCCTGAAATCGACGGTGATCTACGTCACCCATGATCAGATCGAGGCTATGACGATGGCCGACCGGATCGTGGTTATGAATCAGGGAAAAATCCAGCAGATCGGTGCGCCGCTTGAGCTTTATGACCGCCCGGCCAACAAGTTCGTGGCGAGCTTTATCGGTTCGCCGTCCATGAGTTTCATTCCCGGAACCGTATCGGAAGGCATATTTCGCACTGAAGAGGGCGAAGAAATTGCCGTCTCGGCGGGATCGCCCGAAAACCGGCAGGCCGAAGCTGGCATTCGCCCGGAAAATTTTACAGTCGCGCCGGGTGGCACGGGGCTGACACTTACGGTGGAAGTCATCGAGCCGACGGGTCCGGAAACGCATATCTATGGCCGGATAGCGGGACAGCCCATAAGGGCTGTGTTTCGCGAGCGCTTGCATCTTGCGCCCGGTGAACAAGTGCCTGTAACTGCGAAGAGCGAACACATACATCTTTTCGACAAGGATAGCGGTCTCCCGCTTTGAACTCCCCATGAGCAAGGTTGCCGACATCATCACGCGGCTGCATGTCGTGGCGCAGGACGGATCGAAATCCGAACGGCGGCTGGCTGCGCTCGTGCTGGCAGATCCGGATTACGCTTCCAAGGCGGCAATTTCGGAAATCGCCGCCAGAGCTGGCGTCAGCGAACCTACCGTCACGCGCTTTTGCCGCGCGCTCGGCTGCGACGGTGTTCGTGATTTCAAATTCTATCTGGCACAGGCGCTGGCCATTGGCGGCCAGTATCTGACGGCTGAAATTCCCGCACGCGATGTGCGTGAAAGCCGCATTGCGACCGCTGTGACCGATGCGGCGGTCGCAGCCATCCAACGCGCCAGCGACGGACTGGACATGGCCGTACTGATGAAAGTGGCCGAACGGCTCGCCGCCGGGGGCCCTGTTCTTTGCCTAGGGTCCGGCGGCATCTCTTCCATGCTGGCAACGGAAATGCAGAACCGTTTGTTTCGGCTCGGTATTCCTGTCAGCGCACAGGTGGATGGGCAGTTGCAGCGCATGTATGCTGCCGTCACCACGCATGAGGCGACGGTAATCGCCTTTTCCGTTTCCGGCTTTGCGCGTTCGGTCGTGGAAGCCGTGCTGGTCGCGCGCCAATATGGAGCCCAGACAGTAGCGATCACGCCTGCAGGTTCCGACCTGGCCAAGGCGGCGGACGTGCTCATTCCCTATCAGGCCAATGAAGACGGCAATATCTACAAGCCGACCTCGTCGCGCTTCGCGCTGCTCGCAATTCTTGACATGATCGCCACGGCCACGGCGGAAGCGCGCGGGCCGAAGGTGCTGGAAAGCCTGCGTCGCATCAAGCATAGCCTCAATACGCTGACCATAGATGATCCGCGCCTGCCGCTGGGAGATTGATTCATGACCGGACCGAAAACCATTCACGACGTGGATACGCCTGCGATCCTCATCGACATTGACCGGGTGAAAGCGAATATTGCCCGGGTGCAGGCTCATGCCGATGCGATAGGGGTAAAACTGCGTCCGCATATCAAGACGCACAAACTGCCGTTCTTCGCCAAAATGCAGGTGGAAGCTGGCGCAGCGGGCATCACCTGCCAGAAACTCGGCGAGGCCGAGGTCATGGCCGACGCCGGGCTGACGGATATATTCCTGCCTTACAATATTCTGGGGCGGGAAAAGCTCGACCGCCTCCATGCACTGCATCAACGCGTTACACTGTCGGTAACGGTCGATAACTCAACTTCCCTCGCAGGATTGGCGGCGCGTTTCGCCGATGAAAAGCATCCGCTGAAAGTGCTTGTCGAATGCGACACGGGCATGGGGCGCTGTGGCGTGCAGACGCCAGCCGAAGCATTGGAACTGGCTCGCATCATCGACCAGAGCGCTGGACTGGGTTTCGGCGGTCTTATGACCTATCCCGCAGCGGGCAAGCCGGACCAGGCTGAACAATGGCTTTATTCGGCCCGCGAACTGCTGGATGCAAACGGTCTTTCCTGCGAAACGATTTCGAGCGGCGGCACGCCCGATATGTGGCGCAAGCCCAGTGACAGTGTTGTCACCGAATATCGTCCCGGCACTTATATCTATTTCGACCGGTATCAGGTCGAGAAGGGGGCTGCGACAGTGGATGACTGCGCATTTACGGTGCTTTCAACCATCGTCAGCCATCCGACAGCAGAACGCGCCATCATAGATGCCGGGTCCAAGGCGCTTTCCAGCGATACGTTGGGACTGAGCGACTTTGGCGAGGTGAGGGGACGTTCCGACGCCCGTGTTGTTGGCTTGAGCGAGGAGCACGGCAAGCTGACCGGCGATGTCGCTGACCTGAAGGTTGGCGAGCGCGTGCGGATCATTCCTGATCATGTCTGCGTCGTTTCCAATCTCTTTGACGAGGTTCATCTGGTTTCGGGCGAGGATGTCATCGATATCCTGCCGGTCGCCGCACGTGGAAAGTTGAGATAGTCAGGAGGGTAGCATGAGGTCTGCGGTCAACCCGTTTGCCGGTGACAGGGATCGCGAGCAGATTTGGGAAATGCTCGTGCGGCGCGATATCGAGGCTTTCGTATCGCAGGACTGGTCGCTGGTGGCCGATGATTTCGACGAGGTGCGCTTTCTCGGCATCCACGCGCATAATGATCGCAATCCCGACAAATGGGATGCAGGATTTCCGACGCTTGCAAGTTATCGTGATGAATGGCTGCGTCAGGCGGCGGAAAGTGCGGCGGTCGAATATGCCGAATCTCTGGCAGAAGGAATCTTCCGCGCGACCGATCTGAGTGTCATCGATATTACGGGCGACGTCGCTTTGGCGCGGAAAAAATTCGAAGGGACGATCGCAAGGAAGGACGGCTCCGTCGACCGCCTCAACTGGCAGACCCTCTATTTCTGCCGCCGCGACAAAGCACGCTGGAAGATCACAGGCTTTGTCGGATATATGGCGTATCGCTGAAATATCCGCCCAAGCGGAATGTCTATCGCGGCGCGGATTGCCCGATCTGCGCCGTTTTTATGTATAGACTAGATAGTTCCAGTTCGAAGTATAATCACACTATTTTTCTGCAATTATAGTCGTTTTTGTCCCGAATTATACTAATTCGGATGATGTCGCAGCTGATTGCATATTTGTCGCAGGCCGTTCCGGCAATTGACTGGAAGCGGACTACTATTGTCTTCAGGCTGGTCGATTGCCCTCTGTTTTGGACGGCATTGGCAATCCTCGAAATTCGTCGTGCGACCCTTCAAAACAATCATTCAAGGGGACGGTCGCTGGACGGTTCATTTAGACGAAATCGCGGCAGTGGGTGGACATGTCGGGAAATGACCTATATAGAATCAAGAAATCTATCGATAATCATTCCATGCGGACCGTTCGCGGATCGCAGATACCGTGCGAGGAATCTGCGTTGGAATGAAGTTCTATCATTGTTAAAAAGGAGATTAAGTCCGCCAGCACAGCGGGGTTAGACTTGATGCATGGTATTTTATACAAGGAAGAAAGTATGAAGTCGCCGGCTGAGACTAAAATAAGCTTGAAAGGCATTTTTAAAGTCTTCGGCGATGATCCGGAGCGTGCAATGCAGGAATTGCGCGCAGGTAAATCAAAAACCCAGATTCACAGCGAATTCGGCGCAACAATCGGCGTCGATAACGCGACCTTCGATATTTATGAAGGCGAAGTATTCGTTATTATGGGCCTTTCGGGCTCGGGCAAATCCACGCTTCTGCGTCTGCTCAATCGCCTGATCGAACCGACTGCGGGTTCCATCGAAGTCGATGGCCGCGATGTCGTCAAAATGACAAAGCGCGAGCTGATTGATCTTCGCCGCCGCGACATGAGCATGGTGTTTCAATCCTTCGCGCTTCTGCCCAATCGCACGGTCCTGAACAATGCCTCCTTCGGTCTTGAAGTAGCCGGGATGGGTGAGGCGGAACGTCACCAGAAAGCACTGAAGGCACTCGCAGCCGTCGGGCTGGAGCCCTATGCTCACAGCATGCCGGACCAGCTTTCCGGCGGCATGAAACAGCGCGTCGGACTGGCGCGGGCCCTTGCCAGCGAGCCGACCATTCTTCTGATGGACGAGGCGTTTTCCGCACTTGACCCGCTGATCCGCACCGAAATGCAGGACGAATTGAAGCGCCTTCAGGCGGAGCACAGCCGGACGATCATTTTCGTCAGCCACGATCTGGATGAAGCCATGCGCATCGGCGACCGTATCTGCATCATGCAGCACGGCAAGGTGGTGCAGGTTGGAACGCCCAATGAAATCGTGTCTGCACCGGCTAACGATTACGTCCGTTCGTTCTTCCGCAATGTCGATGTATCCCGCGTTTTCAAGGCCGCTGATGTGGCGCGCGAGGACGAACTGATCGTCTTCGAACCTGAGCAGCTGGCGACAGCGCTTGAAAGGTTCGATGCCAGCGGGAAGACATTCGGCGTGCTGATCGACGCCGACCGCACCTATCGCGGTATGGTCAGCCGTGACGCGCTGGCGAAGGGTGTTGCAGCGCAAGGTGGGGAGAGGCTGGAAGGCGTCTCTGCCATCGAAGCCGAAGCGCCGCTTTCCGGGTTGTTGACGCAGGTGGCCGAAAGCCCATGGCCGGTCCCCGTTACGGATCGCCAGAACCGCTATGTCGGTGCCATCAGTAAATCGGCATTGCTCGAAACGCTTGGCCGCGCGGGTTGATACCTGCACGCCAACGGACTTTTGCCTGACAGGGGCAGAATGGGTCCAATCCAGAAGAAATACGGAAATGGACGGTAAAATATGGATTTGAATTTCAGTGTCGGCGAATGGGCGGATGTTGTGGTCAACTACATACTTGACCACTTTACGCCCGCGCTCGATATGATCGCAGCCACTATCGGTTTTGTTACCGATAGTATCCAGAATGCTTTGCTTGCTGTGCCGCCTGTCGGCGGGGTTGCAGTGCTAGCACTGCTATCGCTGTGGCGCGTGGGGTGGAAATTTGCGATTTTCACCGCTCTTGCGCTGGGGCTCATCATCCACATGGATTTGTGGACCGGCACGATGGAAAGCCTTTCTCTGGTGCTGGCCTCGACAGTTATTGCTGTCGTAATCGGCATCCCGCTTGGTATCGCGATGGCGCGCAGCGACACGATTGCTTCGATCGTCCGCCCGGTTCTTGACCTCATGCAGACGATGCCTGCTTTCGTCTATCTCATTCCGGCTGCCATGTTTTTCGGTCTTGGTGCCGTGCCCGGAACGATTGCGACGGTGATTTTTGCCATGCCGCCGGTCGTGCGTCTGACCAATCTCGGTATTCGGCAGGTGCATTCGGAGTTTGTCGAAGCGGGGCTGGCCTTCGGCTGCACGTCGCGGCAACTCCTGTTCAAGGTGCAGCTTCCGAACGCCATGCCCTCGATCATGGCCGGCATCAACCAGACGATCATGCTGTCGCTTTCAATGGTGGTTATCGCATCGATGATCGGCGCAGGCGGTCTCGGCAATACTGTTCTGACCGGTATTCAGCGCCTCAATGTGGGGCTCGGCTTCGAAGGCGGTCTGGCAGTGGTCATCCTGGCAGTCATTCTCGACCGCATTACCCAGAGCTTCGGCAAGGGTGGCACCGGGTTTTTCAAACGGCTTGCATCTTTAAGGAAGGCGGCGGACACCCAGTCCGCCTCATCCTTTCGCAAGCAGGAAGCATGACGCAAGCAATAATAACCAAGAATAATAACGGGAACTGATACCAATCGAAAAGGAGAAGCTATGTTAGGCAAACTAACCAAATTCGGTCTGGCGGCAGTTGTGGCGGGAACGATGACCATGGGCGCAGCGTTTGCGCAGGACAGCAAGCCGGTTAAAATCGGCTGGGCGCCATGGTCGGATGCTGAATTCGTCACAAAACTTGCCAAGAAGCTGATCGAAGACAATCTCGGCCAGAAGGTCGAACTGGTTCAGACAGACGTGGCCCCACTCTATCAGGGCGTGAGCCGTGGCGATATCGATGCCATGATGATGGCATGGCTGCCGGAAACCCACGCCGATTACTACAAGCGCATTGAAGGCAAGGTCGAAAATCTCGGGCCGCTCTATGAAGGTGCCAAGCTTGGCTGGATCGTTCCGGCTTACATTCCCGAAAGCGAGATCAGTTCCATCGAGGACCTGAAGAAGCCGGAAGTTCGCGAAAAGCTGAAGGGCGAAATTCAGGGCATCGATCCGGGCGCCGGCCTTACGCGCCTGTCGCAGGAGGCGATCAAGAAATATGGGCTGGACTACAAGCTCAATATTTCCAGTGAAGCGGCCATGCTGACCACAGTCGACCGCGCCACACGTTCCGACGGCTGGTTCGTGGCAACGTCGTGGAGCCCGCACTGGATGTTTGGCAAGTACAAGCTGCGTTACATTGCTGATCCCGAAGGTGCACTTGGTGGTGCGGAACATATCGACGCAATTGCGCGCAAGGGCTTCAAGGAAGAAAATCCGAAAGTTGCCTCGCTGCTCACCAAGATGAGTCTTCCGATCAGCGAGCTTGAGGCTGCAATGTTCGACGCGCAGGAAACATCCTATGAAAAGGCCGTCGACAAATATATCGCGGATCATCCGGACCGCATCAAGGAATGGCTGGCTGAATAATCAGCTCAGTAAGAAAGCCCCGGTTCTCCGGGGCTTTTTCATATCCTATCCTCTTCGAGCAATCAGAATACCCGATATCACGATGATACCGCCCAGAGCCTGCAACATGCCGATAGGTTCCGACAGGATAGTCCAGGCAAGAAACGCCGCGACGACCGGTTGTAGAAGCAAGGTGAGTGACGAGAACGACGCGGGAAGATAGGCAAGCGCATAGGCGATCATGCTCTGGCCTGCGGCGTGGGTCACCCATGCAAGGCCCGCGAGGATAAGCCATCCATAGAGCGTCGCAGGCAGTATCTGGCCTTCCATGAAATAGGCGATCGGCAATGAAAATACGGCGGCAATCGCGCTGCTCCATAGCATGATGCGCATGGTAGAAAAGCGGCTGCGCAAGCGACCCACCGAAAGGATGTAGCCAGCATAGAAGACTGCGGCCAGAAGCGCCATCGCATCGCCGGACGATCGCGATTGGAGAAGCTCGCCCGGCCCGCCCTTTAGCACGATGACGCCAATGACAGCGACGGCAAGGCCGATCATGAAGGATGTGCTCACGCGCGACTTGAAAAGCAGCCATGCGCCGAGTGTCACGAAAATCGGCGCCATATTGGCGAGCAACGTGGCATTTGCAACGGATGTCATGTGCAGCGACAAGTGCCACGCGCCGAGGTCGAAAGCGATGAACAGGCCGGGCAGGGCGAGGCGCAGGCAGTCGGTTGGTGTGAGCGGTGCCGCATCCTTTTCGTCGCGCCGTTCGCGACCATCCATGAACAGCAGCGGTAAAACTGCAAGTGCTAGACGCCAAAAGCCTGTTGCCAGCGGCCCCACCTCGGAAAGGCGCACAAATATCGGCGAACTGCCGATAGCGATGCCGCCAACGATGAGGGCTGTCATCGCGACGCGTTGTGCGTTGGAAGGTGCAGGGCTTGCGGCGGTAGTATGCGACATTTTCAAACTCGAATTTGCGCCGAAATCAACCTGCCCGCGCAATGCACGCGGCTAAAGAGTGGCCGTCGGCTGGGACTGAACTGGTCTTGGAGAAAATCAGCACATTTCTTCCAAGATCGGTGTTCTGAATATTGTCCTTCTCGCCGCGAAAGAATGTAACGAAGAAAAATTTCCTCGCGACGTTGATATGACGCAGGCTTGCTTATTCCTGTTTGAATGAGACGTCCAGCGGTGGCCGAAGCAAAATTCGGAAAATTCCGTCCCAATCCGCTTCGGCGTATTGCGGATTGCATGAAAAAGCGCCCCGGAGGGCGCTTTGCGATTATCCACGATAGTAGGGCGAAAAGCACTGTCTACGTGGCCCATTATAGGGCTGGAACGTATTGTCCCAGGAGCGATAGGACCGGAAGCGGTTATAGCACCAACGAACATGCGCGTTTGACATTCTTGGTGCCCGGTAGACGTGGCGCGGCTGGCTTAATGCGCCGCCAACAATGGCGCCTGCGCCAAAAGCCGCCAGCGGATACCACCACCCATCGCTATGGCGACGATAGCCGTGGCGATGATGCCGATAACCCCGGTGACCGTTCCAGTGGCCGGGTCGATTGTGCCGATGGCCCCGGAAATGGCGCGGCGGTCGGCGATGATCGCGCACTTGCTCCACATTGTCGTTGATGACAGGGCGCTCCAGATTCATGGGTGCCGCCATTGTCGGTACAACCGATGTCGCTCCGAAAATCACGGCGAAGGCCCCGACACAGGTCTGCTTGAATATATTCATGTGCAACCCTCCTTGTTAATATAACGAGGTTGAACGATTGAAACTATTCCTTTGTTCCCATTTTTCGTCCGGTTAAAAGTCGGGTCTGGATTCTTGCATGGCTGACTTTTGCAAAGGAAAGGGAGCAGGCTCCTCCCCAAGAACCTGCTCCCCAATGCATCGCCCCCCGCCGTAGGTGGTGCGATGCTTACCTTTATCCATTTTGTTTTTGCGCAGTATCCTGCGCAAATCGCTTCGCACTGTTGCAGGATGGATTTTATCCCGAATTTAGTGTTTCAAACCTTACCTTCGATAGCGGCGTTTAGCAACTTCAACGCGCGTTCCTTTGTCAATTCAATCGGATTGCCGCCGGCAGTAGGATCTACTATTGCCATCTCAGCGATCAGATCTTTGCGGGCATTGTCCATGCTGAGACCCTTGATGAATTCAGGCAGTGCATTGGGGACACCGAGGTCGCTGCGCAGTTTCATGATGGCCGTCAGAAACCCGTCGAACCCGCCCTCGATACCAAGATAATCGGCGAGCCTTTCGATGCGCGTTTCGATGGCCGACCGGTTCTGAATCAGAACATAAGGCATGAAAACCGCATTGGTCATGCCGTGATGTGTATCGTAGAGAGCGCCGATCGGATGGGAGAGGGAGTGGATTGCGCCCAGACCCTTCTGGAAGGCTGTCGCACCCATGGCCGCAGCCGCCATCATGTTGGCGCGGGCTTCGACATTCTTGCCGTCGGCGTAAGCCTTTGGAAGGTTTTCAAAAACGAGACGGATGCCCTCGACCGCGATACCATCTGCCATGGGGTGAAAGCCCGGTGCGCAATAGGCTTCAAGACAGTGCGCCAGCGCATCCATGCCTGTGCCCGCCGTAATGAAAGGCGGCATCCCCATTGAAAGTTCAGGATCGGCAATGACCGTGACCGGAAGCATCTTGGGGTGAAAGATGACTTTCTTGGTGTGGGTCGTTTCGTTGGTCAGAACGCCTGCACGGCCAACTTCCGATCCGGTGCCCGCAGTGGTTGGCACGGCGATGATTGGGGCAATGGCCTTGCTGTCCGCACGGGTCCACCAGTCGCCTATGTCTTCAAAATCCCAGACCGGCCGTGTCTGTCCTGCCTGAAAGGCAATCAGCTTGCCAAGGTCCAGCGCCGAACCGCCACCAAATGCGATGACGCCATCATGCTTGCCGCTCTTGAAAACCTCGACACCCGCGTAGAGATTGCTTTCGACCGGGTTGGGTTTCACATCGGAAAACACTCCGTATTTGACGCCAGCTTCGTCCAGAATAGCGAGTGTTGAGGCCACCACGGGAAGCTTTGCCATCCCAGGATCGGTCACAAAGAGCGGGTTCTCAATGCCAGCACCCTTGAGGACCGCAGGCAGTTCCTTGATGCGGCCAGGGCCGAAAAGCACGGTGGTGGGGAAATTCCATTTGGCAGTCAAAGTGGTCATGTCGATTGCTTTCCAGAACTCAAATCAGGTCAGATTTTCTCGCGCAGGTGGAAGGATTTCGGTCGCGTGAGATTGCCGTAGCCGATGGGCGACAGTGCGGCGCCCTTGCCGGTGTCTTTCACCCCGGTCCAGACAAGTGCAGGATCGAGATAATCGCAGCGGTTCATGAAAACCGTACCCGTTTCGATGCGATCGCCGAGGGCTGTTGCGTGGTCCGTATCGGCAGTCCAGAGCGAAGCCGTAAGGCCATAGATGCTGTCGTTCATGAGTGCTAGGGCTTCCTCATCGTTGCGCACTTTCATGATGCCGACGATGGGGCCGAAACTTTCCTCACGCATGACGCTCATCTGGTGGTCCACATTGGTAAGCACTTCCGGCGCGACGTAAGGGGAACCAGCGCGATCATTTTCGACGCTCATATCGATGTGGGCCTTTGCGCCCTTGCGCAAGGCTTCGGCTTTCTGCTCGCGGATGAGATCGGCGAAACGCGCCTGCGCCATCGGGCCAAGCGTCGTTGAACCGTCGAGAGGGTTGCCGACCACATATTGCTTCGTCAGGTCAATGAAACCGTCAACGAAGCGGTCATAGATGGCTTCATGAACATAGATGCGCTCAATTCCGCAGCAGCACTGGCCGGAATTGAAGAACGCGCCATCCACAAGGTTGGCGACGGCATGATCCAGA
This sequence comes from Brucella sp. IR068, assembly GCF_049065885.1. Taxonomy (NCBI): domain Bacteria; kingdom Pseudomonadati; phylum Pseudomonadota; class Alphaproteobacteria; order Hyphomicrobiales; family Brucellaceae; genus Brucella; species Brucella sp. IR068. The sequence goes on along the minus strand of NZ_JBAKHE010000004.1, from coordinate 307,141 downwards.
TTGACGTCGGGGAGCACATAGGCCGGGTCCTTGCCGCCAAGCTCCAGCCCAAGCGTCATGAAGGTGCCTGCAGCAGCCCTCTCAATGGCCCGCCCGCCGCCGACCGACCCGGTGAAATTCACATGGTCGATTGCGCCGGATGCAAGCAGCTTTTCCGTTGACGCGTGATCAAGGACGACGTTCTGGAACACGCCCTTGGGCAGCCCGGCCTTCTCGAACGCTTTTGCAAAGCGTTCACCTGCCAGAAGCGTCTGCGTCGCATGTTTTAAGATCACCGTGTTTCCGGCCATCAGCGCGGGGATGATCGTGTTGACTGCGGTGAGGTAAGGATAATTCCATGGCGCGATTACCATCACGACGCCGAGCGGTACATGTTTGACATACCGACGAAAGCCGTCCTTCTGCGCTGGCACATAGGCCTTGAGGGACTCCTCGGCGATGTCGATCATATATTGGCCGCGTTCCTGAACGCCGCCATTTTCGCCGCCGTAGCGCGTTGGCCGTCCCATCTGCCATGCGATTTCAGGCACGATCTCGTCCTGCATTCCGGCGAGGGCATCAAGGGCTGACCGGCAATAACGTGCGCGTTCCGCTATGCTCAATTGAACCCATCCGGCCTGCGCGTCGCGGGCAGCGGCGACGGCCGAGGCGATTGCGGTCTCGTTCAAGAAAGGACGTTCGGCATATACAGAGCCGTCTATCGGGGAGATGATTTTGGCTGTGCCGCTCATCTGTAGTTTCCTTTGAAGTCTGGCATTATGTCGGGGTCAGTAGCGCTCGAAACCGCGGTGCAGCTCCCAGTCGGTCACGCGCCGGTCGTATTCGATCTGCTCCCAATGGGCGGTATGCACATAATGGTTGACCACGGCCTCACCGAGCGCCTCCTTGAGAAACGCGGAGTTCTTGAGAGCCTGAGCGGCTTCGCGAAGCGTATAGGGAATTTCCTTGAGTTTCACGGCACTATAGGCGTCGCCGACGAAAGGTTCTTCAAGTTCCAGCTGCTCGTCTATTCCTTTCAAACCTGCTGCGATAAGGGCTGCAAAGGCCAGATATGGATTGAGATCGGCACCGCCGATGCGACACTCGATGCGAATGCCCTTCGTGCCTTCGCCGCACAGGCGAAACCCTGCCGTACGATTATCCTGGCTCCACATGATCTTCGTTGGCGCAAAAGTGCCAGCCTGAAAACGCTTGTAGGAATTGATATAGGGCGCCAGGAAATAGGTGTAATCGGTGGCGTATTTGAGTTGCCCAGCTACCCATGAACGCATCAGCGGGGTCATGGTGTAAGGCGCTTTCGGATCGAAGAAGAGCGGCTCCTTGCCGTCGGCGCTCCAGATGGAGTTGTGCACGTGGCTCGAGCTTCCCGCCTTGCTGTAATCATACTTGGCCATGAAGGTGATGCATTTGCCCTGCGCCTCGGCGATTTCCTTCATCGCGTTTTTCATGATGACATGGCGATCCGCCATTTCGAGCGCTTCGGCGTAGCGCACATTCAGCTCTTCCTGCCCCGGGCCCCATTCACCCTTCGAGTTTTCGACCGGAATGCCCGCCGCCGCTAGTTGATTGCGCATTGCGCGAAGAACCGGTTCTTCCTTGGTGGTCAGGTGGATGACATAATCCTGCACATAAGGCGAAGCCGTTTCCATGTCCTGCCAGTGCTTGGCGCGGGCCGTCTTGTAGGTCTCATCGAACAGATAGAATTCGAGCTCGGATGCAAAATAGGCGCGATAGCCGCGCTCGTGCAGGCGGGCGAGTTGCTTCTTGAGGATGGCGCGCGGAGAATGCGCCAGATCCTGGTGGTCGTGATGATCGAGCACGTCGCAAAGCACGATGGCTGTCTTTTCCAGCCATGTGGCGACCCGCAAGGTCGAAAGGTCCGGCTTGATGACAAAATCGCCATAGCCCTTATCCCATCCGGCGGCCTCATAGCCCGGGACCGGCTCCATATCGATATCGTCTGCGAGAAGATAATTGCAGCCGTGGGTCTCGTCGTAACCGGACTCCACGAAGAACTGCCCGTAGAAGCGCTTGCCGATCAGGCGTCCCTGCATGTCCACAAAACACGCAAGAACCGTATCGATTTCATCTTCCGCGACTGCCTTTTTCAATGCATCGAATGTCAGTTGTCCGGCCATTTAGTTTGCTGTGCTCCCACGGAATGAAGTGAGAGGCGCCGCGCGAAAGCACGGCGCCCTTGTTCGTCAGGCATAACGGTACGGTGCGCCTGCATCGCGCATGGTCTTCTGGTATTTCTTGAGGATTTTGACCACTTTCGCGGTTCGTGCACTCTTGGCCGCAATCTCATCCCAGAACTGCATGGCTGCATCTTCCACCTGCTTCCATTCAGCTTCGGGAATGCTGGTCAGTTCCAGCTTCCCTCCTGTGGTGCGATAATGCGCTTCGCCCCACCAATACCAATGCTGGCGGTAGTAATGCGATGAATCCATGGCCAGCTTGAACAGCTGCTTGAGGTGATCCGGCACGGCATTCCATTTTTCCGTATTGGCAAAATAGGAGCCTGCCCAAGCGCCGCTGATATTGTTGGTGAGGTAGTATTTGTTAATGTCGGCCCAGCCGACCGTATATACTTCCGTCGCACCGGACCAGCACACACCGTCCAGTTCGCCGGTCTGGATGGCTACTTCAATATCCTCCCATGGCAAAGTCACCGGAACGACGCCGAATTTGGTCAGGAAACGTCCCCCGGTCGGGAAGGTAAAGACACGCAATCCTTGCAGATCCTGCAGACTGCGGATCGGCTTGGTTGTAGCAAAATTGCAGGGGTCCCAGGACCCGGCACTAAGCCACGTTACACCCGGAATTTCCTTATATGCTTCTTCCCAGATTTCGTTGAGCCCATACCAGTTGAACAAGGCGGGCACATCAAGGCTGTAGCGCGATGCGAAGGGGAAATAGGCCCCAAACACCGCAACGTCGACCGGCGACGCCATGGAGTCGTCGTCGCTTTGCGCGGCGTCGATCGTGCCGGACTGAACGGCACGGAACAACTCACCTTGCGGCACAAGCTGGTCGGCCGTGTAAAGTTCGATCACCATTTCGCCATTGGCAGCCTTGTTGAACGCGTCAATCGAGGGCTTGATGACGTGCTCGGCAAGGGCCGGGCCTGCATAGGTCTGCAACCTCCATTTGATCGGGCTCTGTGCCCTGACGTAAGGCGTTGCAAGTGTGCTTGCCCCCAAGGCACCTACAGACGTCAGCCCGGCCTTCTTGAGAAAATCGCGTTTGTTAAGCTTGCTATTCTCATTCATGCCCATTCTCCCACTCTTGTTTGAGTTCACCCTTTATTTGTTCCGGTCTGGCCATTGGGGCTCTTGTTACCGGTTATGCGCATTCTCCCGTAATTGTCGTCATCGTCCTGTGTACCAGTTGGGCAACCACATCGCGATCTCCGGAAAAATCATCAGGATGATGATGGTCAGCACCATGAGGAAGAAGAACGGCACGATCGATCGATAGATATCTATCAGCGTGACTTCCTTCGGCGCCAAGGCTCGCATCATGAAGAGATTGTAGCCGAAGGGCGGCGTGATATACGCGATCTGGCAAGTGATGGTGTAGAGCACGCCGAACCAGATGGCGTTAAAGCCGAGGCTCTTGACCAGCGGTATGTAAAGCGGCGCTACGATGACCAGCATGGCCGTATCATCAAGGAACATGCCCAGTATGATGAATGAAAACAGCATTAGTACCAGGATTGTCCACGGCGAAAGATCGAAGGTGTTGAGCAAGATCTTTTCAATGGCTTTCACCGCGCCGAGACCGTCATAGACCGACGAAAAGCACAGCGCCGCCAGAATGATCCAGAGGAACATGCAGGTGACGGTGAGACTGTTGCGTGTCGTGGTTTCCCATACCGCCTTGTTCAGGCGTCCGGTAAAAAGTGCGGCAAGCGTTGCAAGTAAGGCGCCGACGGCGGAACTTTCGACAAGGCTGGTAACGCCGGTGAGGAACAGGCCCATCATCGCGCCGAAGACCACAAGCGGCAAGATGCCTGCGCGCAGGGTGACGAAACGGTCACGCCACGTGATCTTATCCAGCTCTTCTCTGGGCAATGTTGGTCCGAGTTCGGGCTGGATACGGCAGCGGATATAAATGTAGATCGCAAAGAGCGCTGCCATGAGAAGGCCAGGGCCGATGCCTGCGAGCCACAGCTGCAAAACCGGCTGCCGGGCGATCATCGCATAAAGAACGAGCACGACGCTCGGTGGAATGAGGATGCCGAGCGAGCTGCCCGCCTGGATGACACCCGTAACCATCACCTTGTTGTAGCCGCGTTTCAGCAGTTCGGGCAGCGCCACGGTGGCGCCGATTGCCATGCCCGCGACGCTGAGGCCGTTCATGCAGGAAATGATGACCATCAGGCCAATCGTGCCCAGCGCGAGACCGCCGCGAATGCCGCCGAACCAGACGTGGAACATCCGGTAGAGATTGCTGGCAATGCCCGATTCCGAGAGCATATAACCCATGAAGACGAAGAACGGCACCGTGATGAGCGGATACCAGTTCAGTACTGCAAAGGTGGCATTATAGGGCATCTCGAACGAGCCTTTGCCCCAAAGCAGGAGTGCCGCGAGCGAACCGACGAAACCGATCACGCCAAATACGCGCTGCCCGGTCATCAGCAGCACCATCATGGTTGCAAACATGAAGAGCGTAATGAATTCAGAGCTCATATGTGATGTCCTTCCTCAATGGCAGGACCCGCAATCGTGCTGATCGGCTTTCCGCGCAGGGAGGCCCAGTCCTTGAAGAAATTGGAGACGCATTGCAGCAGCAGCAGGAAAATACCGACGGTCATGATGAGCTTGATCGGCCAGAGAAGCGGCGCCCAGGCGGTATAGTTCTTCTGGTTGTAAACGATGGCGTAATTGGTCGCTGAAATTCCGCCCGCAACCATCACGCCCAGATAGAAGATGATGAACAGGATGCTGATCATGTCCGTGATCATTTTTCTTCGCGGAGAAAGGCGGTCGAAGAAAAGATCCATGCGCACATGCGCGCCTTGCTGCATGGCATAGGCGCCGCCGAGCAGATAATAGGCGGAGAGGAGGAACTGGGACATCTCCAGTACCCAATTCACCGGTACGCCCAGAAACACACGGGAAAAAGTGGAATAAAGGAGGCAGGCGCCAAGTGCGAAGAACAGATACATCGCAAAACGCCCGGTATAATAATTCATTGCATCAACATATTTGACGAACAGTCTGATCGGCTTCGGCATTTCCGGCTCCTTCAGGCTCCCTGTTCAGTGTCTTGAGGACCAATTGCTTTTGCTATGTCCTCCAATATGGTCGCGAGTTTTTCGGCCCAGGCGGTCTGCGCCGAACCATCGGCAATCTCGTTGTTGCGCAGTTCGATCATCACGCAGGGTGCATTGCGCGGCCGGGCGTGCCGCTCCAATGTGTAATAGACACGATCCGCTGGCGAATAGGGCTCGTTTACGCCCACATGGAGGGTATCGTCCTTGCGCAGGGCCTCAATCAGTGGCTTGCCGATCCGGTCGTCTTCATCGTGGATGATGCCGATCTGCCAGGGGCGGGGTACATCCCGATAAATGGGTGTGAAGGAATGGATCGTCACGATCCATGATGGAAGCCCGCGTTGCGCACGCCTTGAAATGATCTGTTCAACAGCAGTGTGGAATGGACGATGCGAAAGATCGATACGTGCCATACGCTCCATGGAGTTGAGTGCATGGTTTCCGGGAACCACGGTCGTCTCGCTGATTTCCGGAATAAGATCATGGGCGTCGAGCGGTCGGTTGCAGTCGATCAGCAAGCGCGAAAGCTGGCTTTCGACAAGCGGCGCGTTAAGAGACGAAGCCAGACGTCTGGCAACTTCCACCGCGCCGGGGTCCCAGGCGATATGTGCCCGCAAGGCATCGGCATCCAGTCCAAGTCCGTCGAAAGTCTCTGGAATGAAATTGGACGCATGTTCGCAGACAAGAAGATAGGGACTTTCCCCCTCCTTGTTGAAGACAGAAACAGGCTCGCACGAAGCCGTGCGATGTTCTCGCTCGTCCGTCATTCTGTTCGTTCCCCGCGCTGTAACTTATGTTACGTTTTTTCCAATTATGCGCTATTGCGGATTATTTGATACGTCCTATGATTATTTGTCAAACACAATTTCGCCCAAATTTGAAAAGGGCAGTCGCTAAGGGAAGTACTCTGTCTGTGTATGCAAGCGTTGCGGAACTGATCAACGAGCGGATCGATACGATGCCAGCAGGCGAGCGAAGCGCCGCGCAGACGCTGATCGCCAATTATCCAATGCTGGGGCTGAAAACCGTCGCGGAATTTTCCGCTCTGGCCGGTGTCAGTTCCCCAACGATCCTTCGCTTTGTAAACAGGCTCGGGTTTCAGAATTATCCCGATTTCCAGGCGCGGTTGCAGGACGAACTCGCTGCCCAGTTACAGTCTCCGCATCATCGCAATGAACAGCCGGGAGCCGGGCCGGATACGGCCTATCCGGCGGTGGAGCATACGCTGGAAAATATCCGTGAAAGCTTCCGGCATCTAGGCGAAAAGCAGCTGAGGCAGGCTGTTTCGGCCTTGACCGACGCCAAGGGAAACATCTACCTGATCGGCGGCCGCTTCACCGATCCCATCGCGCAATATATGGCCGCACATTTAACGATCATTCGTCCCCATGTCTTTCATCTTGGCGGGCAGGAGAGCGTCTGGCGTGACCGCCTTCTCGATATGGGAAAGCGCGACGTTCTGGTGGTCTTCGATATTCGCCGTTATCAGGACAGTCTTTTGCAGCTTGCCGAAAAGGCGCGGTCACGCGGTGTCGAGGTCGTTCTCGTCACCGACCAGTGGCTTTCGCCGATAGCACGCGTGGCCCGTCATGTTCTGGCGGGGCGCACAGCCGTGCCGTCCGCATGGGATTCTTCGGCTGCGCTCTTTGTGCTGGCGGAAACGGTCATTCGCGAAATGACCCGAATGCTGGAAAAGGACAGTGCCGCCCGCATTGCGGAACTTGAAGGGCTACGCTGACGAAACTCGTTCAGGATTGTCCTATTCCAGCCCACAGGCGCGCAGAAAGAGTGCAGAAACTTCCTTCTCGATCCGTTCGAGATCCAGCGGTTCGTCCTTGTCGAGCTCCATCATGCTGCGCACCTGCGCTTCGAAATCGGCATAATGCTGGGTCACGGCCCAGATATGCATCTGAAACAGCAGCGGGTCGACAGGCCTGATGCGCCCATCGTCCACCCATGACTGGATGAGGCGGACAGCGTTTTGGGTCGCTGACTGATGTTTGGCCCAGTGGCGTCCGAGATAGGGCGCACCATTGGCAATTTCGGTGGTGAAAAGGCGAGAAGCCTTGGGATTCTTCTGGCTGTATTCGAGCTTGGCGCGAATATATTGCCGGATCACCTTGGCAGGATCGTCTTCGGTATTGGCGCCGAGGAATATTTCTTCCCACTCATCGAGGATATAGACGATGATATCCTCGTAGAGTTCTTCCTTGCTGGAAATGTAATAGTGCAATTGCGGCTTGGTGAGACCGGCGCGGTGCGCAATGCCTTGCGTGGATGCCCCCGCTAGGCCTTTCTCGGCGAACTCATCGATCGCGGCAGCCCGTATTGCGCCGAGAATGCGCCGCCTGCGGCCGAGGACCTTGTCCCGTCCGGTCAGTTCGGTGTCTTCATTCTCGTCGCTGTTATTCATCCATACCTGCCGCGATTGATAAGGGGCTTATAGGCCCAGCTTTTTCTTGATGTCGAGCCCTACGCCCTTGTTAACGAAGGCGTCGGTCGCAACCTTGCTCATGTCGAGTTCGTCACCGCTGACAATTCCTGCCTTGCGAGCAAGTTCGTAAAACGCCTTGACGCGATCCATCGAAATAGCGCCGATTCCCTTTTCGAGCGTGTCTCCGCTGTCGATGAGCTGGAGGTTCTTGATCCGCTCCAGTTCCGCATCGAGCGTTTCCTTGCTCATGTCCGGATTATCTTTCAGGATCAATTCATAGGCCTTGCTGCGGTCGCCATAGAGAAAATTGGTCCAGCCCTCAATGGAAGCGCTGACGAAACGCTGTACGAGGTCGGGGTTCTTTTCGATCAGGTCCTGCCGGGTTTCGATCGTGTTGCCGTAAGTGCTGTAGCCATAATCGGCGAGGAGGTAGGTCGTGACCTTCGCACCTTCTTTTTCGGCATAGATCGGTTCCGCGGTAGCATAAGCCTGCTGCACGACCTTCTGGTCGTTAAGAAACTGGGCGAGGCTGTAATTATAGGGACGAAGCTGCTCGTCCTTGAAGCCGAACTCCTTCACCAGCCACGGCCAGAAGGAAAACTGCGCATCCTTGCCCATCAGCACGGTCGGCGCATTGGCGAGGTCCTTGAAATCCTTGTACTGACCTTCATGCACCATCAGTGCCTGCGGGTCCTTCTGGTAGAAGGCGGCTACAACCGTTGTCGGCACGCCATTGGCGACATTGTTGAACGACAGAAGCAGGTTGCCGGTCAGCAGGAAGTCGAGACGGCCCGCGGCCAGCATCGGGCGGTTGTTGACCTGTGGCCCGCCCATGTCAATCTGCACATCGAGGCCGTATTTCTCGTAAGTGCCATCGGCTACGGCCTGATAAAAGCCGCCGTGACCGGCTTGCGCCAACCAGTTGGTGCCAAGCGTCACCTTGTCGAACGCATGGGCCATTTGTGCGGAAAGGCCCACGGAGAGCGCGGCCAGCGCCGCAATCAGAGTTTTTTTCATATTGGTTCCCCTTGTTTTAATCAGTCAAAGCCATGTCGGCGGTCCAGCCGCGTGTTTTACCCGGATTGAGCAGGCCGTACGGGTCGGCGAGTTTCTTGAACTCGATCTGAACGCTGTCGATCTCCTTCATGCCGCCATCCTCGATAGTGTAGGCATGAGGATCGTAGATGTCGCAGCCGTCGACCTGCTCCAGTTCCTTGATCAGGCGATACATCTCGTCACGGCCTTCGAAGCGGACAAGCGGAAGTGCGAAAATCTGTACTTCACCCTCGAGCCGGGCCATTTCGTGATGCATATATTGTGTTTCGCCGTAGCGCGCGATCTGGCGGGTCACCACATCAACGTCGAATGGGCGCGGATAGGCGACCTGAAGGTAGGTCCAGCCTTCTTCGGCCTTCAGCGCCTGCAAGGTCGTATGGTTCCAGCCGCATTCGTAAGCGGGCTGGAGACCGTTCTTGTGCAATTCGTCCAGCGTCATGGCGAAGGAAATCTTCCCGCCAAATTCCGTGGCGAGCGCCTCGAAACGGGCCATCTCTTCCAGTGCGATCATGGCGAAAACCGCATCCTTGTCGGAAGGGAAGAGTTCGCCGAACTTGGTGTAGAAGCGCGCAAAACGACGATCTACTGTCGTTAGAAGATAGCAGTCCAGATTGGCTTCCAGTGCCTTGAGGCAGAAGTTGAGCGTTGCCTCGTAACTGTCGAACAACGCTGCGGTATGTATCCAGTCGGTCGATTTGGTGAGGCCGATTTCCAGTTCCAGAATGATACCGTTGGTCCCATAGGCATGCTGGACTTTATGGATGTCGGGTCCCGTCAATTCGATGATTTTTGGCTCCGGTTCGACGGTCAGGACCTTGACGGAATAAACGTTGCCATCGTCGCGCAGCATGCCGTGGCGCAGTGAACCGATGCCGCCTGAACCGCCGGAGAAAAAGCCGCCAATCGTGGCGATGCGACGGGTGGACGGATACATCAGCAATTCCTGTCCGGTCTCGCGCACGGCATCGTCAAGACGCGAAATGCGAGCCCCGCCTTCAACACGAACCCTGCCGGGTTCGATGGAGATGATGCGGTCGATCTTGGTCATGTCCAGGATGATGCCGCCTTCAAGCGGAACGCACTGGCCGTAATTGCCGGTGCCGCCGCCGCGAACGGTGATCGGGATGCGAAGTTTCGCGGCAGCAGCAGCAACGCGGCGTACTTCGTCCTGATCCTTCGGAATGACGACGAGATCGCCGACATAATGGCCGATATCCTCGGTGAGGATGGGGCTGTACCAGAAATAATCCCGAGAGCGCAGTTCGACCTGCTTCGGGTCATCGTAGATGCGGATTCCGTCGATTTCGGCCCGGAATGCGGCCCAGTCATAGATGCGCTGTGGTGCGGCAGAATTCATGGGGTTCTCCGATTAAATTTTTGTACCGTCGCGCCAGACAACGCGGCGGGCCTGCGGACGGCTGATGAGATCGGTAAGGTCTTCGGCATCGTGCCATATGAAGCTGGCCAAGCCGTCCACCTGAAGGGGCTGTATGCGCTGGCTGCCAATAAGTCGGGCGGGCAGGGTAGTGATGCTGTCGAGCCATTCCTGCGGTTCGACATGGCAGACCGGCGCTGCAAGACGCAGTATGGCGAGTGGGTCATAATTGCCATAAGGGTAGAATGCATCACCGACATTGTCAGAGCCGAGCATGACATCCATGCCCGCTGCTCGCGCTTCCTTGAGAGCCGCGACACCGCGCAGGCGCGGAGATTTCCCTTCGATCCGATCCTGTAGATAGAGATTGGACGTTGGCAGGGAAACGAGCGCGGTGCCTGCATTGGCGGCGGCATCAAGAATCCGCTGCAGTTCGTCCGGCCCGCGCAGCGATAGTGAACAGGCATGGCCACACAACACCCGACCAGCCATGCCATGGCGCACGGTGGCCGATACGATCAGCGAGAAGCCGTCCGCTTCTACCTCCAGCCCTTCATCGACATGAAAGTCGAGGTTGAGGTCATGCTGCACGGCAACACGGAACATCTCCTCAACTTTGGCTTCAAGATCGGCATTGCGATAGAAGAAAGCGCCAAACACGCCGCTATCTTTTGCAACGCGGGCCGCGATTTGCGAACCGGCATCAAGCACAAGATCGCCATGGACGAGCGCTGCAAGCTGAAGGTCGAGACGGTCTTTCCATTCCTGACGCAGTTCGTTGAGAACGGGCCAGGCAGTGGGCGCTTCCGGTGTCGTCCAGTCAACATGGCTGCGCATTGCGCCGACGCCTTGTTCAAACGCGGCTTCAAGGCCTCGGGTCGCGCGGGCGCGAATATCCGCCTCGCTCCAGTTCTTCCGGTCAGCGTTCATCAGGTCGATTGCGTCGAACAGGCAATCCACCTTGGCGCCGCCATTTTCAGCAATGCGCCGGATCGTAAATGTCTTGTCCAGATGGACATGGACATCTGCGAAAAGCGGCGTGACCAAACCACCACCCCTCGCCTGGGACGGCACAAGCGAGGCGATACGGGTGCCTTCGATCTGGATGTCGTAGTGCCCGGTGCGACCGGCTATGGCTACCCCTTGCAACATTCTAGCGCTCACGACGGATCTCGCTTTCATGCCAGCGTCCGAGCACAAGGCGCGACAGCCAACTTGTCACGAGGAAGATCACGATGCCGAGCAGCGATACGAGGAAAAGTGCCGCAAACATGCGCGGAATTTCGTTGCGGAAGCTCGATTCCAGAATGCGTGAGGCGAGCCCTGTGCTCTGACCTGCCGTACCGGCAACAAACTCAGCGACAACTGCGCCGATCAGTGACAGGCCGCCGGCGATTTTCAGCGCCGCCATGAAATAAGGCAATGCGCTTGGCGCCAGCAGATAGCGCAGGCGCTGCCATGGCGAAGCACGGTAGAGCCGGAAAAGATCCCGGAGGTTGTGGTCGGCGCTGCGCAATCCAATCACCGTGTTGGACAGGATCGGGAAGAACGCCACGATCCATGCACAGATCAGCAGGGCTGAAAAAGTATCACGCACATAGATGAGGATCAGCGGCGCGATAGCGATGACCGGCGTTACCTGAAGGATAACGGCGAATGGAAAGAACGCCATTTCTATCGGGCGGGAGAGGGCGAAAATCATGCCGAGCAGAATGCCGCCGATAATTGCACAGCCGAGCGAGATCAGGGTCAGCTTGACCGTAAACCACATGGATGCCATCAGCGATGGCCCGTCCTTTATAAGCGTCTGAGCAACCAGCGAAGGTGCAGGGATCAGGTAATGCGGCACCTGATAGTAACGGACGAGACCTTCCCATATGCCAAGGGCGATTATGATCGCCAGCGTCGGCATGACAATGCGCAAGGTGCGTTCGCGCCGGGCGAGGCGATCCTGTTCGACATTCAGGACAGGCAGTTCGGTTTGTATCGGATTCATCGTCCTGTCCTCAATGATCGATATCTTCGGAGGAAAGTGTCGCGGTCAGCGCGTCGGACACCTTGGCGCAATATCTCGCGTAGGCATCGGTTGTGCGGTAGTTTTCGGCACGTGGGTAGGGGCCGATGATCGGTATGTCGGCCACAACGCGGCCCGGTCGGGCAGCCATCACCACTACCCGGTTGGACAGATAAACCGACTCATAAACGCTGTGGGTTACGAAAATCACGGTCAGACCGTGTTCCTGCCAAAGTCGCAGAACGTCATTGTTGAGCTTGAAGCGCGTCATCTCATCCAGCGCCGCAAATGGCTCGTCCATCAACAGAAGACGCGGACGCGTAACCAGAGCACGAGCGATGGAAACGCGCATTTTCATTCCGCCGGACAGTTCCCTCGGAAATGCCGTGGCAAAGCGGGACAGGCCCACTTGTGCCAGCGCTTCTTCGACGCGCGGGGTTGCTTCCTTGCGGGCAATGCCGGACAGTCGCAACGGCAAATAAACATTGTCGAAGACGCTGGCCCACGGCATCAGCGTCGGCTCCTGAAATACGAAACCGATATCCTGCGCGCCGATAGGCCCCTTGCCGGGAGCGTGGCCGTTGATACGGATATTTCCGGCTGAAATCGATTCCAGGCCGGCGATCATGCGCAACGCCGTGCTCTTGCCGCAGCCAGAGGGGCCGAGAAAGCTGACGAACTGGCCTTGTTCGATCCTGAGCGACATGTCGCTCACGGCCATCACGCCGGTACCATATTGCTTGTAGACGCCGTCTATCTCGATCAGGGAGGATGGAGCTTGCGAGTTGGGGGCCACGCTCATTGTCCTTACCAGGCTGTTTTGTTGTCGAGCCAGGAGAGCGGCGCTCGTTCAATTTCCGCCAGAACCTCTACCAGGCGCTCGGCGGCAAAATCGATCGTCGCTCGACCTTTCTCCGCGGTCGCGAGCGTCGCATCACCAGCAGCGCCATAAGGATTGATATCCTGAATCTGCCAGGCAGGCTTGGCGCCGCCGCTCAGCGAAAGATGTTGGAAATCACTTGCAAAAGTTTCCGTAAGCGTTCGGAAATCCTGTACTTTCGACATATCGACGAGATCGGGATGCATCTCCAGCATCACTGAGGTTTCCATGTCGCCGGCATGAATGCCGTGCTTCAGGTCGTGATCGCTGTATACACCTTCCGGCATTCCAAGGCCGAACCAGTTGATGCTTACAACAAGCATGTTGTGACGGATGCGAAGCTCCCGCGCTACGATATCCATGACACTGATCTGGCCGCCATGGCTATTGAGCAGCGCCATCTTGCGGACACCGCTTCCTGCCACGCAAGCGCCGATCTCGCACCACATGCGAATGATGGTCTCGGCTGAAAACGTCAATGTGCCAGGGTAACGGCTGTGCTCATTGCTCTTGCCGATGGCTTGCGTCGGCAGGAAAAGCGCGTGGCTTGTTTCAGGCAGGCGGGCGATGGTTTCCTTGACCATGCCGTCAACGATGGCAGCGTCGACGGCCAGCGGAAGGTGTGGTCCGTGCTGCTCGATTGCACCAACCGGCAGAACCGCCACGAGCTTCTCACGCTCGAGGCGGGAGAATGCCTCGCTCGTATAATCGGACCAATATCGTTTCAAGACTGCAACTCCTACACGCTCGGGCCAAGGGCGTTAGAGCGCATCCCGAAAAGTGTGAAACGGTTTTCGGAACAAGATGCGCGTCAAACCAGATTTGAGTGCATCCTACTAAACAATCTGACCGATCGGTCAAACTAAATGTTTTAAATATACGGATTGCGTGCAATTAAGGTGTGAATCCGTGGCTATTTGGTCACGTGACGGGCCGCGACAGGTTTATGATGTGCGGAAAGTTCCGGAGGTCCTATGGACGAAAGATGCATTATCATTGGGGCTGGCCATGCTGGCTCGCAGGCTGCGATCAGTCTTCGGCAGGAAGGCTATGCAGGCGAAATCATTCTCATCAATGACGAAACCGATATTCCCTATCATAAGCCCCCACTGTCGAAATCCTATCTGAAAGCGCCGGAAGGGGGCGGTCTGGTTCTGCGTCCGGAATCGGCCTATCGCGACAATAATATCGAGATGATGTTTGGCCATCGCGTCGATGCCGTATCTATTGCAGACAAGACGGTCACACTTGATGACGGGCGAGTCCTGAGCTGGTCGGAACTGATCTTCGCGACCGGTGCGCGTGCTCGCATTCCCAATTTGTCAGGTGTCGAGCTTGACGGTGTTTTCACGCTCCGCCGGATGGAGGATGCCCGCCGCATCGCGGCAGCAATGCCCAGTGTTGAGAATGTGGTCATTATTGGCGGCGGCTTTATTGGTCTGGAAATGGCTCATAGCGCGATCGCGCTTGGCAAAAAAACGGTTCTGATCGAGGCAGCACCTCGTGTGCTGGGGCGTTCGGTTGCAACGCACATCTCCGCCCACGTGGAAGCGCGGAGCCGCGCCGCCAGTATCACAGTTTTGACGGGTCTCGGCGTGACGGCCATTGAGGGTGAAAATGGTCGCGTGACAGGCGTGGAAGCTGCAGACGGAACCAAATTCCCGGCCGATATGGTTGTGATCGGTACGGGTGCGGTGCCAAACGTGGAGCTTGCTGTTATGGCTGGGCTTGCGATCGACAACGGCATTGTTGTGGATGAGAACCTGCGCACGTCTGCGGGCCACGTCTACGCTATCGGCGATTGCGTAAGCTATGATCATTTTCAGGCCGGTCGTCGGGTGCGGCTTGAATCGGTGCAAAATGCGACAGATCAGGCAAAGCATGTCGCTCGTACCATTGTGGGCCGCGAGGCGCCGTTTAGGGAAATTGCATGGTTCTGGTCGGATCAGGGCGATATGAAGTTGCAGACGGCAGGCCTGTCCTTTGATGCCGACCGGCATATCCTTTCGGGAAACCCGGAAGAAAATGCATTCTCCATCTTTCACTTTGCCGGTGACAGGCTTGTCGCTGTCGATTCCATCAATCGCCCGGCAGATCATATGATCGCGCGTCGGCTCCTGGCCGCGGGCATTAGTCCGAGCGAAGCAGATGTTGCTGCCGGGGCGGCAAGGTTGAAAGAAATGCTGGCCGCTGCGCCGAAAGCTTGAGGATATACGATGAGCACTTTGAAACATCTGCTACCCGCCGACATGGCCGCACCTTTTGCCGCCTACAGCCATGGCGTGAAGTTAAAAGCCGGTGCAGAAATGGTTTTCTGTTCCGGTCAGCTCGGCATCGCGCCGGACGGAAATGTACCGGAAGACGCCGGCGCTCAGGCAGAACTCTGCTTTGAAAATATAAGCCGCATCCTGCGCGATGGAGGCATGGACCTATCCAATGTGGTGCGTATCAATGCCTATGTCACCGACCGAGCCTATATGCACCCATATATGGATGTTCGCGACCGGCTGTTCCCGCAGCCCGCGCCAGCCTCGACACTGATGATCGTTTCCGGTTTCACGCGTGAGGAGTTCAAGGTCGAGATAGAGGTGGTCGCGGCGCGGTAATCGCCAAACGAAAACACCCGTCGCGGGAGGAAGCGACGGGTGTTTTATGGGGAAGACCGGACTTGGGAGGAGGATATCCGGTCTTGTATCACCGAGGGAATGGGAGGAGGAGAAAACACCCCGGCGATATTCTGGAAACTGTAGGACCGCGCAATTATGGGGACTCGCGATCCTTGAAGAAGGCCAATGCCTTCCGGTGCGCTATTAGCGAGCAGCGGCCTTGCGTGCGACGAACGGGATTTCCGAAGGCAGGATGCCGAGGTCGTTCAGTTCACGTGGGCTCAGGCGGCTCAGTTCGTTTACAGTGTTACGGTAACGGCGCCAGTTGTTGTACGAGCGGATCAGGTTCATTTCTCTCACCTAGTAAAAATCTTATCTCTTTGTTGCAACCAGCATATAGGCTCGAAGCATTTCGAATTGGAGAGACAGATTTGCATAGCTGCAATGCGTTTAAGCTTGTCAGTTGCACGTCTTTTGCGCAGCTCGGTCATCATGCGATCACAATCTCATGCCGAATTGGGGAAATCGGCTCGATTCAGGCTGCTTCGGCGGCTAACCGGTTAAAAATTCTTTAAAAATTTACCGTCCAGAAAGTTGCTCCCACAAATTGTAGCGGCGCAACTGTCTGTTAATTCGTCTCACGCGCCTAATTGCGCGATGTCCTTCGTGTCGTGACAGCCTTGTATAATGAAGTATAGATCCGGGTATCCCGGAGGCTTCGAATTTTGTCGCAAAAGTCCGGGAAATCGTCGGTTAGAGACAACAATTCCACATGACTTGCGCCCCGGATTGGGTTAAGGGAGTTTTGTCGGGTGTCGGGATGCCATATCGTATGACGTTCTTGCACTGTCTGTCTGCGGGAGAGCGCCAATTGGCCGCCGAAGGGGAAATCGCCCGAAATCTCTCAGGTACAAGGAACCGCAGACCGGTAAGACAACTCTGGAAAGTCGGGGGCAACCCTGCGCCGAAGGTGTAAGTATGGCTTTAGCCATGCGAGTCTCTCAGGCCTGAGACAGAGGGGCACGAAGCAACCGCATTTTGCGGAGGCACACGTGCGACTCTGGAGTTGTTATGGGCGATACCGCACATTTGAATACCCTGCCTTTGCAGGATCTGCATGAACAGGCTGGCGCGCGCTTCGGCGGATTTGCCGGCTGGAACATGCCGATAACCTATCCGCTGGGCGTCATGAAGGAACATCTTCATACGCGTGAACATGCGGGCCTTTTCGACATTTCTCATATGAAGCTGATCGAGGTTTCGGGCGCGGACGCTGCCGCACTTCTTGCTGAAACCTGTCCGCTTGACCCGACTGTGCTGAAGGAAGGCCAGTCTAAATATACGTTCTTCCTCAACGAAAATGGCGGCGTGCTGGATGACCTGATCGTCACGCGCCTTGGTGAAGACCGTTTCATGGTCGTTGCCAATGCTGGCAATGCCGATGCCGATATCGAGCATCTGAACGAAGCTGCTTCCGGCAAGAACGTAACCGTCAATCCGCTTGACCGGGTATTTCTCGCCCTTCAGGGGCCCGAAGCTGAAAGCGTCATTAATGATGCCGGTCTCAAAGGTGCGGAGCTTGCCTTTATGAGCGGTTTCGAGCCGAAGCAAGGCTGGTTCATGACCCGTTCGGGCTATACCGGCGAAGATGGTTTCGAGATTGGCCTGCCAGCCGATGAGGCCCGCGCGCTTGCAACCAGGCTGCTTGCCGACGAGCGCGTCGAATGGATCGGCCTTGCCGCACGCGACAGCCTTCGACTTGAAGCCGGTCTCTGCCTGCACGGTCAGGATATCACGCCGGAAACCGATCCGGTTTCGGCCGGCCTCACTTGGGCGATCACCAAGCCTGTGCGGGAAAAAGCTGCATTCAACGGCGCAAAGGCCGTTCTGGACGCCATTGCCAAGGGCGCTGCTGCCAAGCGTGTGGGCCTAAAGCCGGAAGGCCGTCAGCCGGTCCGCGCTGGCGCCGATCTTTTTGATGAATCCGGTCGCCAGATCGGCACCGTTACTTCCGGTGGGTTTGGCCCATCGGCAGGTTTCCCGGTCGCCATGGGTTATGTAGAGGCAAGCCTCGCTACCCCCGGCACACGTGTCTTCGCTGACGTTCGCGGCAACAAGGTGCCCGTTGACGTTTCGGCACTTCCCTTTACTCCGCATCGCTATCGCAAAGGATGATTTCCATGGCCAATATCCTGTTCACCGAAGATCACGAGTGGATCAGCGTCGAAAACGGCGTTGCCACTGTCGGCATTACGATCCACGCACAGGAACAACTGGGTGACCTCGTTTTCGTCGAGCTGCCGGACGTCGGCCGCACGGCGACCAAGGGCGAAGGCATCGTGGTTGTGGAATCGGTCAAGGCCGCTTCCGATGTTTATGCACCGGTCGATGGCGAAGTGGTCGAAGTCAACGAAGCCGTTGCAAGCGATCCGGCTCTTATCAATCAGGCTGCGGAAGGCGAGGGCTGGCTGTTCAAGCTGAAGCTTTCGGATGAAAGCCAGCTTTCCGGTCTCCTCGACAAGGCCGGTTACGACAAACTGGTAGGATAACGCGATGACCCAGCAGGTTCTTCCCTTTGTTGCCCGCCATATCGGGCCGAGACTGGAAGACGAGCGCGCAATGCTTGCGGCGCTCGGCCTTCCTTCCATGGAAACCCTCATCACCCAGGCGGTTCCGGCGTCTATCCGTCTGAACCGTGCGCTTGATCTGCCGGCGCCGCTCAGTGAATCCGATGCGCTTGCAGAGCTGAACGCCATCATGGGCCGCAACGTGGTGAAGAAGAGCTTCATCGGCGCGGGCTATCATGGTGTGCATACGCCGCCGGTCATCCAGCGCAATCTGTTTGAAAACCCTGCCTGGTACACCGCCTATACGCCGTACCAGTCGGAAATCAGCCAGGGTCGTC
Organism: Brucella sp. IR068; assembly: GCF_049065885.1. Classification (NCBI taxonomy): domain Bacteria; kingdom Pseudomonadati; phylum Pseudomonadota; class Alphaproteobacteria; order Hyphomicrobiales; family Brucellaceae; genus Brucella; species Brucella sp. IR068. The sequence goes on along the minus strand of NZ_JBAKHE010000004.1, from coordinate 288,587 downwards.
TTGAGCTTCTGTTCCACTTCCAGACGCTGGTTGCAGAACTGACCGGCCTGCCGGTCGCCTGCGCCTCGCTTCTCGATGAAGCAACTGCGGTTGCTGAAGCCATTGGCGTTGCCTGCCGTCATCACCGCGACAAGCGAAGCCGTATCCTGCTTGCAGGCGAACTGCATCCGCAGACGGTTGATGTGGTGAACACCCGCGCTGAACCGCTCGGCTGGCAGATCGAAACCGGCAGCACTCTCGATGAAAATACTGCTGCCATCGTCGTGCCGTGGCCGGATACACGCGGCGTCTACGGCGACTTCAGCAAGGTGATTGCCGATGCGAAGGCCAAGGGCGCACTCGTTATTGCCGTTGCCGATCCGCTGGCGCTGACGATCATGGAAGCGCCTGCGACGTGGGGCGCGGACATGGCTGTTGGCTCCATGCAGCGTTACGGCGTACCGATGGGCTTTGGGGGCCCACATGCAGCATATCTGGCTGTGTCGGAACCTCTGACTCGCATCATTCCCGGCCGCATCGTCGGCCAGTCGGTCGATGCGCATGGCCGTGCGGCCTATCGTCTGGCGCTCCAGACCCGTGAGCAGCATATCCGTCGCGACAAGGCGACCTCCAACATCTGCACTGCGCAGGCCCTGCTTGCCAATATGGCCGCATCCTTCGCGATCTGGCATGGCCCGGCAGGCTTGCAGGCGATTGCCACCCGCGTTGCCGGTCTTGCTGCCCGCTTTGCTTCCGGCCTCAAGGCCGCGGGTGTCGAAATCGCAGGCGATAGCCTGTTCGATACGGTCAGCATCAAGGTTGCCGGAAAGGCGAAGGCCATTGCTGACGAAGCTGACAAGGGCGGTCGTCTGCTTCGTGTCATCGATGCGGACACGGTCGGCGTAACCTTCGATGAAACCTCGACCGAGGAAGATCTTGCAGCGCTTGCCGTTCTGTTTGGTGCCAAGCTGGTCGACGGTGACAAGGTTCTCGTGCCCGGCAAGGGACGCGGTGAAGGCTTCCTCACGCAGGAAGTATTCCATTCGCATCGTTCCGAAACCGAGATGATGCGCTTCCTGCGTCGTCTGGCCGACAAGGATCTGGCGCTTGACCGCGCAATGATCCCGCTTGGCTCATGCACCATGAAGCTCAATGCGGCAGCAGAAATGATGCCGGTGAGCTGGAACACGGTTGCTAATCTGCATCCGTTTGCGCCTGCGGCACAGACCGAAGGCTATGCCAGGATGACGGCGGATGTCGAAGCTTGGCTTTGTGAAGTCACCGGCTTTGCTGGCGTTTCGCTACAGCCAAATGCAGGTAGCCAGGGCGAATATGCTGGTCTGCTGGCAATTCGCCACTATCACCAGTCGCGGGGCGAAGGTCATCGCAACATCTGCCTTATTCCATCGTCTGCACATGGCACCAATCCGGCCAGCGCCTCGATGGCTGGCATGAGCGTTGTCGTGGTCAATTGCCGTCCAGATGGCGATATCGACATCGACGATCTGAAAGCCAAGGCCGAGAAGCATCGTGATAATCTCGCTGCCTTCATGATCACCTATCCTTCGACCTATGGCGTGTTCGAAGAAGGCATCAAGGCGTTCTGCGAAATCGTCCATGAAAATGGCGGTCAGGTCTATTTCGACGGTGCGAACCTCAATGCGCTGGTTGGGCTCGCCCGTCCTTGCGACATTGGCGCTGACGTCTGTCACATGAACCTGCACAAGACCTTCTGCATCCCGCATGGCGGTGGCGGTCCGGGCGTTGGCCCGATTGGCGTTGCCAAGCATCTGGTGCCTTATTTGCCGGGCCATGTGGATATCGGTTCCAAGCACGCTGTTTCGGCGGCGCCTTTCGGTAGCGCATCCATTCTGGTCATCACGTGGATGTATATCCGCATGATGGGCGGCGCTGGTCTCAAGAAGGCGACCGAGGCTGCGATCCTCAATGCCAACTACATTGCGCATCGTTTGAAGGACGCTTATCCGATCCTTTATACCGGCGCACATAATCGTGTGGCGCATGAGTGCATTGTTGATACGCGAGTTCTGAAGGATAGCGCTGGCGTGACTGTGGAAGACGTGGCCAAGCGCCTCATCGACTACGGTTTCCATGCGCCGACCATGTCCTGGCCGGTTGCCGGTACGCTGATGATCGAGCCGACCGAGTCTGAACCGAAGTCGGAAATCGACCGTCTTTGCGATGCGATGATTGCCATTGCAACTGAGGCGAAAAAGGTTGCCGATGGTGTCTGGCCTGCGGACGACAATCCTCTTGCCAATGCACCGCACACGGCAGGCGATACGCTGGCGAGCGAATGGACACATCCTTACACCCGTGAGGAAGCAGTGTTCCCGGCAAGCGCTATCAATGGCGATTTCGACGCGACAGCAAAATATTGGCCACCGGTCAGCCGCGTGGATAATGTGGGCGGTGACAGAAATCTCATCTGCTCATGCCCGCCTGTAGCTGCCTACGGATAAGTTGAAGCGCAGTTTTGCCGACAAGAAGCGCCGCGGAAACGCGGCGCTTTTTTTGCGCATGGACAGGCAGAATTTATTGATTAACTGGATTTCAGTTAATCTGCTTGGAAAGCCGCTCGGGTCGAGGCGTCTCTCCCGGATTGTTCTTTTAAAACAGAAAGATGTGCTGGTTGCATCTATGCGGTGAAATGAGACGCTAGCCGGATTTCAGGCAAAAAAAGAGCCGGACTGGGAAGTCCGGCTAAGTTATGAAGGTGCCTTATAGGCAAACCTCCAGAGGGGAACACTTACCGCGCGCAATGGGAGGAGGCACAGCGGTAAGTGACTGTGATATGTATCACCTTGCTCCAATCTTCAACCCCTGAAACACGAAATTTTTGACCATTTCGGAAAATTCTGAAACTTTTCCCATTTTGACCGTTCCCAGCGGGTCATTGGTCAATATTTGTGTTCCTCAACGGACAAGTCGTGCTTCAAATCGAAACAATCTTTCGTCGTGGTGGTCTCGCTCGACTCCAAGATCGATTCCGAGGCTCGAAGCTTCTTGGGAGCGATCACACAACAAACGATAGCATCGCTTCATCTCGACGCGAATTACCACCGGGATCGCAAAAACGACGACGATACCAATCTCAATCTCGAAGAGATAAAGGTTGGGCGAAAGGGAGAGAGGAAGTCGTGATCCGTGGCCTGCTCCGGATCGAGGCCAGTTTATCTCTGCCCACTGCATCTGCTATCCGGTTACGCGGAGATGACTTAGGTGCATTTTCAATGCCTTATACAATTCTATCATCCAGTCACAGTTATAAGCTTCTGAAATGGTTAGAATAATTCTAAAACATTCCTGCGCTGGTCAACTTCATTTAACTTGCAGGGCTGGCAGTGCGGATATAAAAGATGACCAAATGACGAAGGCTTCATGCCGGGTTTGAAGAGAAGCGACCATCGGACAGGCCGATTTCTCTGTCTTTTGGATAGTCGGAATGCTTGTACCTTTTCTCATCATGTTCCGCGAAGGCGTGGAAGCTGCGCTGATCGTCGGGATTATTGCCACTTATCTCCATCAAACCGGGCGTAGCGCCTGGATGCCTGTGGTCTGGATTGGCATTCTGCTGGCTTTGGCCATGTCGCTGACTGTTGGCGCTATCCTGCAGCTTCTGAGCGCGGAATTTCCTCAGAAAGCGCAGGAGCTTTTCGAGGCCATTATTGGTCTGATTGCGGTTTTCGTCCTCACTTCAATGGTGTTCTGGATGCGCAAGGCGGCGCGCTCCATCAAGGTGGAACTGCATCATTCCATCGATGCGGCGTTCCAAACCCCGACGCACAAGGGCTTTGGTCTTATTCTCATGGTCTTCTTTGCGGTGGCGCGTGAAGGGCTTGAATCCGTTTTCTTTTTGCTGGCTGCTTTCCAGCAGAGCGAAGGCCCGGCGGCGCCTGTGGGCGCGCTGCTCGGCGTTTTGCTTGCAGCGGCGGTTGGATACGGCATCTTTAAAGGCGGCTTGAAGTTGAACCTCCGCCGCTTCTTTCGCTGGACGGGCGTTTTCATCCTGATCATCGCGGCGGGCATTCTGGCCAATTCTGTCATGGCGCTGCATGAGGCAGGTATCTGGAACCACTTCCAGGCAGTCGTTTTCGACGCGAGCGACATTCTCCCGCTAGACAGTACGCTCGGCTCAGTTCTGGCTGGGGTTTTCGGATATATCGCAACGCCGACTGTCAGCGAAGTGGTCGCCTATGTGGCTTTCCTCGTTCCGGCACTCATCCTGTTCCTCATGCCAGCGAGCGGATCAGTGGCCGCAAGCCAGATCAAGACAAGCGCACAATAAAAGAGATTTTCATGACGAACCCGAAGCCTACAGAACCGATGTCGCGCAATCTGGTCCGCATAGGACTGGCCGTCGCCGTGCTGCTGCTGCTCGCTGCCGGTGGGGCATTTTATTATGCATCCCGTGTATCGGACAAAGCGCGGCATGCAGGAGCTGGCGACAAGATACAAGTCGCGATCAATGCAAAAAGCTGCGAGCCGAACGAATTGACCGTCCCGGCCGGGCGCTCGGTTTTTGAAATCATCAACAAGTCGGATCGCACGGTCGAGTGGGAAATCCTCGATGGTGTGATGGTTCTCGAAGAGCGCGAGAATATTGCGCCGGGCTTCAAGCAGACAATCACAGCGAAGCTGGCGCCAGGCGAATACCAGATTACCTGCGGGCTTCTTTCCAATCCTCGGGGCAAGCTGACCGTAACTGCGACCGCTGCCAGCGAAGCGGAAAAGAGCAAACTGCCCCTTACAGCTTTTATCGGTGCACTGGCTGAATATCAGATTTATCTCACAACCGAGGTTGCTGAATTCCAGAAAGCTGTTGCGGCGCTTTCCGCCGCAATAGCGAGCGGTAATCTGGAAGCCGCACAAGCCGCCTATGGTCCGGCGCGCGCCGCCTATGCGCGCATTGCGCCCGTCTCGGAAGCATTTTCCGATCTCGATACGGCCATTAATGCCCGTGCCGATTATTTCGAAAAGCGCGAGAAGGACGCAGGCTTCGGTGGTTTGCACCGTGTCGAATATGGTCTGTTCGAACAGAAATCCGTCGATGGACTGGCAGCTGTGGCTGGCAAGCTTGAGCAGGACGCCACCGTCTTGAAAGAACGCATTCGCGGACTTCGCATTTCACCGGACCGCATGATGGCGGGCACTGCTTCCGCCCTTAACCGTTTCGCTTCAACAGCGTCGGATGAAGGTGAGGACCGCTATGCACATACTGATCTGCAGGCTTTGTCGGGCCTTCTCGAAGGCGCCGCCAAGACTGCCAATGTCCTGCGCCCCATTGTCGAAAAGGTTGATCAAAAGGCATTCGAAGGCATCGACAAGGACGCTGCTTCGATCAAGTCGCTGCTCGGTGCGGACGCTCAGGGCAATGGTTTCAAGGCGTATGACGCACTGTCGCCTGATGAAAAGGCGAAATTCAAGGACGGCGCGGCACAACTTGCTGCGCAATTTACGAAACTCCGCGATCAGCTGGGAGTAGATTGATGACCAGAAAATTTTTTAAAAACGATACGATAACGTCTGAAGAACCTGTTTCGTCCGCTCGGCGCGCATTGCTGCTGGGTGCGGGAGCCGCCGGTGTTGCCGGAACTGTTGGAAGCGTGCTTGCACCTCAGGCAGCACAAGCGCTTTCTTCTGAGAACGTGACCAATGCGCCTGAGAGCGAGAAGCTTCACGAAAGCCAGGCTTTTTACGGAAAGCACCAGCCAGGCATCGTCACGCCGCGTCCCGCGGCCGGGCTCGTTGCTTCTTTCGACGTTTTGGCACGGGACCGCTCCGAACTTGAGCGCATGTTCCGGCTGCTCACCGAGAGGACCGAATTTCTGATGAAAGGCGGGACGCCGCCGGAACTCGATGCAAAATTTCCGCCCTCCGATTCCGGCATTCTTGGCCCGGTCGTCACACCCGACAATCTCACTGTTACGGTTGCGCTTGGTTCGTCTCTGTTCGATGACCGTTTTGGCCTGAAACCGTTGAAGCCGAAACTTCTGCAGCGCATGACGAGTTTTCCCAACGATGCCCTGCAAAAGGACATTTGCCACGGGGACCTCGTAATTCAGTTCTGTTCAAATACGCCGGACACGAACATTCACGCCCTGCGCGACATCATGAAGAACATGCCCGACCTTTTGTTGGTGCGCTGGAAACAGGAAGGGACGGTTCCTGTGCAGCCGCCGCATTCGCCGAAGGCGAAAGAAAGTGCGCGGAATTTCCTGGGCTTCCGCGACGGGTCTGCCAATCCCGATCCATCTGATGAGGCATTGATGAACCGCATCGTCTGGGTGGGCGAAAAAAATGCGGAGCCGGATTGGGCAACCAATGGCAGCTATATGGCGGTGCGCATCATACGGAACTTTGTCGAACGCTGGGATCGTACGCCGCTACAGGAACAGGAAGCGATTTTCGGACGGCGCAAGGATAGCGGAGCGCCATTCGACGGAAAAACCGAAACCGATGTTCCCAATTATGCGAAGGACGCCGACGGCAAAATCACGCCGCTCGACTCGCATATCCGCCTGGCAAATCCGCGCGATGCAAATGCCGAGCAGCACCTCATTCTGCGTCGTCCGTTCAACTATTCCAATGGCGTCAGCAAATCGGGCCAGCTTGATATGGGTCTGCTTTTCATCGCCTATCAGGCCGATCTGGAAAAGGGCTTCATCACGGTTCAGAACCGGCTCAACGGTGAGCCGCTGGAAGAATATCTGAAGCCGATCGGGGGTGGGTATTTCTTCGCGCTGCCAGGTGTTGAGGATCACAAGGACTACTACGCGCGCGCACTTTTGGAGGCCAGCGGTCCGCAAAATGCCCGCGGGTAAGGAAACTACCAGAACATTTTGATTTTACGCGCATTTTTTGAAATGCGTCCCACGTGGAGAGGCAAAATATGAAGTATCGTCTGCCATTGCTTGCATCGGCATGTGCCGTTGCCCTTACGCTCAGCTTCGGCGCTGCGAAGGCCGAAGTTTCACCGCTGGACCTCGTTCAGCCGATCGCTGATTACAAGGTCTATGTGCAGGAAAACCTCGACGTTCTGGTCAAGGACACCAAGGCGTTTACCGATGCGGTCAAGGCAGGCGATCTGGAAAAGGCTAAGGCGCTTTATCCCTCCACCCGTGTCTCCTACGAAAAGATCGAACCGATTGCCGAACTCTTCGCTGATCTCGACGCTTCGATCGACAGTCGTGCGGATGACCATGAAAATGGTGAGAAGTCGGAAGACTTCACCGGATTCCACCGTATCGAATACGGCCTGTTCGCGCAGAATTCGACCGAAGATCTCGCGCCCATTGCAGACAAGCTCTATGCTGATGTGCTGGAACTTCAGAAGCGGGTGAAAGACCTCACCGTGCCGCCAGAGAAGGTGGTTGGCGGTGCTGCTGCCTTGCTCGAAGAAGTGGCGGCAACCAAGATCTCCGGTGAGGAGGATCGTTACAGTCACACCGACCTCTGGGATTTCAAGGCCAATGTCGACGGTGCCCAAAAGATTGTCGAGCTTTTCAAGCCATTGCTGGAAAAGGAAAATCCGGACCTCGTGAAGAAGGTGGAAATCAACTTCAAGACGGTCGATGACATTCTCGCCAAGTACAAGAAGGGCGACGGCTACGAGTCCTACGACAAGCTGTCGGAAGATGATCGGAAGGCGTTGGCTGGTCCGGTAACAACGCTTGCCGAAGATCTCTCCACCCTGCGCGGCACGCTCGGCCTGAATTGAGAATAGAGAATTGAAATGGCGGGGTAACCCGCCATTTCATGCGCTCATGCGCAGCTTGATTTCTGCATTCAGCAGGACGCGCTGGGTTTCCGGCAGTTCCAGCCGGTCATCTGTTGTTTCGCCCAGCGTCCGAAACAAGAGTTCAATCGCCAGACGTCCGATCTCGTTATAGTCCTGAGCCACCGTTGTGAGTGGAGGGCAGGTATATTCCGACAGCGGATTGTTATCGTGACCCGCGACGCGAACGTCACAATCCTTGAGCCTGCCGATTTTAAGGCCGGCCTGCCAGAGGCCGCTAGTTACGCCGAAGGCGATGCGGTCGTTTGAGCACAGAACGGTGCTGGTCGGAAGTCTGCCCTTTTCGCGCAGAATTCTTGCGGTCTGCTCGAATGCATAACGTTCGAAATCCCAGCTGCGGCTTTCCTCCAGATCGATGATGCGCGGCTCATAACCGAGCTTTTCCATTGCCAGACGATAGGCTTCCTGCCGCTTGACAGCATTATTATTGACCATGGGCATGGAAAAATAACACGGCTCGCTGCCCGAGCGGCAAAGGTAATCGACAATTAGGTGGAAGGATTTGAGATTATCGGTCCCAACAAAGGGTGAGGTGCTGTCGAGCGGAGAGTCGACATATACAATCGGAACATCTTCGGCGAGGCGCGCCAACGTTGAATGCTGCGATGCTTCACCGAGCGGCGCAATAATGGCGCCGGCGACATTCAGAGATCGCAAGGTTTCGATCGCCTGCTTCTCAAGTTCGGGCTTGCCATCGGAAGAGAGAACAATTGCCAGATAGCCGCGTTGTTCCGCGAGGGATTGCAACCGTTTTGTCATCGCCATGTAGAAATGGTCGAGCTGGTTGGGGATGATTATACCCAGAATTGTCGTGCGACGCCGATTGAGGTTCACTGCGAAAAGATTGGGACGAAAACCCGATTGTTTGATTGCCGCTTCTATCAGCTCCCGGGTCTTGGGTCGAACGGACGATGGATCGCTGAAGTATTTCGACACCGTCGGACGCGAAAGCCCTACGAATTCCGAAAAATCTTCCATGGTGCGTATCGTCTTGCGCACGTCTCTATGTCCTGTTCGTCAATCGTCGTAGGTTTGGCTGCATGCGGCAAGGCTGCTTTTGGCGAAGCGGCAATGCAAATGGAACGCGCTGATTTCTCAGGACAGAATCTGATCCTGATTGCTGCTTCATCAACGATTTCAGGATGTTCCTCCAGCTCTGTTCGCCTTCATTCTCGCTCAGGCGATATCCGGTCAAACTGTCAAAGGCAGGGCAAAACGTCAAGCCGACAAATGTCTTTGCCGAGAATGATGCCATGGCTATTCCAGTATGCTAAAACAGTAACTCGTGAATTTGGTAGGTGAAATGTCCGCTTTTTCAGCCTTAGCCCCCTCTTCACACCGCGGTCGTTTCTCCTCACAACGCAAAATTGAAAACCGTGCTTGACAAGGCGTGAAAGCTCGCGCCATAAATTTTACATATGTAAGAATTTTGCTATGCATTCGTAAAGGAGGAGACGAAATGCGGACCAAATCTTATGTTGCAGGGCTTATCGCGTCTGCTGCAGGGGTCGCACTTATGGCTGGAACTGCGTGGGCGGAAGAGCTCACCGTGGCCACAGTCAATAATGGTGATATGATCATCATGCAGAAACTGTCGCCGGAGTGGGAGAAAGCGACCGGCAATAAAATCAACTGGGTTGTTCTTGAGGAAAACGTGCTGCGTCAGCGCGTGACGACCGATATTGCTACCAAGAGCGGCCAGTTCGATATCCTGACCATTGGCGGCTACGAAACCCCGATCTGGGGCAAGGCGGGATGGCTCCTATCGGTCGACGATCTTGGCGAGGATTACGGTTATGACGATCTCATCAAGCCGGTTCGCGCCGGTCTGACGGTTGATGGCAAGCTCTACGCGGTTCCGTTCTACGCCGAAAGTTCGTTTACGCTATACCGCAAGGACCTGTTCGATGCGGCTGGGCTCAAGATGCCCGATGCGCCAACCTATGCGGAAATAAAAGACTTCGCGACCAAGCTTACTGACAAGTCGAAAGAACAATATGGTCTCTGCCTGCGCGGAAAGCCGGGCTGGGGCGAAAACATGGCCTATCTCGGTACGCTGATCAACACTTTCGGAGGCCGATGGTTCGATGAAAACTGGAAGCCACAGATCAATTCAGACGAATGGAAGAAGGCAATCAACTTCTATGTCGACCTGATGAAGGAAGCTGGACCTCCCGGAATTACCTCGAACGGTTTCAATGAAAATCAGGCGCTTTTCTCGACTGGCCATTGCGCCATGTGGATTGACGCCACTTCGGCGGCAGGCCGGATTTATGATCCTAAGCAGAGCCAGGTTGCGGACAAGGTTGCCTTCACCAAGGCACCGGTAGAGGCAACGCCGAATGGTTCGTCCTGGGCTTGGTCCTGGAACCTTGCAATTCCGGCATCGAGCAAGAAGGTCGATGCTGCAAAATCGTTCCTGAAATGGGCGACGTCGAAAGAGTACGTTGAGCTCGTAGGCAAGTCCGAAGGTTGGGTTGCCGTTCCTCCGGGCACGCGCCAGTCCACCTATGCCAATGAGGAATACAAGAAGGCAGCTCCGTTTGCGGACACAGTACTGAAAGCTATCGAATCTGCCGATCCGACCAAGCCGACCAAGGACCCGGTTCCCTATACCGGCATCCAGTTCGTAGCCATTCCTGAATTTCAGGCAATCGGGACATTGGTTGGTCAGGCGATTTCGTCGGCTGTCGCCGGTCAGCAGAGCGTGGATGCAGCGCTCGATGGCGCGCAGCGTCAGGTCGAACAGATCATGACGCAAGCGGGTTACATCAAGTAACGGCCAAAAGAGCGGTTCTGACGTTATCCGTTGGAACCGCTCTGACTGTTTGCTTTGCGCATTTCCCGTACGCAAAATCGTTCATGCTTTTGCTGGAGATGCTCTAGCGGCCTGTCGTCTTCGGTAGGAGGAGAAACGACTGGTCTGATTTTCGTAGACGTTCGCCGTGGCGAATCCGAAACGGGAAGGGGAGGATTGGTTCGAATGCCAGCAAACCAAACGTTGGCCGCAGGCACAAAGTCACGCTTTGCCGTCAAGTCGCGTCGCAGTGTCCGCACGGGACCACTGCTCGCTCCGGCAGTCATACTGCTTCTGCTCTGGATGATCGTCCCGCTGTCGATGACACTGTGGTTCTCGTTCCAGTACTACAATCTTATCAACCCGTTCATTACCGGCTTTGCCGGTTTCTCGAACTATTCCTTCCTGCTGTCCGATCCCACGCTTTGGTCGGCGATCGCCAAGACGCTTATTCTCGTTGTTTCTGTTCTGGTGATATCTGTCGTTTGCGGCGTACTCTTCGCCGTCATCTTCGATCAGGAATTCTGGGGAAAAAACATAGCGAGGCTTCTGGTCATCGCACCGTTCTTCGTTATGCCGACCGTGTCGGCGCTCATCTGGAAAAACCTGTTGATGCATCCGGTGAATGGGCTGTTCGCCTTCATCTCGCGCAGTTTCGGATTGCCGGTCATCGACTGGTTTTCACAGTTTCCAATGGCATCCATCGTCTTGATCGTGTCCTGGCAATGGGTGCCGTTTGCGACGCTGATCCTGATGACGGCAATGCAGTCCCTTGATCGGGAACAGATGGAGGCCGCGCGACTTGACGGTGCCAAGGGGCCGGTCATGTTTTTTTACATCGTGTTGCCGCACCTGCTGCGCCCGATTTCGGTCGTCATAATGATCCAGACGATTTTCCTTCTTTCAGTCTTCGCGGAAATTCTCGTCACCACTTCAGGGGGGCCGGGTATCGCCACAACGACGCTTACCTATTTCATCTATCTTAAAGCACTTCTTCAGTGGGATATCGGCGGCGCTTCCGCAGCTGGCGTTATCGCAATCATCCTGGCCAACATCGTTGCAGCGTTCCTGATCCGGACCGTTGCACGAAATCTGGATAGTTAGGGGGCTGACCGATGGCTGCAAAACGCAGGATCAACAAGGCCGCGGTCTCGGCTGGGGTTATCGGCTGGATTGTGGCGCTACTGATGTTCTTCCCGATTCTCTGGATGCTGCTCGCTGCATTCAAGACGGAAATCGACGCGGTGGCGCCCCCAAGACTATTCTTTGAGCCGACACTGGAGAATTTCGTAGCGGTCAATCAGCGAGCCGATTATTTCCGCTATGCCATGAACAGCATCGTTGAAAGTCTTGGTGCGACCATTCTCTCGCTTATTATCGCGGTGCCAGCCGCTTATGCCGCGGCATTCTTCCCCGGCAAGCGCACTAAAGACCTTCTCTTGTGGATGCTTTCCACCAAGATGCTGCCCGCCGTCGGCGTATTGGTGCCAATCTATCTTCTCGCGCGTGATAGCGGACTTCTCGATACGCGCACGGGCCTTATCATCATCTTCACCCTGTCCAATCTGCCGATTGTCGTCTGGATGCTCTATTCCTTTTTCAAGGAAGTGCCGGGAGAAATCCTGGAAGCAAGCCGCATGGACGGGGCGAAAGTCGGCCAGCAGATACGCTATCTGCTTTTACCACTAAGCCTTCCGGGTATAGCGTCGACCGCGCTTCTTTCCATCATTCTATGCTGGAACGAAGCGTTCTGGAGCCTCAACCTTACGGCTTCGCAAGCGGGCCCGCTCACCGCCTTCATCGCCTCCTTCTCATCCCCGGAAGGATTGTTCTGGGCAAAACTCTCGGCAGCGTCCACGCTCGCCATCGCGCCGATACTTGTCTTCGGGTGGATCACGCAGCGCCAGTTGGTGCGCGGCCTCACCTTCGGCGCCGTGAAATAGAGGAAATGAAATGGCTACACTTTCATTTAAAAACGCCACCAAGTCCTTCGGCAATATTGATGTTATCAAAGGGGTCGATCTGGATATTGCCGACCGTGAATTTGTGGTTTTCGTTGGGCCGTCCGGTTCGGGCAAGTCAACGCTTCTGCGCATGATCGCCGGGCTCGAGGAAATTACTGGAGGTGATCTCACCATTGACGGGCAGCGTATCAACGATACGCCGCCGGACGAGCGCGGTCTTGCCATGGTTTTCCAGACCTATGCGCTCTACCCGCATATGAACGTTCGCGACAATATGGGTTTTGCGCTGAAACTCGCCGGTGTCGCCAAGGCTGAACGTGAGAGCAAGGTTGAAGAAGTTGCAAAAACGCTGCAACTCGATCAGTTGCTCGACCGCAAGCCGAAACAGCTTTCGGGGGGGCAGCGCCAGCGCGTTGCCATCGGACGCGCGATGGTGCGCGAACCGAAGATATTCCTGTTCGACGAGCCGCTGTCCAATCTCGATGCAGCGCTGCGCGTGCAGATGCGTATCGAGTTGGCGCGTCTGCACGACCGCCTCAATGCAACAATGATCTATGTCACGCACGATCAGGTGGAAGCCATGACGCTTGCGCACAAGATCGTGGTTCTCCGTGATGGCAAGGTGGAGCAGGTGGGATCGCCGCTGGAGCTTTACCACCATCCGGTCAATCGGTTTGTGGCCGGCTTTATCGGTTCACCGACCATGAACTTCATCGAAGTCAACGCCAGCATAGTCGATGCCGATGGGGTCACAGTCCAACTCGCCAATGGCCGTTCGGTCAAAGCGCCCGTCAAAGGCGTAGGAGTAAACGCGGGTGCGCCCTTGGTTCTCGGCATTCGTCCGGAACATCTTCACCCGACCTCTGATGGTATTCTCGAGGGAGAGATCATGGTTGTAGAACGCCTTGGCGGTGAGACTTATCTCTATGTACAAAATGAAAGCGCAACCGGACTGGTTGTTGCGGAGGCAGGCGGGGGCAGCGAGGCACGTGCACACGAAACGGCCAAGCTGGGTTTTGACCCGACCGATGCGCATTTGTTTACACCTGACGGCAAGGCTCTGGAGCGCTTTGAACGGCATCCATTATTGCTGACGGAAAAGAAAACGCACCTGTAGGAGCAGGCTGCAATATCCCGGAGTATCCCCATGAGACTGAAAGACAAGGTGGCCCTCATCACTGGTGCGGCGCGCGGTATTGGGCTTGGATTTGCCGAAGCCTACGCGCGCGAGGGCGCGAAGGTCGTCATCGCCGACATCAACATTGACCGGGCGGAAGAAGCCGCGCGCAGTATCGGTACATCGGTCAAGGCGGTAAAGCTTGATGTGACTGACCTTCGCCAGATCGACGATGTGGTCGCGAAAATCGACGCGGATTATGGCGGTATCGATATTCTGGTCAACAATGCCGCGATCTTCGACATGGCTCCCGTCAACGAATTGACCGAAGACAGCTACGAGCGTGTGTTGGGTATCAACCTCAAGGGACCGCTTTTCATGATGAAAGCGGTTTCAAATGTGATGATCAAGCGCGGACGCGGCGGCAAGATCATCAATATGGCCAGCCAGGCAGGGCGTCGCGGCGAGGCGCTCGTGACGCTCTATTGCGCATCGAAGGCGGCCATCATTTCCGCTACGCAGTCGGCCGCTCTTGCTCTGGTCAAATACGGTATCAACGTGAATGCGATTGCCCCCGGCGTGGTCGATGGCGAGCACTGGGATGTGGTGGATGCGAACTTTGCGAAATGGGAAGGTTTGAAACCGGGTGAGAAAAAGGCTGCGGTGGCAAAATCTGTGCCGATCGGTCGGTTTGCGACGCCTGAAGATATTACTGGCATGGCGGTGTTCCTCGCGTCATCTGACAGCGACTATATCTTAGCCCAGACTTTCGGTGTTGATGGCGGCAACTGGATGGCATGAGGCGGTGGGGCCGAGACATAAAATGAAAGCGATCTATTTTACCGGCCACGGCGAAGCAGGCCTGACCGACTTACCGGAACCGGCATTGCAGCCTGGGCACGCCTTGATCGACGTCAAGGCGTCAGGTCTCTGTCATACCGACATTGATGTCCTGCATGGCCGCTACGGTTCCAGCGCATTTCCGTTGGTGCCGGGTCACGAATATGCGGGCATTGTGGTCGCCGTGGCAGAAGACGTAACCAATGTGAAGGTGGGCGACCGCGTTGCGGTCGATCCGAATATTCCATGCGGTTATTGCCGTGCCTGCCTCAAGGGGCTGACCAATCTCTGTTCGGATTTGAAAGCTTATGGCGTAACGCACAATGGTGGCTTTGCGAGTATGAGTCTTGTCGAGGCAAGCCATCTCCATTCCATCGGGGATCTGCCTTTCAATGTAGCGGCCCTCGCGGAACCGCTTGCCTGTGTCCTCAACGGACTTGGCGCAGCAGATCTCAAGACTGGTCCATACGGAACCGAAACCGCGCTCGTCTTCGGTGCCGGGCCTATAGGATTGTTGCTTGCGTTGTCGCTGAAGGCACGAGGTGTAAAGCACGTTGCTGTAGCCGATATCAACGAACACCGGCTGGCATTTGCGGAGGGCCTGGGGCTTGAGCCAGTCGTTTCGGGCTCGGAAATGCTGGATAAGCCTAAACGCAGCTTTGATTTTGTCGCGGATGCCACCGGTATTACCCAGGTCGTTGAAAGCATGGTGAGCTACGCGGCTGATGGCGGGACGGTTCTGATGTTTGGCGTTTGTGCACCGGAGGCCCGGATTTCGGTCGCGCCTTTTGAAATCTTCCGCCGTCAGATTCGAATTGCAGGGTCACATTCGCTCAATCGCAACATTCCGCAGGCCCTGGAAATCCTGAAGCAGGACCAAGGCGAAATGGCACGCCTTGTATCGCACCAGCTGCCCCTTAGGGAGATGCTGCCTCACTTCACCAAACATGGCGGTGATCCAGCCACGATGAAAGTCCAGTTCGTACCCGATTGAATTGAAGGAAATCGTCATGACAAAGCTGTCCCGCGTAACGCTTCAGGGCTTTGATAATGTCCATAAACCCGGCTACGACCCAACTTGTTTGAAACCGGGCATCGTGCATTTCGGTGTGGGGAATTTTCACCGTGCCCATCAGGCTGTCTACCTGGATGATCTGTTTGGAATGGGCGAGGGGTACGACTGGGCGTTGGTCGGGGCCGGGGTGCGTGGCAGTGACGACGCCATGCGTGATACGCTCATGGCGCAAGACTGGCTTACCACAGTTGTCGAACAAGAAGCTGATTATGCGGGGGCAAGGATTACCGCTTCCATGGTCGATTATGTAACCCTATCGACAGAGGAGGGGCGAAAGGCTTTGATGGCCTACCTTACATCACCTGATACTCGCATCGTTTCCATGACGATCACCGAAGGTGGTTATTACATCGATCCGGCAAGTCAGACCTTTGATCCTGCCCACCCCGATATTGTGGCGGATGCCGCCCATCCAAATCAACCGAACACCGTCTTCGGTCTGATTGTGCAGGCGCTGAAATTGCGTAAGGCGGCTGGTGTGCAGCCCTTCACCGTGATGTCGTGTGATAACATTCCGGGCAATGGGCATGTGACCGAAGATGCTGTCGTCGGTCTCGCGAAACTGGATGATCCCGCCTTTGCCGATTGGATTTCAGCCCATGTCGCTTTTCCAAATTCCATGGTGGACCGCATTACGCCGGCCACCGGCGCGCGTGAACGCGAGTTCGCAGCGAAGGAGTTCGGGATCGAAGATGGCTGGCCAGTCTTCTGTGAAGGTTTCAAGCAATGGGTGGTGGAAGACAATTTTCCTGCTGGACGTCCCGCGCTGGAGAAGGTTGGCGTCACGTTTACCGATCAGGTCGCCGCTTATGAATTGATGAAGATCCGTATTCTGAACGGCGGCCATGCGGCTATCGCTTATCCGGGCGGTTTGCTCGACATACATTTCGTGCATGAGGCCATGGAGCACCCGTTGATCCGGCGCTATCTGGAAAAGCTCACCACGGAAGAGATCATCCCTGAAGTGCCGCCGGTGCCTGATACCGATCTGGAGGCCTATCGGCTTCTCATTGACAAGCGCTTCGCCAATCCAAGCATCGGCGATACAATTCGCAGGCTATGCCTCGACGGTTCCAACCGCCAGCCGAAATTCATTCTGCCAACAGCTTCTGATCGAGTGGCTGAAGGCAAGTCTGTGACAGGATTGGCGCTCGTTTCCGCATTCTGGTGCCGCTATTGCTATGGCAGAACCGATAGCGGCGCGATCATCGAACCTAACGATCCGTCGTGGGATCGCCTGGCTCGACAGGCGGCACTCGCGAAAAGTAATCCGTCGGCCTGGCTTGCAATGGAAGACATCTTTGGCTCGCTTGCCTCAAATTCAGCCTATGTCACGGCGTTCTCGTCCGCGCTTCTACGCATCTGGCAGGATGGGACTGTTAAAACGCTCGAGCGGTATCTGGCAGGTGACCCGCTATAACCAAATTACAATGCGCCCGGATAGACCCTGACCGGACGATTGTCCTTGACCGACTCCATGACCACAAAAGTGGATGTGCTCGCCACATTGGGCAAGCTCGAAATCTTTTCGCCCAGCACCTCGCGGTAACGCCGGATGTTGGGCGTTCGCACTTTCAGAAGATAGTCGAAAGAGCTGGCAATCATGTGGCATTCTTCGACTTCGCGTATTTTGCGCACCGCCGTGTTGAATGCTTCAAGTGCGGCTTCGCGTGTGTCGGACAATTTAACTGTCGTGAAGGCGATGTGATCGAGACCAAGTTTTTCGGGATCGATTTCCGCGCGGAAGCCGACAATATAGCCTTCATCGACCAGTCTTTTCAGCCTCGCCTGGCAAGGGGTCTTGGATAGGCCGACCTTTTTCGAGAGTTCGGTCACCGGAATGCGCCCATCTTCGCTCAGGACTTCCAGAATGCGTCGATCAAACTGATCCAGATCGTCTAAAGAATCTATCTTTCGCATTCTTTTTGCCTTCATTCGAGCCAATAATAAGATCGATAATCCTTCATATGAAGCAAATGAAGGCAGAATGCAATTTGGACAAATGTTAGTGTGCGCCCACATAAAGCAGAGCTAAACTGGGCAGAGACGCTCGGGGCTGTTTTCATTTGCGAGCATTGCACCATGACCGACACCATACCCGTCCCCACCAATCCGGTTTTCCAGACTTTTGCGCCGCCGATCCGCGAGCAAAACGCGATGAGGCAGGCGATCACCGCCGCTTATCGTCGTCCTGAAGCCGAATGCGTTTCCGCATTGGCTGCGCAGGCTGCTTTGCCGGAAGAAACGGCCAAGCAGATCCGTGCCACGGCCCGCAAGCTGATCGAAGCGTTGCGCGCCAAGCACAAGGGCACAGGCGTCGAAGGTCTGGTGCATGAATATTCGCTGTCGAGCCAGGAAGGCGTGGCGCTGATGTGCCTTGCCGAAGCGCTGCTGCGTATCCCCGACATGGCGACGCGCGACGCGCTGATCCGCGACAAGATTTCCAATGGCGACTGGAAGTCCCATATCGGCGGCGGGCGTTCGCTTTTCGTCAACGCGGCAACCTGGGGCCTTGTGGTCACCGGCAAGCTGACGAATACAGTCAATGATCGCGGCCTGTCAGCCGCTCTGACGCGCCTGATCGCGCGTTGCGGCGAGCCTGTCATTCGCCGTGGCGTTGACATGGCCATGCGCATGATGGGCGAACAGTTCGTCACCGGCGAAACCATCGACGAGGCGTTGAAACGCGCCAAGCCGTTGGAAGAACGCGGTTTCCGCTATTCCTACGACATGCTGGGTGAAGCCGCGACGACTGCTGCTGACGCCGAGCGCTATTACAAGGATTACGAGACCGCGATCCACGCCATTGGTCGTGCATCGGCTGGTCGGGGCATTTATGAGGGCCCCGGCATTTCCATCAAGCTTTCTGCTCTGCATCCGCGTTACGTCCGCTCACAGAGCGACCGCGTGATGGGAGAGCTTCTGCCCAAGGTGAAGGCGCTCGCTGTCATCGCCAAGTCTTATAATATCGGCCTCAATATCGATGCCGAAGAAGCTGACCGTCTGGAACTGTCGCTCGATCTGTTGCAGAGCCTCATCGAAGACCCGGAGTTGGCGGATTGGGAAGGCATCGGCTTTGTGGTGCAGGCCTATGGCAAGCGTTGTCCGTTTGTGCTCGATTTCATCATTGATCTGGCGCGGCAGAACAAACGCCGCGTGATGGTTCGTCTGGTCAAGGGCGCTTACTGGGATGCCGAGATCAAGCGTGCGCAGGTGGATGGACTGGAAGATTTCCCGGTTTATACGCGCAAGGTACATACCGATGTTTCCTACATAGCCTGCGCCCGCAAGCTTCTGGCTGCGACCGATGCCGTTTTCCCGCAATTTGCAACCCACAATGCGCAGACGCTGGCCACCATCTATCATTTGGCTGGGCCGGATTTTAAAACCGGCAAGTTTGAGTTCCAGTGCCTGCATGGCATGGGTGAGCCGCTTTATGATGAAGTTGTCGGCGCTGACAAGCTTGGCCGTCCGGCCCGCATTTATGCGCCTGTCGGCACGCATGAAACGCTGCTGGCTTATCTCGTCCGCCGCCTTCTTGAAAACGGCGCGAATTCCTCCTTCGTCAACCGTATCGGTGACGAAAATGTTTCCGTTGATGAGCTGATCGCCGATCCGGTTGAAGTCGTTCGCTCCATGGCTGTTGTCGGGGCACGCCATGATCAGATTGCCCTGCCGGAAAATCTCTATGGCGCGCGCAAGAATTCCGATGGTTTCGATCTGTCGAACGAGACTACGCTTGCTGAACTGAGCAAAATTCTGAAAGACAGCGCCACTCGTGCATGGACATCGGAGCCGCAGGTTGCTGGCGCCAAGGTGAAGGGAACCAGCCGTCCGGTGCTCAATCCCGGCGATCACAGCGATGTTGTAGGCCAGGTGACGGAGATTGCCGAGGCAGACGTAGCCAAGGCCATGAAGGCAGCAAAGAAGGCAACGGCGAGCTGGTCGGTGGTCGCGCCTGCTGAGCGTGCAGCCTGTCTGGAACGTGCCGCTGACATCATGCAGCGTGATATGCCGGTTCTACTGGGCCTCATCATGCGCGAAGCTGGCAAATCCATGCCAAACGCGATTGCCGAAGTACGCGAAGCCATCGACTTCCTGCGCTATTATGCGGAACAGACCCGGCGTACGCTGGGCGTTGGCCATAAGGCGCTGGGGCCTATCGTCTGCATCAGCCCGTGGAACTTTCCGCTGGCGATCTTCACCGGCCAGATTGCGGCAGCGCTTGTCGCCGGCAATCCGGTGCTGGCAAAGCCTGCCGAAGAAACCCCGCTTATTGCAGCACAGGGCGTTCGTATCCTGCATGAGGCTGGCATTCCCGCTGATGCGCTGCAGCTTCTGCCGGGCGATGGCCGCATTGGGGCCGCGTTGGTTGCTGCCGAAGAAACATGCGGCGTGATGTTCACAGGCTCGACCGAAGTGGCGCGTCTCATTCAGGCGCAGCTTGCCTCCTGTCTGTTGCCAAATGGAAAGCCTATTCCGCTCATTGCTGAAACCGGCGGTCAGAATGCAATGATCGTGGATTCTTCTGCGCTCGCCGAGCAGGTCGTTTTCGACGTGATTGCATCGGCATTTGATAGCGCCGGTCAGCGTTGTTCAGCGCTGCGTGTTCTCTGCCTCCAGGAAGACGTCGCTGACCGCATCCTGACCATGCTCAAGGGCGCACTGAAGGAACTTTCGATCGGTCGTACCGACCGGCTGAACGTCGATATTGGCCCGGTCATCACCGATGAAGCCAAGACCATAATCGAAAAGCACGTTCAGGCTATGCGCGATCTCGGCCGCAAGGTCGAACAGCTGCCGCTTGGGGCTGAAACCGAGAAGGGCACTTTTGTTGCGCCGACCATCATCGAGATCAATTCGCTTCGCGATCTGAAACGGGAAGTCTTCGGCCCGGTATTGCATGTCGTGCGCTACAAGCGCGATGATATGGAGCGTCTGATCGACGACATTAACGCGACGGGTTACGGGCTTACTTTCGGCCTGCATACACGCCTTGACGAAACCATCGCCAACGTTGCGGATCGTATCCGTGTCGGCAATATCTATATCAATCGCAATGTTATCGGCGCCATTGTCGGCGTGCAGCCTTTCGGCGGGCGCGGCCTGTCCGGCACCGGACCCAAGGCTGGTGGCCCACTCTACCTTGGACGTTTGGTGGAAGCAGCGCCGATCCCGCCGCGCCACAGCTCGGTTCACACCGATCCGGCGCTTAAGGACTTTGCCAAGTGGCTTGGCAATCGTGGCATGAATGATCTGGCACAAGCTGCCCGCGATACCGGCAGCGCCTCGGCGCTCGGCCTTGATCTGGAATTGCCGGGCCCGGTCGGTGAGCGCAATCTTTATGCGTTGCATGCGCGTGGAAATATCCTGCTGGTTCCGCAGACGGAAACAGGCCTTTATCGCCAGATGACTGCTGCCCTTGCCACGGGTAATACCGTCTATATTGACGAGACTTCGGGCTTGCGGAATGTTCTGAAAGATATTCCGGCTTCCGTGGCAGCGCGTACGATCTGGACCAATAACTGGGAATCCGATGCGCCATTTGCCGGTGCTCTGATTGAAGGCGACGCTGAACGCATCGTGGAGATCAATAAGAAGATCGCGACGCTCCCCGGGCCGTTGGTTCTGACGCAGGCGGCTTCCTCGGAAGAACTGGCAAACAACCCGGACGCCTATTGCCTCAATTGGCTTCTGGAAGAAGTTTCGACCTCGATCAACACCACGGCTGCGGGTGGCAATGCCAGCCTGATGGCAATCGGCTGACCCAAAAAAGGCGGCTGCGGCCGCCTTTTTCTTTTTCGGTCGGTCTTGCATGGCTGTGCACCGATAACCTGGAGCGGTTCCTGTTCTAACAGAATCGCCGGAACCGCTCTAAGTGTTTGTTTTAGCGCATTATCCATCCCAAAACCGTTTCACACTTTTGCTGGAAATGCTCTAAAACAGAATTATTGGATTATTTTTTATGGTTTCAGAATAAAATTTACAAAGGCATTGACAGGCTTTTATAAAAAGCAAAGACTATGCACACGCTTGCAAAAGCGTCGGCGTGGAGGCGCCGCATAAAGGGAGGAAAACAATGCGTTCGGCATTTTTCGTTGCTGCGCTCGCTGCGGGCGTATCTTCATTTGCTTTTTCTGCGCAGGCCGCAGGCAATCTCAATCTCATTTGTTCGGCGGATGTGGTCATCTGCGAGCAGATGAAGAACATGTTCGAGAAGGATACCGGCATCAAGGTCAACATGGTCCGGCTTTCTTCCGGTGAAACCTACGCCAAGATACGGGCCGAAGCGCGCAATCCGAAAACCGACATCTGGTGGGCCGGCACGGGCGATCCGCACCTGCAGGCAGCTTCCGAAGGGCTGACGCTTGAGTATAAGTCGCCGATGCTCGAGCAACTGAATGATTGGGCCAAGAAGCAGGCCGAAAGCTCCGGATTCCGCACGGTCGGGGTTTATGCCGGTGCGCTCGGTTGGGGTTACAATACTGATATTCTGGCCAAGAAAAACCTGAAAGAGCCGAAATGCTGGGCTGATTTGCTCGACGCATCCTACAAGGGCGAAATCCAGATGGCCAACCCGAACTCTTCAGGCACGGCCTATACGGCGTTGGCTACGCTCGTGCAGATCATGGGCGAAGACAAGGCCTATGAATATTTGAAGAAGCTCAACGAGAACGTATCGCAGTACACCAAATCAGGCTCGGCCCCGGTCAAGTCGGCGGCGCGAGGGGAGACAGGTATCGGCATCGTCTTCATGCACGATGCGGTTTCGATGACGGCGGAAGGCTTCCCGATCAAGTCAGTCGCACCGTGCGAAGGCACTGGTTATGAAATTGGCTCAATGTCCATCATAAAGGGTGCCAAGAATCTTGAGAACGCCAAGAAGTGGTATGACTGGGCGCTGACCGCCGAAGTGCAGTCGCACATGAAGGATGCGAAGTCCTTCCAGTTGCCGTCGAACAAGTCGGCTGAAGTGCCAAAGGAATCGCCGCGCTTCGAGGACATCAAGCTCATTGATTATGACTTCAAGACATATGGCGAACCGGCCAAGCGCAAGGAATTGCTCGAGCGCTGGGATAAGGAAATCGGCGCGCACGCCAACTGATCTTTCGTTAGCTTGAAATCCGGGTGCGCCGCTCCTGTTGTGCGACGCACCATTTCCAAATGGCGGAGCTGCCAGCGGTATTCCTGAAGAATGCAGGAGCCGGAGCGCTGGTCATTCCTTGGAATCTCCATGGGGAGGACACGGACATTCATGAAACAGCATAATCGCAGACTGAATATTGTTCTTATGCTGGCGTTGGCAGCATTTGTCTTGCTGCCTTGGTACCGCATTGAAGACGGCTTTCTGAGTTTCGGTTGGCTGGACGGAATGTATGGCGACGGTGCAACGGCGCCGGGCTTCTGGCAAATGGCCTTCTTCGGGCGTCCGTGGCTTGGCGCTATCGCCGTGTTGATGCTTCTCTGCGCCTCTGCCCGTTTCATATTGCCTGTAGAGCGTCGTAGCGGTGTTTTAGTCTGGGCAAGTCTCCTTGGTGTGATATTTCTGGCGCTGCAAGGGCTGGCTATCGGCTTTTCCGGCTGGAACTGGACGATCAGCGAAAATCTGTTCGGCACGCTCGCAGACGGTCAGCCGGCCTTCGGCGCAGGAGCGATCCTGACAGGCCTATGCTTTCTGCTCATTTTTTCGTTTGGTCTGGCGGAACGCGGCGTGATGAAGGGGGACGCTTTCGTCGTCTCTTCCATCACCCTGCTTGTCGCGCTGGTAGCTGTATTTGTCTTCTATCCTGTCATCAGCATGTTTGCCGGGTCGGTGCAGGATTTCGATGGCTCGTTCAAGCCTGAAGGGTTTATTGACAATATTCAGGATTCCTCGATCTGGAGCCTGGCCTGTCTTGTCGGGGAAGGACGGTGTGGCGTCGCATGGCGCACATTGTGGCTGGCGCTGATGACGGCGACGGGGTCCACAGTGCTGGGCCTCGCCTTTGCACTGGTCGCTACCCGCACGGGTTTTCCTTTCAAGAAGGGATTGCGGCTTCTCACCATATTGCCGATCATCACGCCGCCCTTCGTCGTCGGGCTTGCTTTGACGCTGCTTTTTGGCCGCGCGGGGGTCGTGACGGAGCAGTTATCCAGCATATTCGGCATCGAGCCCGGACGGTGGCTCTACGGCCTCATTGGCATATGGATCGCTCAGGTCCTGTCGTTTACGCCCATTTCCTTCCTCGTGCTAATCGGCGTTGTCGAAGGTGTGTCCCCGTCAATGGAAGAGGCATCGCAAACCCTGCGTGCCGATCGCTGGCGGACGTTCCGCAAGGTTTCATTGCCTCTGATGGCGCCGGGCCTTGCCAATGCGTTTCTCATCGCCTTCATAGAAAGCATGGCGGATTTCGGCAATCCGATGGTGCTCGGCGGCAGCAATGGCGTGCTCTCGACAGAAATATTCTTTGCCGTGGTGGGCGCCCAAAACGATCCCTCGCGTGCGGCGGTTCTCGCTATCGTGTTGCTGTGCTTTACATTGACCGCGTTTCTCATTCAACGCGTATGGCTTTCCGGCAAGAACTTCGCCACGGTGACCGGCAAGGGTGATTCCGGAATGCATGCCGGCTTGCCACGCGGGCTAAAAATCGGCGTTTATGCCCTTGTCATCCCTTGGATGGTTTTCACTGTCGTTGTTTATGCGATGATCCTCATCGGCGGCTTCGTGCGACAGTGGGGGCTCGATAATACGCTGACGGTCGAACATTACGCACGGGCCTTTTCTATCAATTGGACCGAGAACGGCATTGCATGGACCGGCGTGGCGTGGAACTCGTTCTGGACGACCATGGAAATTTCACTGCTATCGGCACCACTCACTGCGGCAGTCGGTCTGCTGACGGCTTATCTGATCGTTCGTCAGCGTTTTGTCGGACGCAATGTTTTCGAATTTGCCCTGATGCTGAGTTTTGCCATCCCCGGAACGGTAATCGGCGTCAGCTATGTCATGGCCTTCAACTTGCCGCCGCTTGAAATGACCGGCACAGCGCTGATCCTGATTGCATGTTTCGTGTTCCGCAACATGCCGGTGGGCGTGCGTGGGGGGGTCGCAGCCATGAGCCAGCTCGACAAGAGCCTAGATGAAGCCTCCCTGACGCTGCGGGCAAACAGCTTCCGCACGATCCGCAAGGTCATTCTGCCGCTGCTGCGCCCGGCGATCACTGCGGCGTTGGTCTATTCCTTCGTACGCGCAATCACCTCCATCAGCGCGGTCATCTTCCTTGTATCGGCAGAGTACAATATGGCGACGTCCTATATCGTCGGCCTGGTCGAGAACGGCCAGTTCGGTGTGGCCATCGCATATTCATCGATGCTGATCGTGGTCATGATCGTCGTCATCACCAGCTTTCAGCTTCTCGTGGGTGAACGCAAGCTCAGGCGCGAGAACCGCGTTGCAGCCGTCACCCCCGTCAAAACTATTCGTCAGGAGAAAGCCGCATGACTGCGATCCGTCCCGGCTCCGTTACATTTGAAAATGTCACCAAGAAGTTCGGTAATTTTACTGCCTTGCCCGATCTGTCCCTGACTGTCGAGCCGGGAACGTTAGTGACGCTCCTGGGCCCGTCCGGTTGCGGCAAGACGACGACATTGCGGCTGCTGGCCGGACTCGAACACCCAACGTCCGGCCGTATCCTGATCGGCGGCAAGGACGTGACCAATCTGCCGGCCAACGAGCGCGACGTTTCGATGGTCTTCCAGTCCTATGCACTCTTCCCGCATATGAGTTCGCTCGACAATGTGGCCTACGGCCTGGAGTCCTCGGGCTTGAAAAAGGCCGAAGCGCGCGAACGTGCGGAAGAGGGGCTCAAGCTCGTCGGTCTTGCAGGAATGGGGCATCGCCTACCTGCCGAACTCTCGGGTGGGCAGCAGCAGCGCGTGGCCGTGGCCCGCGCTCTCGTGCTGGAACCACAGGTTCTGCTTCTGGATGAACCGCTTTCAAACCTCGACGCCCGGTTGCGGCGCCGGGTGCGGACCGAAATTCGGGAGTTGCAGCAGCGGCTCGGCTTTACTGCCGTCTATGTGACACACGATCAGGACGAGGCGCTTGCCGTTTCCGACACGATCATCGTCATGAAGGAAGGCAACATCGCCCAGAAGGGAAGCCCGCGTGATCTCTATGAAACACCGGCCTCCGCTTTCATCGCGGACTTCATGGGGGAGGCGAATGTTGTGCCATGTGAGGTAGTGACGGCGGATGGAGGTGAAGCGGTCATTCGTGTGGGTGGCCTGATCCACCGCGTCGCTGCCCCCAACGCCCGGCCGGGGCCGGCGCAGCTCGCAATCCGTCCCAATGCCGTGAGCTTACAGCCGCGGGCCGGCGGCGGCTTCCCGGGACGTGTCGCGCATTCAGCCTATCTTGGCGATCATATTGAATATGAAATCGAGACCGAGCACGGCAAGCTTTTCATTGTCGATCCGGCGGTCGAAGAGGCTCTGCCGCCACAAACCGATGTCTCTATCGAGTTCAAATCGCGCGGGCTTGCCATTATCAATCAATAGGCGCAGAAACGTCGCGCCTCTCCTTATCTCTCATCGGAAAACCAACATGACTTCCCATCCCGGACCGGAACTAGAAGCGCGGCTGGCGCTTGCCGAAAAGATAGCGCGCGAAGCGGGCGCCAAGGCTCTCGACTATTTCAAACGACGTGAAACGCTGGTTATCGAAACCAAGCGCGACCCTCAGGATGTGGTATCGATTGCTGACAGGGACGTCGAAAAGCTCATTCGCACCCGTGTGTCGGAAATCTTTCCGCAAGATGGCTTTCTGGGAGAGGAATACGGGCTGAACGAGGGTACGTCAGGTTACACCTGGGTCGTCGACCCGATTGATGGCACCAGCCCTTTTGTCAACGGCATGCCGAACTGGTGCGTTTCCATTGCCGTTCTGAAAGACGGAGAGCCCGTCATCGGCGTAATCCAAGCCCCGTGCTTTGACGAACTCTATGCCTCGGCAAAAGGCTTGGGCGCAACACTTGATGGCAAGAAGCTGGTTCTCGATCCAAGCCGCACGATCCGCAATTCGGTGACGGGTATCGGTGCCAACAACTATGTGACGCCGCAACTCGTGGCCAAAATCGTGGAAGATCTGCTGGAGGCGGGTGGGACCTTTATTCGCAATGGTTCGGGCGCGCTGATGATAGCCTATGTCGCGGCTGGCCGGTTGGTGGGCTATTATGAACCCTACATGCATGCCTGGGATTGCATGGCTGGGTTTTGCCTCGTGCGTGAGGCCGGCGGTTATGCGCATCCTTTCCCAGTCGATGGAGAAAAGCTTACCAAGGGCAACAAGGTTTTCGTGGCTGCACCCGGTGCGGTTGATGATCTCAAGAAAGTGGCCGGTCTCTGACTGATAGTCCCGGCGTATTGGCGCTTATTCCCAGCCATATTCTGAATAGGGTTCGCCTCCGGCGGCGCTGAGAAGCGCCTGCCGGACATAGGGAATGGTGTTTTCCGGGAGATTGTCCAGATGTTTCCATTGGAGATTGGCGTGCTTGTCCGGCTCGCATAGCGCGGGGGTGCCTGCCCATTCCTCGGTGCGGAAGAAATGGCCTATCCACGGGCTGCCAGCCGTCAGGCTATGCAAGGTGTGGACTGATTTCAGAGATTCCGGCGCGATGACCACGCCCGTCTCCTCAAACGCTTCGCGAATGGCTGCGGCGCGGATTGTTTCGCCCCCATCAAGTCCCCCTGCAGGAAGGCTGAATGAACCGTCCATCCATCCCGTCGCTTTCCGCTGCAACATGCAGATTTCTGCTCCGCGCGCCAGAATGACAAAGACAGCGGACGAAAGCTGAAAACGGACACGCCCACTCAATGGGATCTCCTCCAAAAACAAATCGGCAAGTCTTCTACGGACTTGCCGAAAGCTTACACGAGTCGGTCAGTTTCCTAAGGAGGATCAGGAGTTGTCCCGTTGGAAAATCCAGTCATGATCGGGGTGGTTCTTGAACCGCCATTTGCGCAAGGGACCGGCCATCACATTGAGATAATACATCTCATAGCCGTAGGGTGCGCCACATGGGTGATGGCCTTTTGGAACAAGCACGACATCTCCATCCGCGACCGCCATGGTTTCATCAAGGCTTCCGTCTTCGGTGAAGACACGCTGGAAGCCAAAACCCTGCGCCGGATTGAGACGGTGATAATAGGTCTCTTCCAGATAGGTCATGTCGGGAAAATTGTCTTCGTCATGTCTGTGGGGAGGATAGGATGACCAGTTTCCCTGTGGTGTGAAGACCTCGGTAACAAGAAGGCTGTCGGCAACATCCCGGTCTTCCATCGCAATATTGTGGATGAAGCGGGTGTTGGCGCCTTTTCCGCGCTGCTCCAGTGTCAGACTTTCCGGCCCAAGCTTCTGTGCCTTGCGGCCGGGTTTGCCCGGCGCGGTGCAGATCGCCAGAACGCAATCTGTCGTGGCAGTCGCGCGCCAGTCGCTTTCAGCAGGCACATAGAGGCAGTGCGGCGGCAGTTTCTCGAACACATTCATGCGTTCGCCTATCTCACCGAAATCCTCGCCGGAGGCGGAAATCTTCGCTTTGCCTTCCACAAGGACCAGGATCACTTCGGTCGATCCGGTCTTTTCGGATGCACTCTCACCGGGCTTTAGACGATAGAGCCCGAATCCGACATACCCCCATTCGGCACTTTCAGGGGGGATGTCGTGGACCTTTCCATGCGTGCCCTTGGGCTTGCGCAACAAATTGGCCATGTCTCAGTCTCCTTTGTCGAGCCCTGCTTCACGTGCGAATGATTTCAGTGATTTCAACCCGAGTGACTGATACTGGTATGGATTGCGAACTTCCGGGTCCTGTTCGGCTTCGATCACCAGCCAGCCCTGATAGGCTTTGTCAGCCGCGACTTTCAGCACAGACGTGAAGTCTACGCCGCCCTCTGCATCGCCGGGAACAGTGAATACACCGCGACGAACTCCCTCCAGAAAAGACAAGCTCTGGTCCCGTACCTCGGTAGCTATCGCCGGACGAACGTTCTTGGCGTGGATATGACCGACGCGGCCCATATGCTTTTTGGCAACCTGTTCCGGATCACCACCGCCGAACAGGCAATGGCCGGTATCGAGAAGGAGCTTCGTGTGCGGCCCGGTATGCTGCATCAGAAGATCAATCTCGTCTTCGCTCTGCACTACCGTTCCCATGTGATGATGGTAGACAAGCGCGATACCTTGGGCCGCGGCAAATTCTGCCAGTGCTTCGACGCCCGTCCCAAATTCTTCCCAGCGCGCTTCTTCCAGGACCGGACGCTCGGATAGCGGCTTGTCGTTGTCACCATGAATGGCGTTCGAGGTTTCGCAAACGATGATGACCTTCGAACCCATCGCCTTCAGAAGATCGAGCGCAGGCTGCATGGCCTTCTTTTCTTCTTCGACGGAATTCACCAACAGATTGAGTGAATGCCAGCCCGATACGTAGCGAAGCCTGCGGGGCTCGAGCACGGCTTTAAGAGCGTCGGCTTCCTGCGGAAACTTATGACCTTTCTCGATCCCGTCGAAGCCGATTTTGGTGGTTTCATCGAGGCATTGATCCAGGGTGATGTACGCGCCGAGGCTGCGATCATCGTCGTTCGACCAGGCAATTGGATTGGTGCCATAGAGGATCATCGGTCAGTTTCTTTCTTTGAGCTTGGCTTCGTAATCTTTACGGGCAGCGCGCACCTGTTCGCGCTCCGAGACTTCCGGCACGGCAACATCCCACCACCATCCACCGGTTTCAGGCGTCGGGTAGGGGTCGGTGTCGATAATGACGACTGTCGTGCGCGGACTGTTGCGGGCTTCGGCAAGGGCATGTTCCAGCTCGCGGATCGATCCTGCTTTCTTCGTATCCGCGCCCATCGCTCCGGCGTGGGCAGCGAAATCGATCTTCGATGGATTAACATGCGCGGCATGGTCGAGCAGGTTGTTGAACTCGGCGCCGCCGGTCGCCATCTGAAGCCGGTTGATGCAGCCGAAACCGCGATTGTCTGTGATCACGACAGTGATCTTCTGCCCCATCATGACGGCTGTGGCGAGTTCGGAATTGGCCATCATGTAGGAGCCGTCGCCAACCATCACGATGACGTCGCGGTCCGGTTCGGCCATCTTGATGCCAAGGCCGCCAGCAATTTCATAACCCATGCAGGAGAAACCGTATTCCATATGATAGGACATGGGGCGACCAGCCTTCCAGAGTTGATGGAGCTCTCCGGGCATCGTTCCGGCCGCACACATGACGACAGTGTTTTCCCGTGCCTGACGCTGTACCGCGCCAATCACCTGCATATCGGTCGGCAAGGCATTGCCGTCGCTGGGGGCAGCAGTGAAATTGTCTGCTGCGGCAAACCATTTCTCTTTCAATGCGGCATTGACGGGTTGGCGCTTATAGCTGCCGATTGCCTTCGAGAGCGTTTCAAGGCCGATCCTTGCATCGGCAACCAATGGAAGCGAACCATGCTTGGAGCCATCATAGGGCTGGACATTGAGCGAGAGGAGCTTGTGGCCGGGGTGCTTGAACAGCGCCCATGATCCGGTTGTGAAATCCTGAAAGCGCGTGCCGACACCGATCACGAGATCGGCTTCGGCCGCGATCGCATTGGCGCTGTCTGCCCCGGTTACGCCGACCGGGCCGAAATTGAGCGGGTGATCCCACGGCAGGGCCGATTTGCCAGCCTGCGTTTCGATGACCGGAATGCCGTGCGCTTCGGCAAAATTGCGCAACGCTTCGTGGGCGCCGGAATAATGTACACCACCGCCTGCGACGATAATAGGTTTAAGCGCTGCCTGGATCGCCGTGGCTGCGCTGTTCAGTTCGTTTTCGTCCGGTGGCGGACGACGCCAGTGCCAGACTTTCTGTTCAAAGAATTCTTCCGGCCAGTCATAGGCTTCCGTCTGTACATCCTGGCAAAAGGCGAGCGTCACCGGCCCGCAATCGGCAGGATCGGTCATTGTGCGGAACGCACGAGGCAGGGCGGTGAGAAGCTGTTCCGGCCGGGTGATCCTGTCGAAATAGCGGCTAACCGGACGAAAACAGTCATTCACGGTCATGGTGCCGTCGTTGAAGTCTTCGATCTGCTGCAAGACGGGATCAGGGCCGCGATTGGCAAAGACATCACCGGGAATGAGAAGGACGGGCAGGCGATTTACATGGGCAAGGGCAGCTGCCGTGACCATATTCGTCGCTCCGGGGCCGATGGAGGAGGTGACAGCGCAAGCGCGTTTGCGGCCAAGCTGCTTGGTATAGGCAATGGCTGCATGGGCCATTGTCTGTTCATTGTGGCCTCGCCACGTGGGTAATTCTTCGCGAATGCCATGGAGTGCTTCTCCAAGCCCGGCCACATTCCCATGGCCGAAAATAGCCCAGACACCCGCGATAAAAGTCTCCCCTTCCGGCGTCAGCTGGTTTGCGAGATAGCGCACCAATGCTTGTGCGGCGGTCAATCGAATAGTTTTCATAGCTCCTCCAGCGTCCTCCCGGCAGAACGAACTCAATATTTGCGCACGCTGTCCCAAACGTTGCAAAGGCTGCGATAGCGCGTAGCCATGTCGGCAATTGCTTCATCGTCGCTGATCGAACCATTCAGCCATTTGCGTGCCGCGTCACCAAAGATGGTGCGCCCCACCGCAAAACCTTTGACAAGGTCGAAGTCGGCAGCGATAGCAAGGCTGGCTTCCAGTTCTTCGGCGGGTGCGTCCAGTCCCAGGACGACGATGCCGCGTGTGTGTGGGTCGTTGCGTGTGATTGCGTCACAGGCATTGGCCCAGGCCGCTTTGGTTTTCATAGGCTCGAGCTTCCACCAGTCGGGATAAACCCCGATTTCGTAGAACCGCTCGATCACACGAGCTGTCGTATCGTCATCGACTGCTCCTGCTTTTGACGGGATGATTTCGAGCAGGAATTCCAGTCGGTTACGCCGGGCGGCTGCGAAAAGACGTGAAACAGTTTCTTCCTGCTGCGCCTTGAACTCAGCCGTGTCATCTGGATGATAGAAGCATAGTAATTTTACGACATTCTCGACAGGCCACTCCACAAGTCCGCCGCAGTCGGGTCCCAGTTCCGGCTCCAGTTTAAGTGGACGCGAACCGGGCCATTCAGTCGGGCGCCCGATCCACAAGCCCGTGCCTGCTGCCCTGTAAAGAGCATCGCGGCCCAGCCGCCCATCGCATAATATGCCGTAGCCCTTGGCCCCGTCAGCCACCTGCAAGGCAGCATCCAAGCACAGCTGTTTGAATTCTCCGATCTTTTCGCTTGAAACACCCGCTTCGGCGGCCATTTCTTCAAGCTGGATGCGGTGGTCGAACGCAAAGACGCGCATGTGAGGCCAGCCGCCGCTCCGGTTGGTGGACCAATGTATCTGCTCCAGGGCCGCATCCTTGCGCAAAGCCTTGTTGCGAATGCCAGTGCGGAAAAAATACTGAAGCTCTTCCCAGCTCGGATAGGCTGGCGTGCATCCATGCCGCGAGACTGCAAAGGCGCCGCAGGCATTGGCGAATTTGAGGCTGGTAGGCCAGTCCTCGTCCTTCAGCCAACCGCGCAGAAGTCCGGACATGAACCCGTCGCCTGCCCCAAGCACATTGAAAACATCAATCGGAAAACCTTCGCCGCTCTGTCCCTCGTCGAGACTGTCGGGAATCGCGCCTTCAAAAACCACCGCTCCCATCGGACCGCGTTTGCAGACCAGTGCTGCGTTCGTTACATCACGCACCGCCTTCAGTGCCTGTAGCGTATCAGTCGAACCGCCTGCGATATGGAACTCCTCTTCTGTTCCAACGACAAGATCAAACAGATGAAGCGTCGATTGCAGCTTGGCTGTGACGGCTGCGGATTCGATGAAACGGTTTTCGCCGTCACCGTGGCCGGAAAGTCCCCAGAGATTGGGGCGATAGTCTATATCAAGCGCCGTGCGGCTGCCATTGCCACGGGCGAGGCGAATTGCCTTCAGGACCGCCGCTTCCGTCTTCGGATGGGATAAATGTGTGCCGGTTGCCAACACACAGCCCGCTTCGGCGATGAAATCCGGATCGATATCGTCCTCGCATAAAGCCATGTCGGCGCAATTTTCGCGATAGAAGATCAAGGGAAAATGCTGCTGGTCGCGAATGCCGAGAATAACCAGGGCAGTCAGGCGCTCTGGGTCGGTAACGATGCCCCGAGTGTCCACGCCCTCCCGCTCCAGTTCCCGCAGCAGAAAACGCCCCATATGCTCATCGCCGACACGCGTGATCACCGCCGATTTGAGACCAAGCCGCGCGGTTCCGGTTGCAATATTGGTGGGGGAGCCACCGACATATTTGTTGAAGGAGGCCATGTCTTCCAGAAGGCCGCCCACTTGCGCGCCATACAGGTCCACCGAAGATCGGCCAATCGTGATCAAGTCGAGCCGTTTCACTCCATCCTCCCTCGGTATTTTCTTATTGCTGCATGGCTGTGCATGAATCATGACACATAGCAGTTATTCCATTTTTGATTAAAATGGATTTATTATTCTATTTCAACTGAAAAATGGAATGTGCAGGGGAAGGTCAGTCGCTTTGCCTTAGTGTCCCTACGGCGACGGCAAGTGCGATAGCCAGGCAAAGCGTTGCGGAGAGCGAACGAAATGCACCGAAATCCACTTCGGAAACCAGCAGTGTCTGCTTGGCGGATTTGCTCATGGGGCTGACAAAGGTGTCTGTGATACCGACGACGTCAATGCCCCGCGCGGCGACGGTTTCAGCCATGGCGACCGTTTCCGGCGAGTAGGGGGAAAAGGTAATTGCCAGAAGCACATCGCCTTCGCGAATAGCGTGCAGGTTTTCCAGTTTGCCCACGGCACTGTGCAGCATGGCGGGAACGTGCATTTTCTCCAGCGCGTAAGCCAGATAGCTCGCGACCGGAAAGGCGCGACGGATTCCGACGATATGGATTGTATGCGCGCTCGCCAAAAGCTGAACAGCCTTTTCGAGTGCTTCTGGATCAATGGTCTTCAGCAAACCTTCGAGGGAGGTGCGCCCGGCCTCGGCAAACTCCGCAAGAAGGGCAGGGGCGCTACCCGTTGCGGTTTCTCGCAAATGCTGCAACCGGGTCGAGTAATCAGGCCAGCCACCCGCATAGGAATCCCGGAACAGCTTCTGCATTTCGGAAAAGCCGGAGAAGCCCATGATCTGGCAGAACCGCATGAAGGCGGAACTCTGCACGCCTGCCCCTTCGGCCATCTCTGCGACAGTCGACACGGCGATACGATCCTGATTGGCGGCAACGAAATCGGCGCACTGCTTGAGCCTCTTTGGCAAGCGGTCGGACACCTCCAGCAGCTTCGCTTCGAATTCCTTGATATTTGCCGGAACGCTGATCGGTGACGGGGCAGGGGAATCCATCATTGGCCTTTCAATATGGTCTCTTGACAATCTTTATGTCACATTCTAGCAAAATAGAATAAATATTCTACAGCGTATCTTCAGGTGAATGAAGATGGCTGTTTCCTGGGGAGGATGAGGCAATGGTGACACGTCTGGCGTTACTCGGTGCGGGCCGTATCGGCAAGGTGCATGCGGGCGCAATCGCTGCGGACAGGCGGGCCAGGCTGGTTGCCGTTGCGGATGCCAATGAAGCGGCAGCACGCGCAATTGCCGACTCTGCCGGGGCCGAAGTTCGCAGCATCGACGCTATCGAAAAGGCAGACGACATTGATGCTGTGCTGATATGCACGCCGACCAATACCCACGCCGATCTTATTGAACGGTTTTCGCGCGCCGGCAAGGCCGTTTTCTGTGAAAAGCCCATTGATCTCGATATTGCGCGCGTCCGCGCCTGCCTCGCAGTTATCCGCGAAGCCGGCGCGAAGGTGATGCTGGGTTTCAATCGCCGGTTCGATCCGCATTTTGCTGCAGTACGCAAAACCATTAAAGACGGACGCATCGGCAATGTTGAAATGGTGACGATCACCAGCCGCGATCCCGGCGCGCCACCGGCGGAATATATCAAGGTATCCGGCGGCATTTTTCGCGACATGACGATCCACGATTTCGATATGGCGCGTTTTCTGCTTGGGGAAGAAATCGAGAGCGTATCGGCGTCGGCCTCGGTTCTTGTCGATCCAAAAATCGGGGAACTCGGTGATTACGATAGTGCGAGCGTCATCCTGACGACCGCCTCCGGCCGACAGTGCGTCATTTCCAACTCACGACGAGCTTCCTATGGCTACGACCAGCGCATTGAAGTCCATGGATCACTCGGGGCTGTTTCGGCGGAAAATCAACGTCCGGTTTCGATAGAAATCGCTTCCAGGGACGGTTATAACCGTCCGCCTCTGCACGATTTTTTCATGACGCGCTACACGGCTGCTTATGCAGCGGAAATCGCTTCGTTTATCGATGCACTTGATACAGGAAAGGCGCCCTATCCTTCAGCAGAAGACGGGTTGCAGGCCTTGGCATTGGCTGAAGCTGCTCTTCGTTCGGTCAAGGAAGGTCGGACCGTCAAGGTTGCGGAGGTCCTAGGGTAATACGGTAATTTCGTTTGCCTTTTATCGCAATCGGCTGCGATATGCGGGACATGGCCTACGAGATCGATGATTTACCGTTCGAAGAGTTTTTTGTGCCCGTGAGCAATGCTACGGCGGCCTTGGTTCGACTCGACGAGCGGCTTTCGCGCTCACCTATTCACGATGGCATGATCGAACGGTTGCATATGCACGATGCCGTCGCTTCGATGTGGCTTGAGGGCGAACTGGTGCATATGGAAGACCTGGTCTTGCATGATGCCTTGATGGACAACCGGATGCCAAGCCATGCCTTGACGATAGCGCATGCGGTTTTGCGCATGCGCAGACAGATTGCCGGAAAATCAGCAGACTGGGCCCTCGGACCCGCTGGTATCCAGCAATTGCTCGGCCGATCCATCGATCTCACCCCTTCGGAAGTCGAACCGCGCCAAGCTACGGATGATGATTTCGACCCGTTGCTCAATGACATTGACAGTCTGCTTGCGCGGACGGGTGCTCTTCTGGAAGGCGTGGCTCCCGTCAGACCCAAGCCGGAAACGACGCCGCGTGACACGCTGCTTTATGACGATGACTGGGATGAGGATGCGCGTTTGCAGGAATGGCGCGATTGTCTTGCCGGCACGAGGCATCTGCCACCGCTGATGCGAGCCGCATTGATCCATGACGCCTGGTTTTCGCTGGAGGTTGTGCAGCGGTCATCGTGGATAGGCCGGCTTCTGACGGCCGCACTCCTGCGCCAAAGCGGTCTTGCAACGGGCCATCTGCCGACAATCAGTCTCGGCCTGCGTGCGAAACGGCCCGATGAACGTCGCTCGTCCAACCGTGTGATCAGGCTCAGAACGTTTTTTGAAAGCATTGAAGAAGCTGCCGACCTTTCCATGAAGGAGCATGACCGGTTGCTTCTGGCGCGTGAACAAATGCAACGTAAGCTCAAAGGGCGCAGGTCCAATTCGCGCTTGCCGGAACTGATGGAGATGGTGCTGCGCAGCCCGGTCATTTCCAGCCAGATGGTGGAAAAGGAATTGCAGGTCACGCAGCAAGGGGCGCTGAAACTGATTTCGGAACTCAATTTGAGAGAGATCACCGGACGCGGGCGGTTTCGGGCCTGGGGAGTTCTCTAGATCAGCTTCATGCATTTGCGGCGCAGATGATCCGCGAAAAGCTCGAACTCGTTGCGGCGGGCAGCATTGGAGCGCCAGACCAGAACCAGCGATCGGTAATTGTTCTTGCCCTCGTAAGGAACGACGCTTAGTTCCGTTCCTCGCGTGACACCCGCTTTGACCGCCACCTCCGGCAGAAGGGTGACGCCCATTCCGAAATCGACAAGCTGCACCAGTGTCGTGATCGATGTGGCATGGACATCGCCGCTTGCTTGCGCCGGTGTGGAACCTATGGCGGCCATGACGTGTTCGCGAAGACAATGCCCTGTTTCCAGCAGGAGAAAGGGCTGATCCTGCAAATCGTCAGCATCGACCCGGTCGCGATTGGCCAGGGCATGATCGCGCCGCACCGCCAGATAGAAGATATCGTGACCAAGCTCTGATACTTCAAATTCATCGAGATCGTATGGATGGGCGACGAGCGCAACATCGAGGGATCCTGAACGCAAGCTGTCCAGCAGGGAGCGCGTGAGGCCTTCGCGAATGGTAAGCTGCAGTTCGGGAAAGGCCCTGGAGGTCGCAGGCAGAATTTTGGGTAACAAAAAAGGCGCTATCGACGGAATGACTCCCATCCGCAATCTGGTCGTCAGCGGGCGTTCTGCCTGCCGCGCATGTTCAGGTAGTTCTTCGATGAGAGCTACGATAGTGCGGGCTCGCTCCAGAAAATCTTCGCCGGCAGGCAGAAGCTGCATTCGTCGGCCTGAGCGATCGATCAGCGTTACGCCGAGTTCCGCCTCGAGGGACTGAATGGCGGCACTCAAGGTTGATTGGGTTACGCCCACGACTTCGGCGGCTCGTGAAAAGGAGCCCGCTTTGACGAGGGCCATGAAATAGTGGAGTTGACGGACACTGATGTTGAGCATCGAATCTTAAGTCCTTGTTCCATCGTTATAATCGATGGAATTTATCGATATAATCGCTTTGACCGATTTGGCAAGAAACCCTATATATGACTCGCAGAACGGAAAATTCTGAAAATTCAGAAAATTCCGCATAACCATCGAATTTTAAAGGTAGGTATAAGATGCTCGGTATCGGCGACAAGCTCCCCTCCTTCAAGGTCACCGGCGTAAAGCCCGGCTTCAACCATCACGAAGAAAACGGCGTTTCGGCGTTTGAAGAAATCACCGAAGCAAGCTTTGCTGGCAAGTGGAAGGTTATCTTCTTCTACCCGAAGGATTTCACCTTCGTTTGCCCGACGGAAATCGCTGAGTTTGCCCGTCTTGCATCTGATTTCGAAGACCGTGACGCAGTCGTTCTGGGTGGTTCGACCGACAATGAATTCGTGAAGCTCGCATGGCGTCGTGATCACAAGGATCTCGACAAGCTGCCGATCTGGTCGTTTGCCGACACCAACGGCTCGCTGGTCGATGGCTTGGGCGTTCGCTCGCCGGATGGCGTCGCGTATCGCTATACCTTTGTTGTCGATCCGGACAACACAATCCAGCACGTTTACGCAACCAACCTCAACGTTGGCCGTGCTCCGAAGGATACGCTGCGTGTTCTCGATGCGCTGCAGACCGATGAACTTTGCCCGTGCAACCGCGAAGTCGGTGGCGAAACGCTCAAGGCAGCTTGATAGGTCCTGATTGAGTGCGGAAAGGCGGGTCAAGGCCCGCCTTTCTTTTATCTGAAGCGGTTCCAGCCCAACATGGACATCGGAACTGCTCTATCTCTTTGTTTTTACGCATTCTCCCATGCAAGACCGCACCGCATTTTTGCTGGAAATGCTTTGATATCCCGAATGGCAGATAAAGAGGGTTCCATGTCCATTGATGACCTGAAGTCAAAAATCCCGGATTTCGCCAAGGACGTCCGTCTCAATCTTTCGTCCATGGCAAGCGATGAAACACTGACGCCACAGCAGAAATACGGCCTGTTCGTTGCGTGCGGCATTGCCTCTCGCAACGCCGACGTGCGTAAGGCGTTTGTTGGCGAAGCCACCGCCAAAGTCGACGCTTCCGTCATTCAAGCCGCGAAGTCGGCTGCGTCGATCATGGGCATGAACAATGTCTATTACCGCTTCGTACATCTCGCTACCAATAAAGACTACCGTACCATGCCGGCAAAGCTGCGCATGAATGTGATCGGTAATCCGGGCGTCGACAAGGTTGACTTCGAGCTCTGGTCGCTGGCGGTATCTGCCATCAATGGCTGCGGCATGTGCATCGATGCGCATGAGGATGTGCTGCGCAAGGCCAATGTGTCGTCGGAAGCGATCCAGACGGCTGTCCGCTTTGCATCGATCATCCAGTCGGTGGCTATCGCATTGGAAGCTGCCGACACGGAATAGGGCCCTCGCGCCTCACAAGGAAAAGCCCGCGCGGATCGCTCCACGCGGGCTTTTTGCTTCGTACAGTTTACTATTCGCCGCGCTTGAACGAAATGAAGGTAAAGCCAATCAGCGAAACCACGGCGGCTGCGACCATGTAATAACCGACATAGTCGAAGCTATAGTGC
Source organism: Brucella sp. IR068 (assembly GCF_049065885.1). Lineage (NCBI taxonomy): Bacteria > Pseudomonadati > Pseudomonadota > Alphaproteobacteria > Hyphomicrobiales > Brucellaceae > Brucella > Brucella sp. IR068. The sequence goes on along the minus strand of NZ_JBAKHE010000004.1, from coordinate 249,867 downwards.
GTTGCGAGCCAGGTCGCGATGTAGGGTGCGACCGAGGCACCCAGAATACCTGCCAGATTGAAGGTCAGCGAGGCGCCGGTGTAACGGACAGAGGTTGGGAATGGTTCGGCGAGCGCGGCACCGATCGGGCCATAGGTAAGACCCATCAGACCGAAGCCGATGATGAGGAATGCGAGGACGCCAGCAGTGCCCGCCATGAACAAGGGCGCCATGATGAAGCCGTAGAGGCCGATCAGGACGGTGACGATAATCATGACCGGGCGCATGCCGAAACGGTCGGACAGCAGCGCAGCCACAGGGATCATCAAGCCGAAGAAGACCACGCCGATCATCTGAAGAATAAGGAATTCCTCGCGGCTATAGCCAAGGGCGCGTGTGCCCCAGCCCAGCGAAAAGACCGTCATCAGATAGAACAGGACGAAGGTTGCAACCGCACCGATGGTGCCTAGGAGAAGGCTCATCTTGTGCTGCTTGAACAAGGTTGCGACCGGTACTTCGACGCGTTCAGCCTTGTCGATTGCTTTCTGGAATTCAGGCGTTTCGGCGATCTTCAGACGGATGAACAAACCCACACCGACCAGAAGAGCGCTGGCTATGAAAGGAATGCGCCAGCCGAAAGCAAAAAATTGTTCTTCGGTAAGAGCCTCGGCCAGAATGAGGAAGATGCCCGTCGCCAGAATGAAGCCAACCGGAGCGCCGAGCTGCGGGAACATGCCGTACCATGTCCGCTTGCCTTCGGGCGCGTTTTCAGTTGCAAGCAGCACCGCGCCGCCCCACTCGCCACCGAGACCAAGCCCCTGGCCCAGACGGCACAGAGCCAGCAGAAGAGCTGCCCAGACGCCTATGGAGTCGTAGGTTGGCAGGAAACCGATGGCGACCGTGGAAATACCCATGGTCATGAGCGCTGCGACCAGCGTAGCCTTGCGTCCGACCTTGTCTCCGAAGTGGCCGAACAATGCTCCGCCGATGGGGCGTGCAAAGAATGCAATCGCAAAGGTTGCCAAAGACTGGAGAAGCGCGGAGTTGCCGTCGCTTGCCGGGAAGAACAGATGGGGGAACACGATCACCGCGGCGGTCGCGTAAATATAGAAGTCAAAAAATTCGATCGTGGTGCCGATCATGCTTGCGGCCAGAACTCGGCGCGCGGAGTTTTTCTGCGGAGCAACCGCTACAGCGACTGTCATTGTTTCAGTTCCAATATTGCGGGCCGTCTTTTTAGGGGAGGGAGCCCAAGATGTGGCTTCTTTAAAGCCGGCGAATATAGAATCGCAAGCGGAAAAGGGCTTTTAAGCAATTTTGTGATTTCGGATGGGCTGTTTTGGAAACAAAAGCGAAAGTGGATAAAATTCCTGTCAGCGCGCGTTCTGATCTTTCATTTGCCGCAAGGGCTGATTAAATTTCCTGTGTCATCTGTACGAAAGTAAACATGTTTCGAGCAAAGTACGATATCGGCTTGAGGGGGGCAGCCCGGGACCATGCGGTCCTGCGCTTGCCTTCCCGTGGGCTCGTGACGTTGCTTGCAATCCTGTTTCTTGTTTCCGCGCAACTTTGTTACGCCATGGCGCATGAGGCGCCCTCTGTGCAGACGGTTTCTGATTGTCATGTGAACATGTCGCATCAGATGGACGACACATCGGTCTCGGCGGATGCGGGCAAAACTGCGCCGAAGGATCACGGCGGCAAAACACCGAATGCTTGTGTGATGATGACGTGCGGCTGTGTTGTTCAATTGGCAACGGATTTGCGCGCGGATGTTCCTGTACAGGATTTTGGTTTGCCGCCGCTCGTTGCAGCGCTGAACGGCAAATCCCCGAACAGCGACCTGCGACCGCCCATATCGCTTCAGGCTTGATCTTGGAAATCGCCGCCGAAATTTGGCGGCTATCACGATTATTGTCTGGAGACTTACCATGACTGGAATTACACGCCGCCGCCTGTTCGCTCTGGCGACCGGGGCGGCCTTTGCCACGACCATCCGCCCAATTGACAGCTTTGCTCAAGACGCTCATCAGCATATGGCCCACGGCGCGGGGGCCTTGTGGACCCCGACTGCTGGACGGCCTTTGCCTCTCCCGCCTCTGATCGAACCGGATGCGTCGGGTGTCGTCAAACTCAAGGTGCAGGCAGGGTGGCACAGTTTTGAAGAAGGAAGCGAAGCAGCATCGGCTGGCGTCAACGGTGCCTATCTTGGTCCGCTCGTGCGCTTGAAGAATGGTGAAACAGTCACCCTTTCCGTAGAAAACGGCATGGATGATGAGACTACGCTTCATTGGCACGGGCTTTTCGTCCCCTCCATACTCGACGGCGGCCCCCATAATGTGATTGCGCCGGGCGCGGAATGGAAACCGAAAATCACGGTCAATCAGCCAGCCTCGTTCAACTGGTTCCATCCGCATCTGCATGGAAATACCGCCCGTCAGGCGCATCTCGGCATTGCCGGTCTCATGGTCGTGACTGATGGCAAGGATGCTGCACGCGGGCTGCCCGAAGACTACGGTATAGATGATATTCCGCTGGTGCTTCAGGATCGTCGGGTGATTGAGGGGGACAGGATTTATCAGCCTGACATTATGGACTTGATGCATGGTTTCCGTGGCGACAAGCTTATCGTGAACGGGATAGTTTCACCGGAAGCGCGGGTCCCTCAGTCCATTGTCCGTCTGCGCATCCTGAACGGTGCCAATGCGCGAAACTTTCATGTTCGTCTCGGTGATAATCGCCCCTTATTTGTCATCGCGTCGGATGGCGGTTTCATCGGAAAGCCGGAACCGGTCAAAAGGTTGTCCATAAGTCCCGGTGAGCGCTACGAGGTTCTGGTGGATTTTTCCCAAGGCAGGGCAGTCGATTTGCTGACCTACGAAAATGACAGCGGTGGCGATGATCTGCATTTGATGCGGTTTGAGGTGGACAGCGCCTTGCAAGCGAAAATCAAGTCCTTTCCAGATCGTCTGGATGGGCCAGGCGTCCCGGACGAAAACCTTTCCGTAAAACGCCGCTCGTTCTTCTTTGACGAGCGAATGACGGAAAATATGAGGCTGATGATGGCAAAACCGTCCACCGATCCTCATGCCGGGCATAACATGGGCAGTATGGACATGAGCTCCATGCAGTCTGGCGCTATGGATCATGAGATGCACGGGGCCAGAAGTTCTGCCGATGCAGGTCCGGCGCTTGACGCCTTGTCGTCAGGCGTAACGATGGCGATCGCAGGCAAACCGTTCGACATGGGTCGTATCGATGTCGAGGCCAAGCTTGGGTCCTGGGAAATCTGGGAACTTACAACGAAGGAGATGCCGCATCCATTCCATATCCATGGGGCGTCGTTTCGCATTCTTTCCCAGAATGGCAAAGCGCCCCCCGCACATCAAGCGGGCTGGAAGGATACGGCTTTGATTGATGGGAAGGCTGAAATATTGGTTCATTTCGACCGTGAAGCGGCGAAAAGCCATCCATTCATGTTTCATTGCCACGTGCTGGAACATGAAGATGTGGGCATGATGGCTCAATTCATAACGGTATAATCCGCCTCTGACCGCGTGACAGTGTTTGTCACGCGGTCGCTCCGGCATTTTATTTTCGAACAATTTCGAGCGGTGTGCGTTGTCGTCTCATCACGAAGGATCGCGATCAGGAGGAAACAATGCAGCCGTTTTTGATTGCTTCAGCAATGATGCTTCTGGCAGTTCCAGCCATTGCCGCGGATATGAGCGTCAAACTTTATGAAGCTCTGCCAACAGGCCAGGGAAAGGAAATTGGCACCGTCACCATCTCGCAGATGGATGCTGGATTGTTATTCAAGACCAATTTGAGAGGCCTTCCTGCTGGTGAGCACGGCTTTCATGTGCATGAGAAAGGCAGCTGCGCACCGGCTGAACAGGATGGAAAAACTGTCCCGGCGCAATCTGCCGGCGGGCATTACGATCCGTCGCATTCCAAGCACCACATGGGACCGGAAGGTGAGGGGCATCTTGGTGACTTGCCTCTGCTCGAAGCCGACGCACAGGGTAACGTGACTCAAAGCGTGACGGCCCCGCGGCTCAGGTCGCTGGATGAAATCAAGGGGCGAGCCTTGATGGTTCACGTGGGAGGAGATAACTACTCTGATAAACCCAAGCCGCTTGGCGGTGGCGGCGCTCGGTTCGCCTGCGGGGTCATCCAATAATCGCTATCCCCAGTTTTCGATGCGAATCTTGGAACCATCGGAAAACCGGGAAATGTGAAACGCCGAAGGATCGACGACCGGCGTTTCACCTGTAACCATATCGGCAACGAGCTTGCCCGCGCCGGGACCAATCCCGAAGCCATGCCCCGAAAAGCCTGTTGCTACGATCAAGCCTTCAATGCCCGGGAGTGGCGAGATGACCGGGATGACGTCCGGCATCGTGTCGATGAGCCCTGCCCATTCCTGCTCTATCGTTGCCTGGGCGAAAGAGGGGATTGCCTGCCTGAGCTTCGTCAGCACCTGAGCGTTGGCGGCCTTGTGCGGAGCAGGATCGAGCGTGCGAATTTTTTCGAAAATGGATATCTCGTCGGCAGGCCGGAGTTTCCATTGGAAAGCTTCTTCGAAGAAGCGCTCGCCGAACCGGAAGCGCAACGACCGCCACTCGGTTGAAAGCGAGGGTATGAAATCCCGAAAGAACCGGAAACTGTCGGGCACGATATCCGCGATAGAGCCACCGAGGCTTGCAACCGTGTATCCGCCATCAAGCCTCTTGCGCAGGGCAAAGTCCGAAAACGCAATTGCAGGTTCGACACCGGCATCAATGGGAGCCGTGCGGAATACGGAAGAACGCACCTTCAACTGCGGCAGGTGGGCCTTGAAGCTCGAAACGATAAGTCTTGACCAGGCTCCGCCCGCGACGATCACTGCCTCGCAGCACAGACGGCCTTTTTCGGTAAGGACTGCCGTGACCCGGCCATTGGTCGTCTCTATACCGCGCACGGCACAGTTTTGTAGAATGATGGCGCCATTCTCTTGCGCTTTTGCGGCAAAAGCCGGAACCGCCTTTTGCGGTTCGGCCCGTCCGTCGCGCGGCGTTATCATGCCGCCTGCGAGCCGACGATTGATGCCGGGTGCCAATGCTGCGACCTGATTTGCATTGAGAAGTTCCGTCCCAATGCCGTGTTCCCGAGCTATCCTGATCCACTCCGCATAAAGAGCCATTTGCTCTTCTTTTTCAGCTGTGTAGGCAATTCCGGTCACACGGAAACCGGTTTCGCGCCCCGTTCGCTCATTCATGCCTTCCCATAGTCGCATGCTTTCGACGATGAGGGGCATTTCCCGGCTGTCGCGCCCGGTACGGCGGCACCACCCCCAATTGCGGCTGGATTGTTCCCCCGCGATCTCCCCCTTTTCAAGGAGAGTGACAGGAATGCCGCGTTCGGCCAGAAAAAGGGCAGTGGAAACACCGATGACGCCGCCGCCGATGATGGCAATTTTGGTTTCCTGCGGCAAGCTGTCAGCTGTCGCCACCTTATCCGTGACCGGCCCCATTTCGGTATTCTCCTGCAATGCGATTGGGTGATTTGAGCATATGGAAGCACAGTGAACATGGCTCGCTTTTTGTTCACGATCAACCGGATAACCTGTTACACAATACTTAGTTGCGATATTCCTGAGATAATCCATCCTGTTTTTGTAGCTTTCTGGAGAATGTGTCTCTATATCCGCCTGAACTGCAATCTGGACACGCGATCTTGCTTATGGACGCAGCACGCAACCCGCATGATAAAAGACAGGTATTCGGGCAATCCGGCCCAGCACTGACTCTGTCCGGTATTACCCGCCAGTTTGGCGCTGTGCGTGCGCTCAATGATGTCTCTCTCGATGTTCACGAGGGCGAGATAATTTGCCTGGTCGGCCATTCCGGCTGCGGTAAGACTTCCCTGCTGCGCATTATCGCGGGCATCGATGTTCCAGACAGTGGAACACTCACCATGGGGGGGCAGGCGCTGGTCGGCCCATCCGTCTTTATTGAGCCTGAAAAACGGAACGTGGGTGTCGTCTTCCAGGACTACGCTTTGTTTCCGCACCTGACGGTAAGAGAAAACATCCTGTTCGGATTGCGAAGAATGCCCCGCCACGCGGCGGATGCGCGGACAGGAGAGCTTCTCGAACTGGTGTCGCTCTCGCACATGGCGGATCGCTATCCGCACATGCTGTCAGGTGGCGAGCAGCAACGTGTGGCACTTATCCGGGCCCTTGCTCCGAAACCACAGCTTCTGCTGATGGACGAGCCGTTTTCGAACCTTGACAGAGGACTGCGCGCCCGGGTTCGCCGTGAGACAGTGGCTTTGCTGAGGGAGCTTGGCACAACGGCGATTATCGTAACGCACGAAGCCGAAGAGGCGCTGTCGACCGGAGATCGTGTCGTATTGATGCGATCTGGCGAAGTTGTTCAGAATGGCCCGGCACGCGAGCTTCATGACCAGCCCGTGAACCGGTATGCAGCGGATTTTTTCTGTGACTTCAATGTGATACCCGGAAAAGTCGAGGGTAATGGGCTGGTAACTCCCTTTGGGAAAATTGCCATAAGTGCACAGTTTGGACCCGACGCTGAAGCGTTTGCCTATCTGCGTCCGCGTGACTTTACGATTGTGACCGATAGTGAGACTGGCGAAGCTTCATTGCGTGGTCATATTGAAGCCCGCACCTTTCTCGGTGAAATCGAAGAACTGGTCGTGCGGGTAACAGATGCGGCTCCGCGCCTGCGTGTACGCACCGAACTGCGGCTTCCGGCTTCTTCCAACGATATAGTGCTACGCCCGCATTGGGATAAGGCGCTGATTTTCCCCAAGTGACTGAAAATATCCGCTGTCGAAGTGTTGCAGCAATTGACCGTCGGTGCGCTGCACCGTATAACTTGATTGCGTAACTCATAATTTAATATGAAACAGGTCCATCTGGAGGTAAAATGTCCAAGTTCGCGCGTTCTGGCCTTGCTCTCGCCGCAGTAACGTTCTTTGCAGGAGCTGCCCACGCAGATGAAGTGAACATTTACACGACGCGTGAACCGGGCCTCATTCAGCCCCTGCTCGATGCTTTCAAATCGTCTACCGGAATTACCGTCAATACGGTTTTCCTGAAGGACGGTCTGGCAGAACGCGTAGCTTCTGAGGGCGCCAACTCGCCCGCCGACATTCTTATGACGGTCGACGCCGGGAACCTGGTCGATCTCGTCGACAAGGGACTCACCCAGCCTGTTGATTCCAAGGTGCTGAAAGAAGCTGTTCCGGAACAGCTCCGCGACGCCAAGGATAACTGGTTCGCATTGTCCATGCGCGCTCGCATCGTCTATGCCGCGAAAGACCTCGAGCTCGACAAGATCAACTATGAGGACCTGTCCGATCCGAAGTGGAAGGGCAAAATCTGCATCCGTGCGGGCCAGCATCCTTACAATACAGCACTCTTCGCGGACTATATCGCGCATTACGGTCCGGAAAAGACCGAAGAATGGTTGAAGGGGCTCAAGGATAATCTTGCGCGCAAGGCTGCCGGTGGCGATCGTGATGGTGCCAAGGATATCGTAGGCGGCATTTGCGATATAGCCGTTGCCAATTCCTATTATGTCGGCCTGATGCGTTCGGGTAAGGGCGGTGACGAGCAGAAGACCTGGGGCGAAGGCATCAAGGTTCTGCTGCCGACATTCAAGGATGGCGGAACCCAGGTCAACATCAGTGGCGCAGCCGTTGCAAAGAATGCACCGCACAAGGACGCAGCAGTCAAGCTGCTCGAATATCTGGTGTCCGACGAAGCCCAGCAGCTCTACGCCAAGGCCAATTTCGAGTATCCGGTAAAGCCGGGCGCTCCGCTTGATCCAATCGTGGAATCGTTCGGTGAACTGAAGATCGACAGTGTTCCGCTTTCGGAAATTGTGAGCCATCGCAAGCAGGCAAGCGAACTGGTCGACAAAGTCGGTTTTGATAACTAAAAGCCGAATGAACTAACCAGACCAGCGCCGGTGCATTTCATGCGCCGGCGTTGTACTAGAGCGCGTCTCCCGAGAGCGGATGCTAGTTCGGGCAAAGACGTGCATTAAAACAAATGGATAGAGCATTTCCGAAGATCTAACAGGAAATGCTCTATAGAGAGACCAATGGAAGCTTTTGCAGCCACCCGGAAACGAGTTTTGCGACCCGCAAAAGCGGGACGCAACTGGCTAAGGCTCTCGGCATTGGTTGCAGTTCTGGTTTTACTTCCGGTTCTTGCCCTTGCCTTTGAAGCCATACAAGGATCTGCGGGGCTCTGGGCGCACCTTCTCGCCACCAATCTAGCGACAGCTTTTCTCGAAACGGTAATTCTGCTTATCGGTGTCGGCATCATTGCCGCTTTCATAGGAACGTCAACGGCATGGCTGGTGACGGCATATGATTTTCGCGGGCGGCGCCTGCTTGAATGGGCGCTTTTGCTGCCCTTGGCCGTACCGACCTACATCGTTGCCTATGCCTATCTCGATATCCTGCACCCTATTGGTCCGGTGCAGGGAGCGGTGCGATTCATGCTGGGATACGATAGTCCGCGCCAGTTCCGCTTGCCCGATATTCGTTCAATGGCCGGATGTATTATTCTTCTCGGCTTCGTTCTCTACCCCTATGTCTATATCCCTACACGGGCAATGTTTCTAACTCAGTCCGCCAGCCTTATCGAAGCGGCAAGAACTTTGGGCGTTAGCCGCAAGGGCATTTTCTGGCGTGTTGCATTGCCGCTCGCGCGGCCTGCCGTAGCGGTTGGGGTCAGTCTCGCTTTAATGGAAACGCTGAATGATGTAGGCGCCGCCGAATTCCTGGGCGTGCGCACATTGACTGTTTCGATTTACACCACATGGATTACGCGCTCGGATTTGCCAGGCGCTGCGCAATTGGCCCTCGCTCTCCTGTTTCTGGTGGTTGCTCTTGTTTCGATTGAACGCTGGGGGCGACGCAAGCAACGTTTTGCTTCCAACATCCGTCATTCGCGTGGCTTCGAACCATTGAGCGTCAGGAACGGGCGGGGCGTCTGGTTGTTCTGTCTCTGCTCCCTTCCAGTCGTCATTGGATTTGTTCTGCCGGCAATTTATCTGGTCGTGGAAGCGGTGAAGCGCGCCCGTTTTGCCGGTATCTCTCCGCGATTGGTTGGCGAAGCTTTCAATACCGTTGTGCTCGCGTCAGTGGCTACAGCGTTGGTGCTGATATGCGGAATATTTGTTGCATATGCTGTCCGGCTTTTCCCGGGGGCTGTTTCACGCTGGTCGTATCGCGTGTCCACGATGGGATATGCGGCTCCGGGGACCGTTATCGCCATCGGCATTTTGGTGGTGGCCGGTAGCTTCGATCAATTTTTCAATCTGTTCACATCGCATGTCTTCGGTTATTCGGCAGGGCTGGTGCTGATCGGGACAGGCGCGGCGGTCATCTATGCCTATGTCGTTCGATTTCTGGCCATCTCCGCAGGTGGCATCGATTCCGGGCTGGAGCGCATACCCGTGTCACTGGATCATGCTTCGCGCACGCTCGGGCGTGGCGTTACCGAAACGTTTTGCGCAGTTCATTTGCCACTATCGAAAACAGCCATCGTGGCGGCGGGTCTCCTCGTATTCGTAGACTGTGTGAAAGAACTGCCTGCAACACTTCTGCTGCGCCCCCTCAACGTCGAGACTTTCGCAACGCATCTTTATGGCGAGGCCGCACGCGGAACATACGAAGAAGCCTCCCTTGCCGCCCTCGCCATCGTGACGGTCGGAATTTTACCGGTGATATTGCTTGCGCGTGTCGGTAGGCGCTTCGGTAAGCGTGTTTAATCTCCTGCCATTAACAGCAACAACAGGTGACAAAATCGATAATTCAGGATTGCTTAAATAGTTATCGATACTTTTATTCGGGGAACCAAGCACAGTCGGGATAGTGCTTCTGGTTGTATTTAACAAGAACTGCACCTTAGGCGGGGCAGGGGGCTGCATGTTCAAAGTTCTGGAATGCGTGACTGTACAGCACGATCAGCCTTTTGTGGTTCTGGCTGCATCCATTTCATTTGCAAGCATGTTTGCATTTTTCCTGTTGCTGGCCCGCGCGCGCGAATGCACCAGGAGCCGCCGTGACAACTGGCTCGCAATCAGTGCTTTTGCCGGTGGAGTTGGCGTGTGGGCAACCCACTTTGTGGCGATGCTCGCTTACAGCGGCACCGTAGCAATCGAGTTTGATTTTACCGCCACCGTTCTTTCGGCGGCGACGGCTGTTCTCGGTTTTTGGTTGAGCCTACATCTACTTAAGGGTGCTGCGCTGAAATATGCTCTGATGGCGGCCATTTCGGCGACGCTATCGATAGCCGCAATGCATTTCACAGGCATGAGTGCGATCAAAGCAGCGGCTGACATACACTATGATCTTCCACCGATCTTCGTGGGCGGCGCAATCTCGGTCCTGATTTTGCTGGCCGCTTTCTGGTTTGTGACGAATGCTTCCGGCTGGTCACGTATTCTGCTTCCGACCGTAGGAGGCATACTCGCTGTTTGCACACTCCATTTCACCGCGGTTGCCTCGACTGAACTGGTCCCAAACCCCACTCTTCCCGCGGCCGATCCGCTTGGGATCGGACGCCTCTGGCTCGTTGTTGCCATCGCGGCAGTGGTGTGTAGCGTGGCGCTGGCGACAATTTCTGCCGTGTTTATAGACCGTTACATGACGGACTTGAAGGGGTTTGCAAACGCCACATTAGACGGTTTGGTCGTTATACGGGATGGCGGGATAGTCGAGATGAATGCCCGGTTCTCTGAGCTCATGCGGAGAAGCGAAAAGTCGCTGATGGGTATTGAACCCGATACTTTGTTATTGGCGGCTGACGGGCTTCCGGTCTGTGCTCGCCGTGCCGAGGCTATCGAGGCGGCTCCAAGGTTTCCCAATGATGAACGCATTTTTGAGCTTGCGGTCCATGCCATCGAATATCAGGGACGTCCTTGCGAGGTGCTCGCCGTACGCGATCTTACCGAAAAACGCGCAGCTCAACGCCAGATTGAGCACATGGCGCGTCATGACGCGCTCACCGATCTGCCCAACCGCATGTTTTTTGAGGAAAGGTTGGCGAATGCCGTTGCGCGTCCCAGCCGCGAGCCTTTCGCCGTGCTGGCACTCGATCTGGACCGGTTCAAGGCTGTGAACGACATTTTCGGTCACGCCGAAGGCGACCGGGTATTGAAGACGGTTTCCAGCATCCTGAAGCGCTGCGTAAATGGCATAGATACTGCCGCACGCATCGGCGGTGACGAGTTTATTATTCTGCAAGTGGGCGTCCCGCAGCCTAGAGGTGCCCGGAAGCTGAGCGAGAAGATTCTGGAAGCCTTCCGCTTGGAGCTGAATACCGTGCTTGATCCGACCGCTGTCGGCGTCAGTATTGGCGTTGCCCTATATCCAAATGATGGCAAGGATGCGGAAGCCATCCGGCATGCGGCAGATATCGCGCTCTATCGGGCGAAGACGGAAGGGCGCGGATTATTTGCATTCTATTCCCCGGAAATGGATCAGGAGATAAGAGAGCGGCGCCAGCTAGAAGCGGATTTGCGTCACGCGATGGTGCGGGGACAGATCGGTATCGCCTATCAACCTTTGTTTGCGACGTCTGACGGGCGTTGTACGGGTTATGAGGCATTGGTCCGCTGGAATCATCCGGAACGCGGGCAGATACCACCGGACGTGTTCATCCCTATTGCCGAGGAAACGGGAACAATCGTGGCGCTGGGCGAATGGGTTCTGCGTGAGGCTTGCCGCACGGCCGCCGAATGGGAGAGCCATCTGTCCATCGCTGTAAATCTGTCTCCCGTCCAGTTCCGGCTCGTCAGCCTGCCGGATACCGTCAGGTCGGTTATCGCAGAGACCGGGCTTGATCCGACGAGACTGGAACTGGAGGTAACCGAATCCGCTTTGATGAAGGATCGACTGACGACTCTTGAACTGCTGCGTCGAATGAAGAAGTCGGGAGTTCGCATTGTTATGGACGATTTCGGGACCGGTTATTCATCGCTCAGCAATCTTCAAAGTTTTCCATTCGACAAGATCAAGATTGACCGCAGCTTCATCACCAGCATGGAAACGGATGTCAGCGCCAGAGCAATTGTACGAGCCATTGTCGGGCTTGGTCGCAGTCTCGATCTGCCGGTCGTGGCCGAGGGGATCGAAACCTTTGACCAGCACCGCATGGTGATCGAAGAGGGCTGTGAACAGGTTCAAGGCTTTCTTTTCGGCCGGCCGGCTAATGCGCCCGCTCCAATCGACCCGTCGCGCTGCCTCAACAAAACGGCTGTGGGGCAAGTAAAAGCCAGCTAAGAAGCCCGATCCTTGTGAATAACCGCGAGGTTTCGCTATTTCTAAAGGCTGCCTTGCTGTGCCGAATTGTTACAAAGCTGTTATCTGATGCGATTGTGAACGGAACATTGCAGCGAAGCGCCGACGGCTCGGAACCGCAAATTCGTTAAGCAATGGAAGGGGTTGCGTAGTCCTTGATCTGGCATAGCACCCAGAATAGGGCAATGTTTTCAACACGATATTTCGCGTGAACGCAATAATAAGTGAATTTATCCGGGGGAGCTTTCCATGCTTGTAACACGTTGCGGCCACAAAGCGAAAGCTGAATAGGACGAACAGTAATAGTACTCGGATCGCAAGAAACGTTCTGGCGGATTTCTTGGATACGAATTTAGTCAAGTGGATGATGGAAACGATGCTCACCTCGCAACAATGGCTTCCGGTCGAGTTGCTCAATATCGGTCTGGCCGCTGCCCTTTTCTTCGCCTGCCTTGTTCACTCGCTGTGGAAGGCCGTGTTCGACGAGCTTAACCCTGTATTCTGGCGCCGGACGGCAGCGTTGCTCTGGGCCGGTATCTTCATTGTCGCGCTGAGCGGCGGAATTGAAAGCTTCAACTGGCCGCAGGCAATTGGTTGGCTTTTGGTTCTCGGCGGCGTTGTCGCGACTGTCACACGTACCGGCATGAGCTATTATCGCCAGTACTGTGCCCACACATCGCGCGCCGTCCATTCGGGTCGCGCCCGGCTTTCGGGACGGTGATCGCCATGTTTGCAAAGACCCTCGAAATGCCTTTGCGGCTCCACCGCCCACATAGCCTGCGCTCGTTCTTTATCCGCGCTTTTGGCTCTGCACTATCCCGTAAACATTCGTAGAGCGTGCACCTGATCGGCAGTAGCTAAGGATGGGCCCTTCGGCTTCGTCCAGTGCTGCTGCCATCGCATCCACATCTTCTTGCGTCAACTGACCGCCGACGACCGGAATATAATAGGTTGCAAGTCCTGCTTTTTCTGCGACGCGTGCAATTTCGCTGAATTCGGGCTGCTGGGGGCCTCCCTCGCCATCGGGCCGGTTGCAGATGATCGTGCGAAATCCCTCTGCAGCGATGTCGCGCACATCGTCGGGTTCGATTTGCCCTGAAACCGAATAATTGTCGTCTATCTGGCGAATATCCATGTTTTCCTCGCTTGCCGCCCAACTTGCGACGGCTTGTCCGGTGGCAACTTACATTAAAGTTGTTTTCATGCCACATGAAACTGCCGGGAAAAATGGGCGCGGTGACGGGAGAGCGGTTGAGATGACGATCCACAAAGTTAGCCGGAGTACTCCACGTATCGCCCACCGTGCGTCGGGCTTCCATGAGGGTGAGCGAGTGGTGCCGGAGGAAGTGCCCGTGGCGGTGAGCTATAACGGTTCTACCCAGGCCGTGATGATGGCTACCCCCGATAATCTTGAGGACTTCGGGATCGGTTTCACCCTTACCGAAAATATTGTGGACGATATTTCCGAGATTGAAACCGTCGAGGTCGTGGCATTTGAGAAGGGCATCGACATACAGATTAGATTGTCTGAACGGCCTGAACAGAGGCTTGCCGCGCGACGCAGGTTCATGGCTGGCCCCGTTGGCTGTGGTCTTTGCGGGATAGACTCGATTGACCATGCGTTGCGGTCCCTACAGGCCTTGGAGCAAAGCGGTCGAACATTTTCTCCCCACGATATTTCGCAAGCTGTCGGATCTCTGGCAGACGAGCAGCGATTGAACTCTCAGACCCATGCCGTTCATGCGGCGGGTTTTTATGTTCCTGGCAATGGGCTTATCGCCGTTCGCGAGGATGTCGGGCGCCACAACGCATTGGACAAACTTGTGGGGGCTGTTTTGCTTATCGGGTGCTCGCCAGAAGACGGTATCGTTGTAATTACCAGTCGCGTTTCTGTGGAAATGGTGCAGAAAGCCGTTATGTTCGGCGCGCCTGTTCTGGCTGCGATCTCTGCGCCAACCGCTTTGGCCATTCGGACGGCTGATGAAGCGAACCTGACGCTTGTTGCACTGGTGCGTGGTGACGACTTCGACCTTTATGCGCATCGTGAGCGCATCATTGGAGAAGGACCGGCCTTTTCTTAAAGGCCGGTCAGCGCACGTTACGCTAACGCAGCAATACGGCTACGCTCACTCACAAGTTGCAAAGCAGCATTCGCTGCTTCCACGCCCTTGATCTTGAAGTGGGCATGGAAGAAATCGTGGTGCTCCTTGCTTTCATGGAAATGATGCGGCGTCAGGACCACGCTGAGCACTGGAACTTCAGTCTCCAGCCCAACTTGCATCATGCCGTTAATGACGGCAGTTGCCACGAAATCATGCCGGTAAATGCCGCCGTCCACCACGAAAGCCGCACCGACGATAGCGGCGTATTTTCCAGTCTTGGCCAGGGTTTTGGCATGAAGGGGGATTTCATAGGCGCCGGGAACGTCGAAAATTTCGACTTCCACATTGGCACCAGCTTTTGCCGAGAGTTCGGCAATAAAGCTTTTGCGGGCCTCATCGACAACATCGGAGTGCCAACGGGCTTGAATAAATGCAATTTTGAATGAAGTCTTGTTCGGATAGCTCTGGTTCATAGGTCCTCACGAAACTAGAATCAGGGCGCACAACAGAACGCATGGACAGTGCCGGAATGACACGATCCTGACGTTCAATCGCTCTCTTCCATCCGGACTTTAACCGTCGGCTCCGGCATCTCACCGGATCTGCTGACCCTGAACCATAACCGAATCGGCATGTGTTCAGGCGCTCGCGGGCTCGAAACTATCGCTTCATACCGCCGGTGGGGAGTTTCACCCCGCCCCGAGAACAAGCCCGCACACCATTGTGCGAGCGGCCTGAAATTATGATCTCCTCGCGGTCTTGTCCAGTATGGCGTGAGAAATTTCCGCGCTGTTATTTCATGGTCGAATCCGCCTTGGAAAATTGCAGCGTCTCAAGCAATTAATCCTTGAATTTCTAGGGAGTTTCTAGGCAGGGAGTGCTACCCATGGTTTATTCGATTGAATTTCTCCCGTTTTATCTTTCGAGCATATTGACACGCCGATGGGGTTTGGGCCTATCCTGTGCGTCACAGCTTGTCTTGGGGATACCTTCGCGTCCCATAAAGACAACGTTGTCAATTCGGGTGAAGCGGCGTAAGAGTAAGATGGAGGATCTCGGTTAGTACGTCGTGAGGGTGGCTGGGCGCAGGCGAAAGCGGCAGCTTTCGCATTTTGTTGCGGCAGTGGAAAAGCGAGGAACCGGATATGCGAAGCAGCCGGTTTCGGATCCGTGCCGAGGAGGCCCGGATGGGAATGACGCGATGGATCGCCGCGCAGAAGCGAGAGCCTGCCCGGATATCCGTTAGTTAGTTTTGTTGGTTTCTACGGGAGGTAGATATGCATAAACTTTTGAAGCTCGCTGCGATGGGTACGGCCGCCTGCGCTTTGCTCGCTGGAATGTCGCCGATTTCCAACGCCCAAGATAAGCAGAATGTTGAAGTTCTGCACTGGTGGACCGCCGGCGGTGAAGCCGCCGCGCTCGACGTTCTCAAGAAGGATCTTGAAAAGAAGGGCATCAGCTGGACCGATATGCCGGTGGCTGGCGGCGGCGGCACGGAAGCTATGACGGTGTTGCGCGCACGTGTCACGGCAGGCAACGCGCCGACGGCTGTGCAGATGCTCGGATTCGATATTCGCGACTGGGCAGAGCAGGGTGCTCTTGGCAATCTTGACGAGATCGCCACCAAGGAAGGATGGGAAAAAGTTATTCCGGCTCCTCTGCAGGAATTCGCAAAGTATGACGGCCATTGGATTGCGGCGCCTGTCAACGTCCACTCCACCAACTGGATGTGGATCAACAAGGCCGCGCTCGACAAGGCTGGCGGCAAGGAGCCTGCAAACTGGGACGAACTGATCGCGCTGCTTGACAAGTTCAAGGAACACGGGATCACGCCTGTCGCTCACGGTGGTCAGCCGTGGCAGGACGCGACAATTTTCGATGCCGTCGTACTTTCCTTCGGTACGGACTTCTACAAGAAAGCTTTCGTCGATCTTGATCCCGACACGCTCGGCAGCGATACGATGAAGCAGGCTTTCGACCGTATGACGAAGCTTCGTTCCTATGTTGACGACAACTTCTCTGGCCGCGACTGGAACCTTGCTTCCGCTATGGTTATTGAAGGCAAGGCCGGTCTTCAGTTCATGGGTGACTGGGCAAAGGGCGAGTTTGTCAAGGCTGGCAAGAAGCCGGGTGAAGACTTCGTCTGCATCCGCTATCCAGGCACGCAGGGCGCGATCACCTTCAATTCCGATATGTTTGCAATGTTCAAGATTTCGGATGACAAGGTCCCGGCGCAGCTGGAAATGGCGTCCGCGATCGAAAGCCCGACATTCCAATCGGCCTTTAACGTGGTGAAGGGCTCTGCCCCAGCCCGTACCGATGTACCTGATACCGACTTCGATGCTTGCGGCAAGAAGGCCATCGCTGACGAGAGGGAAGCGAGCGAAAAGGGTACGATGCTGGGTTCCATGGCACACGGCTACGCCAACCCGGCTGCGGTCAAGAACGCCATCTATGACGTCGTCACACGTCAGTTCAACGGCCAGCTCTCATCTGAAGACGCTGTCAAGGAACTCGTATCGGCAGTTGAAGCTGCGAAATAACAGCGAGAGCGTCCGGGAGTGTTCCCGGACGCCATTATCTCCGTGCTCCAGATGTTGGAAGCGGTGGCAGCAAGAGCCGGAAATCAAAACAATAATTGCATGATGGACGTCTGCATGTTTCCATCGGAGACGGCGGCAGACTGAGCTTATCGGGTGCATTCTGTTGCGCATAATGCTGACGCGTTGGAATGCTGATCAAACAGACGTCCGGACGGACAGCCTGCTGATGTGGGCTAAGCGGGCGACGTAAACAGGGTGGCGCAAATATGCAGCGTAACAGCCGATTACAGGAACTGGTGCCAAAGCTGGTTCTGGGACCGAGCTTTTTGATAGTGCTCGTGTTCGTCTACGGTTTCATAATCTATACCGGCATCCTTTCCCTCACCAATAGCCGAATGCTGCCGTCCTTTGGTTTCGTCGGACTTGCGAATTATACCAAATTATGGGCTTTGCCCCATTGGTGGCGTGCGATCACCAATCTTGCGATTTTTGCCTCGCTCTACATCATTATCTGTTCGGTGATCGGATTATTTCTGGCGATCCTTCTTGACCAGAAGATACGCGGCGAAGGCATCCTTAGGCCGATCTACCTCTACCCGATGGCCCTGTCCTTCATCGTTACCGGAACGGCATGGAAGTGGTTCCTCGACCCAGGCATTGGACTGGAAAACACAATGCATTTATGGGGTTGGGAGAGTTTCTCCTTCAACTGGATCAAGAGCAATACCATGGCAATCTACTGTCTGGTGATTGCTGCGGTGTGGCAGTCCTCCGGATTTGTGATGGCGATGTTTCTCGCGGGCTTGCGTGGGGTAGATAACGAAATCATCAAGGCAGCCCAGATCGACGGTGCGTCAACCGGAACAATCTATCGCCGCATCATCATTCCGTTGATGCGCCCGGTGTTTCTATCCGCTTTCGTGGTTCTCGCTCATCTTGCGATCAAGGCATATGACCTTGTTATCGCGTTGACCGGCGGTGGACCGGGACAGGCCACGGAACTGCCAGCAACTTTCATGTATTCCTACACCTTCACGCGGAACCAGATGGGTATCGGCGCGTCGTCCGCTATTATCATGCTGGTCATGATCTTCTCGATCATCATCCCTTACCTTTATTCGGAAATTCGCGGAGGGTCGCGGTCATGAGCGCCCAATCGCAAGACAATGCCATCAGCAGTGGAAAGCTGACACGGGCGCTGATCTATACCGCGTTGCTGGTCTTCGCTTTCTACTATCTGCTGCCGCTCTATGTGATGCTGGTTAACTCGTTCAAACCCCTCGAGGAAATCCGTCAAGGGGGAATGTTGAACCTGCCGCAACAGTGGACCATCGAGCCATGGCTATCGGCCTGGTCCACTGCCCAGATCGGGGTGCAGCCTACCGGGTTGAAGCCGTTCTTCATCAACTCGATCCTTATGGTCGTGCCGGCGGTTGCTATTTCGACCATTGTTGGCGCGTTGAACGGCTACGTACTGACCAAATGGCAATTTCGCGGCTCAGATATCTTCTTCAGCCTGCTGTTGTTGTCGTGCTTTATCCCATTTCAGATCGTGCTCATTCCTATGGCGCGCGTTCTTGGTTTCCTGGGAATTGCCGGCACGATCTGGGGGCTGATCCTCGTGCACGTGGTGTACGGTATCGGGTTCACGACGCTTTATTTCCGCAACTACTACGAGGCTTTTCCAACGGAACTGGTTCGCGCAGCCCAGATCGACGGGGCAAGCTTTTTCCAGATATTCTGGCGGATTTTGCTGCCATCCTCAGGACCGATCATTGTCGTTTCCGTGATCTGGCAGTTCACCAATATCTGGAATGACTTCCTGTTTGGTGCTTCCTTCTCGGGTGCGAATTCTACCCCGATGACGGTAGCACTCAACAATCTGGTTTCCTCCTCCACCGGCGTCAAGGAGTACAACGTCCATTTTGCAGCAGCCATCCTCGCTGCTCTGCCGACGCTGATCGTCTACATTGTTTCCGGCCGCTATTTTGTACGAGGCCTGATGTCCGGCGCCGTTAAGGGATAAGTTGCAAATGTCTTTTCTGAAAATATCCGACCTCTACAAGTCCTACGGCAATGTTTCGGTTTTGAAGGATATCAATATCGAGATCGACGAAGGCGGTTTTCTGGTTCTCGTCGGGCCGTCCGGCTGCGGCAAGTCCACGCTGCTCAACACGATTGCTGGGCTTGAGCCCATCACTTCCGGGGACATCTCAATCAACGGCAAGTCTATTGCAGGGCTGCATCCGTCGCAGCGCGATATTGCAATGGTCTTCCAGTCCTATGCGCTTTACCCGAATATGACGGTTGCCGGGAACATCGCTTTCGGCATGGAAATTCGCAAGGTTCCAAAGGCCGAGCGTGACAAGGCTATTCAGGAAGTCGCCGACATACTCCAGATCGGTCATTTGCTGGATCGCAAGCCGAGCCAGCTTTCCGGTGGCCAACGTCAGCGCGTGGCCATGGGGCGTGCTCTGGTGCGCAATCCTCAGGTCTTCCTTTTTGATGAACCGCTATCGAATCTCGACGCAAAACTGCGCGTTGATATGCGCACGGAAATCAAACGGCTGCATAGCCGGATGAAGACCACGATCGTATATGTGACGCACGATCAGATCGAGGCGATGACGCTGGCTACCCAGATTGCAGTCCTGAAGGATGGAATCTTGCAGCAGTTCGGCACGCCGGCCGAGATTTATAATAACCCGTCCAACATGTTCGTTGCCGATTTCATGGGCTCCCCAGCAATGAATTTGCTGACAGCACAGGTCGAAAAAAATGGTTCGGGTTATGCGATTAATCTCAAGCGCGGTGAGGGCGAACCGCTCAAGCTTCCGTTGAAGACAGCACCGCAGGGTCTCGGTGCCTATGAAGGCAAGGATATCGTGTTCGGCATCCGCCCCGAGGCATTGACCGATCCCGATGGAGCAGACCGCAATGCCGACGCAATCGTGGAAGGCGACTGCCTTATCGACGTTGTCGAGCCGGCGGGCTCCGACACGTTCGCGGTCACGCGTCTGGGCGGCAAGCATGTCGTGGCACGTCTACGCGCCGATGCCCGCATCACCGCAGGGCAGCCGGCCCGGCTGGCTTTCAATCTCGACAAGTCGGTTTTCTTCGATCCGAACAGTCAGGCCCGCATTCTCTGACCCGTGGCTCGGACAGGGCAGTCTCGGGGTTGCGCATTTCAACCGCTGGAAATGAAAAGAGCGCTTCCAATGAATGGAAACGCTCTTTTTCATGAGTGCCTGGAGGGCAAAAACTTGCTTGGGGCGCGTTAACGCAGGAAATCAAGTCCGAGAAGACCGACTGCGAGGGCAGTGTTGAGCGAAATGATCATCATTCCATAGATGATAGCGGTTCTTGTAATATCGTTCATTTCCTACCTCCTTGAACCGGAGCGGCCCCCCACCCGGTTCGAAGCTTCGTGAAACTGTAACGAAATGTAACAAGCTGTTACGGGAAGCGCAACCCTGTTTTACACAAATGTGAACGGCTGAAATCTCGCGTGAGGCATTCCGGTGCCGGTCTACGGCGATCGTCTTGAGCCTAAACCGCGAGAAATGACTGATTTTATCGCGCATTCACTGCATTGTGACGCCGTTCGGCTAGCAATAATTAGTTGGGCGCTACATAGAATTGCCGATCCTTTCGTGCCCGTTTATTCGGAATATCATCGTGAATCGCATCATTCCTCTCGTGTTGGCCATAGCCCTGTTCATGGAGCAGATGGATTCGAATGTCATCTCGACTTCGCTTCCCGCTATCGCAGCCGATATCGGCACAAGCCCCATTGCGCTCAAGCTGGCGCTGACGGCTTACCTTGTTGCGCTCGCGGTTTTTATTCCCGTCAGCGGCTGGATGGCTGATCGTTTTGGAGCCAAGAATGTGTTTCGGGCGGCGATAGCGGTGTTCGTGGTTGGGTCCGTTGCTTGCGCCGCATCGAATTCACTCACCGCTTTCGTCATTGCACGGTTTTTGCAGGGCATGGGCGGCGCGATGATGACCCCCGTTGGGCGTCTCGTCCTTATTCGTTCGACCCCACGCAGTGAACTCGTTTCAGCCATGGCCTGGCTGACAATCCCTGCGATGGTCGGGCCGCTTGTCGGCCCGCCGGTGGGCGGCTTCATCACGACATTCCTGACCTGGCATTGGATTTTCCTCATCAACGTGCCGATCGGTTTCGTGGGGATCTGGTTTGCCAGCCGGTTCCTTCCAGATAACGACGAGCGCATCGTAAAGCGACTTGATTGGACAGGTTTTTTTCTTTCGGGCATCGCCATGTCCGGGGTGGTGTTCGGACTGTCGGTAGTCAGTCTGCCAGCTTTGCCGCCTGCGGTTGGTTTTACCACCCTTGCAATCGGTGTCGTCTGCACGGTTCTGTATCTACAGCATGCGAAAAGGGTCGACGACCCTTTGTTGAACCTGAAGCTTTTTGATAATCAGGTGTTCCGCGCAGCGGTTATTGGTGGCAGCATTTTCCGGTTTGGGATTGGTGCCATTCCGTTTCTGTTGCCGTTGATGTTTCAGCTGGGTTTCGGTCACACACCCTTTCAATCGGGCATGATGACATTTGTGTCGGCAATTGGCGCGATCAGCATGAAATTCGGTGCAAAGCGCATCTTTGTCCTTGTCGGTTTCCGGCGCGCCCTGATGGCAGGTTCTTTGATCTCGGCCTGCTTCATTGCGGTCAATGGGCTGTTTACGCCAACGACGCCTTACTGGATCATCATTGGTTTTCTGTTGGTGGGAGGCTTTGCGCGCTCATTGTTCTTCACCGGGGTCAACGCGCTGGCCTTTGCGGAAATACCCGACGAAAAGACCAGTCAGGCTACGCCCATCACGGCCGTTGCCCAGCAGGTTTCCATCGCTATCGGGGTCGCATTGGCAGGTGGTATTCTGGAGATCAGCACATCTCTTCGCAGAGCCCACCTCGAACTCGTAGATTTCCACATCGGCTTCTTCGTGGTTGCCGCTGTTTCGGCCTTGGCTTTTCTCTGGTTTGCCCGGCTTGCGCCGGATGCTGGCAAGGAACTAGCCGCGCCGACCGTCAAGAAACACCGTAGCGAGGAGCACGCAACAATAGAAGCTGCGAGTACCTCCACTGGAAAATAAGCCTTAGCCCTTGAAATCGCGAGCGAGCAGATAAAGCTCCACGGACTCGGCGCGGGATGCCGGTGGCTTTACATGATGCACAGAGCGGAATTTCTGCTTGAGCAGTGCCAGGAGTTCGTTTTCGGTGCCGCCCTGGAAAGTCTTTGTAAGAAAATGTCCACCCGGCTTTAGAACCGAAATGGCAAAATCGGCAGCGACTTCGCAAAGATGTACGGTGCGCAGATGATCGGTACGGCGGTGGCCGGTGGTCGGGGCAGCCATGTCCGAAATGACCAGATCGGGTTTGTCTCCCAGAGCTTCCATCAGCTTCCGCGGTGCTTCGTCGTCCAGAAAATCCATTTCCAGCAGAACGACGCCGGGAAGGGGATCGACGTGGAGATAGTCTATGCCAACGACGTGCGGGTCTTCGTCGGTTGAACCGACAACCTTGGCCGCAATTTGGGACCACCCGCCCGGCGCGGCCCCGAGATCGATGATCTTTTGGCCTTTTTTGAGCAGATTATAACGGTCGTTGATTTCAATGAGCTTGTAGGCCGCACGTGAACGATAGCCGTCTTGCTTGGACTTATGCACGTAAGGATCGTTCAGGTGGCGTTGAAGCCAACGGCGCGACGATTCCTTGATCGTGCCTGCCTTTTTCTTCACGCGCACCTGCAGATTGCTGGAGCCCGCGCCCCCGCGACCGCCAGTTTTCACTCCGCTTTTATTGCCGCCTGTCTTGCTCATCATCAGTGCCTGTTTCTAGCGCCTGTTGCGCGATTGTGCCGCCATGCGCCATCGCGCGACATCAGTTCGGTCAAAATGCCTTCACGCAGACCACGGTCGGCAACGAGTAGCTTCTCGCTCGGCCACACTTTGCGTATTGCGTCAAGGATAGCACAGCCTGCCAATACCAGATCGGCGCGATCCGCGCCAATACACGGGTTGGCTACGCGTGCATCAAAATCCCACGACAGCAGGCGGTTGGTCATTTGCGTTACGTCTTCGGCGCCCATCCACATTCCGTCGACTCGCCGACGGTCGTAGCGTTCAAGTCCGAGATGTATTCCGGCCAGAGTGGTCACAGTTCCGGATGTGCCAAGCAGATGGAAGCGCGGGCTGGCGGTAAGGTTCCCAAGGCACTGCCGCTCGGCAAATTGCGCAAGCAGATCGGTTACATGGGAAACCATGGAATCGAAGCTTTCCTGCGTGACATTCCGTCCGCCGAAACGTTCTGCCAGCGTCACGACGCCGACGGGAAGAGACGTCCAGGCCATGATGTGCTCGGCAAGGCGTGGGGACCGTCGACGGGAAACATCGATCAGGGCGATTTCTGAAGAACCGCCGCCAATATCGAACAACACCACGGCATCCGTTTCACGAGTTACCAGAGTGCCGCACCCAGAAACTGCCAGGCGGGCCTCTGTTTGCCGGTCCACGATCTCCAGTTCAAGACCGGTTTCCGCACGGACTCGTTCCAGAAACTGCTCGCCATTCGATGCCGAACGGCAGGCTTCGGTCGCGATCAGCCTCGACCGTCTGATTTTTTTCCCTGCCAGTTTGTCGCGGCAAATCTTCAGCGCTTCCACTGCGCGATCCATTGCATTGTCACTGAGCCGACCGGTGGCGCTCAAGCCTTCCCCAAGCCGCACAATCCGCGAAAACGCATCCACGACCCGGAACTGACCAGGTCTTGTCGGGGATGCTACCAGCAACCGGCAATTGTTGGTGCCGAGATCCAAAGCTGCGTAAAGGGGGGCATCACCCTTGTCGTGCTGCACGCCGTTGCTGGCTCTGGGCGTCTGGCCATTGGTGCCCTTACGCTTGTTTTGGACAGGGACGTGCGGGTTCTCTGCACGCACAGCATTATGCGAAGTCTTGACCGATACTTCAGCTGCCGGCGGCGTCTGAGCACCAAGTTGCCGCGATTGCTTCTTTTTACGTGCACGCCGGCGGCGATTCGAGATTTTCCCGGAAGACCGCTGTTGGTTGTTGCCCGGATCTGTAGCGGCTGGCTTTTGTGACGAGGTTTCAAGGGCTGGCACGGACTTGCCGCGCCGACGCCGACGCGCACGTTTACGCTGGGCCTGCGAACTCGTGCCTTCGGTTTCGTCCTGTGCTTTTGAGCGTCCTGAATCGGATGCACTACGGGCATTACCGATATCTGCAACGGCTTTTTTGCGCGGTCTGCGCTTGCCGTTATCGGACGGATTCCAGGCTTGCGAATTGCCCGATTGTCCGCCGGACGCCCCTTGATGCACCGTTTCTGCGGTGCGCTCGTCGGGGTTCTTCAAGGTTCTTGTCCTTATGGCGCCGCGCGAACCTGTGAGGACGCAAGCAAGGCGCTTCAATTTCTACGTTGTGCATAATGTAACAGTGGTTTTCTGTTTTACCAAGGGGCAGGCTGTCGGGAGCCGCCGGAAAATTTCGAATACACGTATGAAATTTGAACCAACGGCGTGCCGAGGGCTTTCGCTGGTGGCGAAAGCCCTTACGGAACCGACCTGGCTACAGGTTAAATATCGTAAGTATGGGCTGCGTTGATTGTCGCGACGAATTGTTTCGTGCGCTCACGCGTAGGCCGGGTGAAAACTTCGTGTGCGGAGCCGGTTTCAACAATATTGCCCGACTCGAGGAAGACGACATTTTTTGCAATCTTCGATGCAAGCCGCAGATCATGTGTCGCGATCACCATGGTTGTGCCTTCCCGGGCGAGCTTGCTCAGAACATCAACGACCTCTGATGCCAACTCGGGGTCGAGCGCCGAGGTAGGTTCGTCGCATAACAGCACACGCGGCGAGGGTGCCAGTGCACGCGCAATAGCGATGCGTTGCTGCTGTCCACCGGAAAGGGTCGAAGGCCAGGCATCTGCCTTGTGCGCCATGCCCACTTTCGTGAGCAGTTCCATCGCACGTTCCTTGGCCCTGTCCTTCGGCCATTTCAGGACGGTAACGAGTCCTTCCATCACATTCTGGATCGCTGTCTGGTGTGGAAAGAGCTGGAAGTTCTGAAAAACCATACCCGTCTGGCGGCGGATTGACTGGATCGCTTGCCAGCTGGGCTTGCGGTCAGGCTCGAAGCTGAGGCTCTGGCCACCCAGAACAAGAGTGCCGGAGGTCGGTACCTCCAGCAGATTGATGCAGCGCAACAGCGTGCTCTTGCCGCCGCCGGACGGGCCCACAAGCGCGGTTACCGTTCCCTCTGCAATTGCAACGTTGATGTCGTTGAGAATGACCGCGTCGTCAAAACGCTTCACGATGTGTTGCAGCTCGATCATGCGTTTGTCTCCAGCGTGCCGCCATAGCGACCGAAGCGTCGTTCCAGCCGTACCTGCAGGGCAGAGAGAACGGAACTCATCACCAGATAGATCAGAGCCGCTTCGATATAGAGGATGAGAGGTTCATAAGTGGTGGCCACGATGCGTTGTGCTGATTGGAAAAGCTCCGGCACTGTGATTGCGGCGGCGAGCGAGGTATCCTTCACCAGGGAAATGAAGGAATTGGAAAGCGGTGGTACTGCCGTACGGGTCGCCTGTGGCAGAATGGTGCGCGAGAGGGCCTGACGCCAACTCATCCCGATGGAATAAGCGGCTTCCCATTGACCTTTCGGAACGGCTGATATCACAGCCCGGATTATCTCCGAACTATAGGCGCCGACGCTTAGGGTGAAGCCGATTACCGCCGCAGGAAAAGCATCCAGATAGATGCCTGCACTGGGCAGGCCGTAAAAGATTACGAACAACTGCACAAGCAGTGGTGTGCCGCGGAATATCCAGACATAAAAGCGGGCGATGGACGAAAGCCAGAGCGGCGCGAATAGCCGTACAAGTGCTGTCAACAGGCCCAACGTAAGGCCGAAAGCAAAGGACAAAAGAGTGAGGGGGATGGTGAAAATCAATCCAGCCCACAGAAGGGTGGGCAGGGACTCCGCCATTAGTTGAAGCCAGTCGGGCACGTTCTTCGGCTCCTCATCAATATCTAAGCGTCAGACTGAAATGAAGCTGGGCGCTCATATCTTATACAGTCTGGCATTCATGTCGTTGGAATAGTTTTTCGCGCTCACAATAAAACGAAGCCGGAAGTAGCTTCCGGCTTCGCGGCATGAACCGAGACGACGCTTACTTGGAGACGTCCTGGCCAAAATATTTCTGCGAAATCTTGTCGTAGGTGCCGTCGGCCTTGATTTCATCGAGGGCCTTGTTGATGGCCGCCACGAGTTCGTCGTCGCCCTTGCGGACAATAATGCCGGACGCATCCGCATTTTCCTTTTCGGCGACAACCTTGACCGGTGCCTTCGGTTGGTGCTTCTTGAAATCGAGGAATGACAAGCTGTCATTAAGTGTGGCGTCGGCGCGGCCGGTCAAAACCAGCTGGATCGACTGGTCGAAGCCATCAGTAGCAACGAGTTCGGCGCCAGCTTCCTTCGCCAGTTTCCCATAGTTGCTGGTGAGGGACTGAGCCGATTTCTTGCCCTTGAGATCCGCAAAGTCCTTGATCGTATCGTTCTTGTCGTTGACGATCAGAACGACCTTCGAAACGATATAGGGATTGGAGAAGTTGAATTTCTTCTGGCGTTCTTCGGTAATGCCTACCTGATTGATGACGGCGTCATAACGCTTGGCATCAAGACCTGCGATGAGACCATCCCATTTGCCTTCAACGAATTCCGGCTTAACGCCGAGCTTGGCGGCAACCGCTTCACCGATTTCGACGTCGAAACCAACGAGCTTGTTGTCCTTGTCGTGATAGGTAAACGGCGCATAGGTGCCTTCAGTCCCAATTTTCAAGACACCAGCCGACTTGATGGCGTCGAGATTTTCTCCGGCCATTGCGCCAGTGAGGAGAACTGCCTGAATGATGCCTGCGGTAGCGAGAATCTGAGCGAATTTCATTGTGGTATCCGTGATCTGGTTGATGTCCTATTGATCGCAGAAATTTAATTCTAATGATGCGTCGAAACCGGGTCGCAACGTCCCTCAATTGAGAGTTTATTTCTAATTATCAGCGACAGGATGAAATTGTATTCCATCTGGGGTATTTGTCCAGATGAGAAACAGGAAGACGCTTCCATTGATCGTCGGGATTCTGGCTCGCTAAGGTATGCCTCGAAATGAAAACGCCGCCTTGAAGGCGGCGAAATCTTTAGAATGTCGGATTATTCCGGTTTTCCGTACCCGCCACCGGTCGGTGTGACGACGGTGAAGGCTTCACCTGCCTCCAGAACGGTCTGGTCGCAATTGCCAAGCACTTCAACCGAACCGTCCCCGCGGCGCACTTCGTTACGGCCGGTTTGTCCCGCCTCGCCGCCATCGAGGCCGAAGGGCGCCACGCGGCGATGCCCGGAGAGAATGGCGAATTCCAGCCTCTTCAATGCCCGGATCGTGCGCTTGGTGCCGTCGCCAGCGCTCCATTTGCCCTTGCCGCCCGATCCTTCCCGAATGTGGAAATCTTCCAGCAATACCGGAAAACGGGTTTCAAGAATTTCCGGGTCGGTCAGGCGTGAATTGGTCATATGTGTATGCACCGCATCCGCGCCATTGAAGCCGGGGCCGGCTGGTGCGCCCGAGCAGATGGTTTCGTAATATTGATATTCGTCGTTGCCGAATGTCAGATTGTTCATGGTGCCTTGGGCTGCGGCCATCGCCCTGGTCGCGCCAAACAGACAGTTGGTAACAGCCTGACTTACCTCGACATTTCCGGCCACGACCGCTGCCGGATAGCGTGGTGAAAGCATGGAGCCTTCCGGCACGATAATCTTGATCGGGCGCAGGCAACCCGCATTCATCGGAATGTCGCCTTCGACCAGCACGCGGAACACATAGAGCACAGCCGCACGGGTAACAGGTTGTGGTGCGTTGAAATTGTCGGAACGCTGTTCGGACGTGCCAGTGAAATCGACAGTCGCTTCACGCTTTTCCTTGTCGATCGTAACTCGCACTTCGATCTTGCAACCCTGATCCATTTCATAGGTGAAATGGCCATCCGGCAGCTTGTCCAGCACTCGGCGCACGCTCTCGGCAGCATTGTCCTGAACATGGCCCATGTAAGCCTTCACGACATCCTCGCCGAAAAGCCCGATCATCTTTTTCAGCTCGGCAACACCCTTTTCGTTGGCTGCTATCTGCGCCTTCAAATCGTTGACGTTCTGGGTCAGGTTGCGGACAGGATAGGTTGCGCCGGTCAACAGATCAGCCAGTGCATCTTCCCGGAACGTACCCCGGGCCACCAGCTTGAAATTGTCGATATAGACGCCTTCCTGCTCGATATTGACCGCAAGCGGCGACATGGATCCCGGCGAGATGCCGCCAATATCCGCGTGATGTCCACGGCTTGCGACCCAAAACCGGATTACACGATTGTCATCGTCGAAGACCGGCGTGCAGACGGTGAGGTCGGGAAGGTGAGTGCCGCCATTATATGGGGCGTTGATGAGGAATACATCACCGGGCTTGATCTCGCTGTTTTCGCGAATGGCGGTGGCAACCGATGCGTCCATGGAGCCCAGGTGCACCGGCATATGAGGCGCATTTGCAACGAGATTGCCTGCAGCATCGAAAACAGCGCAGGAGAAGTCGAGACGCTCCTTGATATTGACCGAATAGGCAGTGTTCTGAAGCGTCACGCCCATCTGTTCGGCGATGGACATGAAGAGATTGTTGAAAATCTCAAGCATGACGGGATCGGCTTCAGTGCCGATGGCCGTACGGGCGGGAAGCGCCTTGATACGTGTCAGCACCACGTGGTCATGGGCGCTCAGACGCGCCTGCCATCCGTCTTCGATGACGATTGTCTGGTTCTTCTCGATAATGATCGCCGGGCCGGTAACAGTCTGGCCGCGCTGCATCTGTTCGCGCAAGACAACGCCCGCATCGTGCAATTCGCCTTGCGAGAAGAAGCGTGTCCGCTCGGCTGTTGCGGCTTCCAGATCGCTCTCAAGTGATTGCGCGCTTTCGGTTTCACCCGCGCCGCCGCCAACGGCTTCTACTTCGACAGCATCGATAACGAGAGCCTTGTTTTCCGCAATGAAGCCGAAACGGCGCTTATGCGCGGCTTCAAACTCGGCGCGAAGACGGTCGGCGCTGTCCTCTTCGGGGAAGGTGGCTTCAACGGAGAGGACCGTATCGGTGCCTGCATAGCGGATGTGAGCGCGCAGATGTCGTTCAATGGCATCTGCTTCGATGCCTTGTATAGTGAGTTCGGCAACGCATTCCTGCGCAAGTTCTTCGCCTAGCTCCTTCAACGCTTTTGGAGCGTCGATATCGAGTGGGACGCCAAGCGCTTTTTGGCGCGTGGCGCGAATATCAGCAAGGCCCATGCCATACGCTGACAGGAGCCCCGACATCGGATGAAGAAGGATACTTTTCATGCCGAGCGCGTCCGCCACGAGACACGCATGCTGGCCCCCAGCTCCACCAAAGCAGTTGAGGGCATAGCGCGTCACATCGTATCCGCGCTGGACTGAGATTTTCTTGATGGCCTCAACCATATTGGCCACCGCAATTCGGATAAAACCGTCCGCCACTGCTTCAGGCGAACGACCGTCACCGATTTCGGCAGCGAGCGCGGTGAAGAGTTCGCGCACCCGCTCAACGTCTAGAGGCTGGTTCTGTTCAGGGCCAAAGATCGCCGGGAAAAATTCCGGCAGCAGCTTGCCAAGCATGACGTTGGCGTCGGTGACTGCGAGAGGTCCGCCATTACGATAGCAGGCCGGGCCCGGGTTGGCGCCTGCCGAATCCGGACCGACACGGAAGCGCCCGGCGTCGTAATGCAGGATCGAGCCACCGCCAGCGGCAACCGTGTGGATCAGCATCATGGGTGCGCGAACACGAACACCAGCCACTTCCGTCTCGAAAGCACGTTCATATTCGCCGTCGAAATGGGCCACGTCTGTAGAAGTGCCGCCCATGTCGAAGCCGATGACTTTCGGGAAACCGGCCGTTTCGCCGGTGCGGGCGAGACCGACGACACCGCCCGCCGGACCGGAGAGGATGGCGTCCTTGCCCTGAAAGAGATCCGCCGCCGTAAGGCCGCCCGACGACATCATGAACATGACGCGCGCGCCGGTGCGCTCGACATCCAGTTCGTTTGATACCTGTGCAACGTAGCGGCGGAGAACGGGTGACAGATATGCATCAACGACGGTGGTGTCGCCCCGTCCGACCAGCTTGATCAGCGGCGAAACTTCATGGCTGACAGAGACCTGCTCAAAGCCAAGGTCGCGCGCAATGCGAGCAATTTCAGCCTCATGCGCGGGGAACTTATAAGCATGCATGAGGGCGATGGCGATGGATTTGTAGCCCTGTTCTTTCAGTGCGACCAGTGCGCTTTCGGCTTCGGCGGGATCTAGCGCCGTTTCAATTGTCCCGTCAGCCTGTACGCGCTCATTCAGTTCGATCACCTTTTCGTAGAGCGCCTCCGGCTTGATGATCTCGGTTGCAAAGATGTTCTTGCGTTCCTGATAGCCGATGCGCAGCGCATCGCGAAAGCCTCTGGTGGTCACCAGCGCCAGCCGCTCGCCCTTGCGCTCCAGCAGCGCATTGGTGGCGACTGTCGTGCCCATACGGACTTCTCCGATGATTCCGGCGGGGACCGGATCGCCGGCTTTCAGGCCCAGATGTAGGCGAATGCCCTGGACGGCAGCATCCTTATAGGCAGACGGGTTTTCGGAGAGAACCTTGCGCGCATGAAGCTGGCCCTGTGGATCGCGCCCGATAACGTCGGTAAATGTGCCGCCGCGGTCGATCCAGAAATCCCATACTCCACGTCCCGTTCCGCTCATTATCGGCTCCCTCATCCAATGCAACTGGTGCATTTTGACATCTTTTCAGAATTTCATAGTCCCACTTTATTGACAAAATGTCGATAAGATGGTGACATAAAATACACATAAATGAGGGAGCAGCAAGAATGGGGAAGAAAAGGGACGGTGAAGTAACTGCGACGTTCTCCACCGAGATTCGGGAAGCGAGTTTCGAGGAAGTTGCGCTGCCCAAGCATCTGCGTCCTGTTGCTTCGATTGGCCCCATCGTTTCATCCGCCCATCTCGCTGAAGGCGGTTCACCCGGCATGTCCGAGGTCGAGTATGGCCTTATTCTCGCGTCTCATGCGTTTTCCCGTTGGATGGTACGTTGCATGGCTGCGGCAGGATTGCCGGGTCTTTCCCCTATCGAAGTGCTTATTCTCCACTCGATCCGCCATCGGGATCGCGAAAAGAAACTGGCCGATATCTGCCTCGTTCTCGATATTGAAGACACGCACATTGCAACTTATGCCATTCGCAAGCTTGAAAGTGCCGGCTTGCTGACCACCGGCAAGGCTGCCAAGGAAAAAACGGTAAAGATCACCGCCAAGGGGGCCGAAGCTTGTGCGCGTTATGCGCAGATTCGGGAGCGTCTTCTGGTCGATTCCACTTCCAATGCACGACCTTCGGAAGAAACGCTTTCGGAGGTGGCGGCCCTTTTGCGATTCATGTCCGGCGCATTCAATCAGGCCACGCGGTCTGCCATCACACTTTAAGAGGGTCAGAGTTTGAGCGGAACCGAATTGAGTGAGCCAGTTTCAAAGCCTTTGCTGACCGTCGATGGCCTCAGTGTCGAATTTGGGGCAAGCCGTGTCGTTGACGATTTGAGCTTTTCGGTCCATCCCGGTCGGACGTTGGCTGTGGTGGGGGAATCCGGTTCAGGCAAGTCGATTACGTCGCTTTCCATCATGCGGCTTGCCGATATGAGCGGCGCGAAGTTCCCCTCAGGTCGAATTATGTTGGGCGAGCGCGATCTGCTCAAGGCTGACCAGAAGACGATGCGAAGCATTCGCGGCAAGGAGATCGCCATGATCTTCCAGGAGCCGATGACTTCGCTAAACCCGGTTTTCACTATCGGCAACCAGATATCCGAAGTTCTGATGCTGCACGAGGGCATGACCCAGCAGGCGGCGCTTGCAGAAGGCAAGCGACTTCTCGAAATGGTGCGGCTTCCGGATGCGGAAGGACTGTTGAAGCGCTATCCGCACCAACTCTCCGGCGGTATGCGTCAGCGTGTCATGATCGCCATGGCGCTCGCCTGCCGCCCGAAATTGTTGATTGCCGACGAGCCGACGACCGCTCTCGATGTGACCATTCAGGCCCAGATACTGCACATTATCAGGGAGTTGCAGCAAGAGCTTGAAATGGCGGTAATTTTCATCACGCATGACATGGGTGTGGTGGCGGAAATGGCCGACGATGTCATCGTGATGTGGAAGGGTAAAAAGGTAGAGGAAGGTCCAGTCGGACAGATTTTCTCAAAGCCGCAGCATGCCTATACCAAAACGCTGCTGTCGGCGGTGCCGAAACTTGGCAGCATGACGGGCGAAGCCTTTCCCAAGCGAATGCCGGTCATGACCATGCGCGACGGTGTGCCGGTGGTGGCAGGGGAGGAGCGCAATCAGGACACTGCGCGCTACGATAGCAAGCCTCTCCTCTCTGTTGACGATCTCTATGTGCGCTTCCCGATCAAGAAGAACCTGTTCGGCAAGATCACGCATGTCTGCAACGCGGTATCGAATGTCGCCTTCGATATCTATCCGGGCGAGACACTGGCGCTGGTTGGTGAATCCGGTTCGGGCAAGTCGACCATAGGGCGCACAATCCAGCAACTTCAGACACCATTGTCCGGGGATATTCGCTTCAACGGCAAGGCATATTCGGCAATGAGCGCGGCCGAACGCTATGCAATGCGCCGTGAAGTCCAATATATCTTTCAGGATCCGTTCGCATCGCTCGACCCACGCAAGACGATCGGCTTTTCCATTGCCGAACCCATCCGTACGCATGGCCTTCTCGATAATGACAAGGCGATCAATGCGCGCGTTGCGGAGTTGCTGGAGCGTGTCGGTCTTGGCCCGGAACACGCCAGGCGCTATCCGCATGAGTTTTCGGGCGGTCAGCGTCAACGCGTTTGCATTGCGCGTGCGCTTGCTTCCAGGCCGAAGCTCATCATTGCCGACGAAGCGCTTTCAGCGCTGGATGTCTCCATTCAGGCGCAGGTCATCAATCTGTTCATGGACCTGCAGAAAGAGCACGATCTGGCCTATCTCTTCATCAGTCATGACATGGCGGTGGTCGAGAAGATGAGCCATCGGGTCGCGGTTCTCTATCTCGGCCAGATCATGGAGCTTGGTTCGCGCCAGCAGGTTTTCGAAACCCCATCACATTCTTACACGAAGCGGCTTCTGTCGGCTGTGCCGATTGCCGATCCGACTGCGCGGACCAAGCGACCTGCGCTGGAAGGTGAAATTCCAAGCACGACCCGCCTGATCGACGACAAACCGGCGATTTATAAACATCGCGAGGTCGCAGCCGGGCATTTTGTAGCTGAAACTGCCTGAACCATAAAAGCTTAACGAAACCCAAAGGGGAAAACAATGATAAGGAAAACACTCAAAGCCGTTTTCATGGCTTCCGCATTGTCGACGGCTGTGTTTGCATCTGCTCCGGCGTTCGCTGCCGGAAAGCTCACCATTTCGTCCCCGCAGGACCCGGGCAGTTGGGACCCGATCGACACTTTCCTCGTCAATTGGGCTTCTGTCGCCACCAATATTTTCGATGGCCTTGTCTATCGTGGACCGGACCTCAAGATTGTCCCGGCACTCGCGACTTCGTGGGAAGAACTGGACAAGGGCAAGCGCATTCGCTTCCATCTCCGCGAGAACGTCAAGTTCCAGAACGGTGAGCCTTTTAATGCGGACGCCGTCAAATTCACCTTCGAGCGTCTGTTGGGCGATGAAGGAGCGAAAGGTCCTCAGCGTTCCAACTATATTGCAATCGAAAAGGTGGAAGTGATCGACGAAAAAACCGTCGATTTTCATCTGAAGGCGCCCGATCCGGTTCTTATCACCAAGCTGGCCGGTTACGGCGGCATGATTGTTCCGCCAAAGTACATTCAGGAAAAGGGCGACGATTATTTCAATATGCACCCGGTGGGGACCGGGCCGTTCAAGTTCGTCTCATATGAGCCGAAGGTAAACATCAAGCTTGAGGCTTTCGCAGACCATTGGGGTGGTGCGCCGAAGCTTTCGGAACTCGAATATCGCTTCATAACCGAGCCTTCGACCGCCGTTGCCGAACTTCAGGCCGGTCGCGTCGATCTGGTTATCCCGCCAACCATTCCAATTGGAATGATCCCGACAATTCAGGGCGACCCAAAACTGGAGCTGGTCACCGCTTCTGGGCCTACGGTTTATGCCTTGCGCTTCAATACCGCTGACGGCATCACCAAAGACGAACGCGTGCGCAAGGCGCTGATTATGGCGGTGGATCGCGATGCGATCATTCAGTCCATTCTGGCAGGTCAGGCGGAAGCGATTGCCAGCTTTCAGGGCTCGTTATCCTTCGGCTTCGATCCGAATATGAAGCCGCTGCCTTACGATCCGGAAGGTGCGAAGAAGCTTCTCGAAGAAGCGGGCGTTCAACCCGGCGCAACCGTGCAGATCGATGTGCGCGGGCAGGAGGCAAGCTTCAATGAAGTGGCGCAGGCAGTTGCGAGTTTCCTGCAAATGGTTGGTATCAACGCAACCATCAAGCCTTACGATACCAACGTCCTTTTGAACGACATCATCCCGCAGGGCAAGACGGGTGCCATGTTCCAGCAGTCCTGGGGCGGTTGGACCTTCGACTACGACAACACTGCCTATTCGATGTATCATTCCGGCGAGAAGTGGAATCCCTACGACAAGGACGAAAAGCTGGACAAGATGCTCGAAGCACAGCGTTCGGTTCTTGACCGTGGGGAGCGTGAAAAGCTCCTGCAGGAAATCGCGCATTACGCAGCCGACCGCGCACTCGAAATGCCGCTCTATAACCTCAAGGCGATCTTCGGCGTCAACAAGCGCGTGAAGAACTTCGTTCCGGTTCCCGACAGCCGTCTGCGGTTGACGGACGTTACCGTTGAGTAAGCAAGAATGACAATACGGCGAGCCGGATATGTCCGGCTTGCCGCAGCATTGCGGAGGCGCACTGGTGGCCGGATTTCTGATTAAACGAATTTTGCAGGCGTTATTTGTGCTCGTCGCGATGACGCTGCTTGTCGCTTTCGCGGTCCGCCTGACGGGCGATCCGGCATTGATGCTGACGCAAGGTGCGGGCAGTATCACCGAAGCCGATCTTGCACGCATCCGCGAAGGTCTTGGTCTCAACCAGCCGTTCTTCGTTCAATACTGGCAGTTCCTGAAGGGCCTGTTCACGATGGATCTGGGGCGCAGTTTCCTCGGCGGTACACCCGTATCGACGCTGGTGGCTGGCGCCTTACCTGCTACGCTGAAGCTTGCTTTCGCTTCACTGTTCGTTTCCATCGTGATTTCCGTCCCGCTTGGGATCAAGGCGGCCGTGTCCCGCGGAAAATGGGCCGACCAGTTGATCCGCATTTGCTCGCTGGTGGGCCTTTCCTTTCCTAATTTCTGGCTGGCGACCATGCTGGTGCTGCTTTTCGGCATCTCACTGCAGTGGCTGCCGCCAAGCGGCATGAGCGGCGTTGCGAGCTTCATCATGCCGGCGCTCACAATGGGTATCATCCTGACGGCAACGAATGTCCGTCTCGTGCGCACGTCGATGCTGGAAACGTTGCAATCGCAATATATCATGGTGGCACGGGCCAAGGGATTGAGCGAGAACAAGGTTCTCTACAAGCACGCGCTACGCAATTGCGCGATCCCGCTGATCACTTATCTCGGCCTTCAGTTCGGCGGCCTTCTCGGCGGCATCGTGGTAGTCGAGCGGGTGTTCAACTGGCCAGGCATGGGCACACTCGCCTTTGACGCCGTGGCAGGGCGCGATTATCCCGTTCTGCAGGCCACTATCGCGATCCTTTCCATGCTGATCATCGGCGTCAATCTTCTCGTGGACATCGCCTACGGGCTTGTCGATCCGCGTATTCGCACGGAGTAGGACCGATGGCGACCAAGACTTCATCCGTTCTGTTTTCGCGTTTTGCGAGCCTTGAGTTCATCGTCGGTGTCGTGCTCACCGGCTGTATTTGTCTGGCTGTGGTTTTCTCGGGCTATCTCTTTCCCGGTGGCGCTAACAAGATCGATCTTCTGGCGCGCCTGACGCCGCCATTTGTCAATCCGGCACATATTTTCGGGACCGATCCGCTGGGCCGTGATGTGCTGGCGCGTGTCGTCACCGGCGGCAAGGTTTCGCTGTTTGTCGGTTTTGTTTCGGTGATCGGCTCCGTTGTCATCGGCACGGTCATGGGCCTTGTCGCCGGTTATTATCGCGGCTTCTGGGATATGGCGCTGATGCGCTTTGTCGATGTGCAGTTGGCTATGCCGTTTATCCTGCTCGCCATTACGGTCATGGCCATTCTGGGCGGCGGGTTATTCAACACCATCATTCTGCTGATCGTCTCGCAATGTGTGCAATATGCGCGACTTGTGCGGGGCTCGGTACTATCGCTACGCGAGCGGGAATTCATCCTGTCGGCCCGCGCTATCGGCGTGAAGGATTGGCGCATCATTTTCCAGCACTTGCTACCGAACTTGCTCGGTCCGGTGATCGTGCTCATGACTCTCAATGTCGCAAACAACATCCTGCTGGAATCGAGCTTGACCTTCCTTGGCCTCGGTGTTGATCCGACTATCCCGAGTTGGGGCGGCATGTTGGCCGACGGGCGTACTTATCTCCAAACCGCCTGGTGGGTGAGCATATTTCCGGGTCTCGCCATTCTGTTCACTGTGCTAGGCCTCAATCTCCTTGGAGACTGGCTGCGCGATAGCCTCGATCCAACAGGCAGGACTTCACGATGAGCGTGCTTTTTGAGAAAACCTATCCCCGCACCGTTCACGCGCTTGTCGAACGTTTTATGAAACCGGAAATGCGCGGCGCGAAGATGGAAGCCTGGTTGTTCGACGACCAGCCGAGCCGCTTTGCCGCCGAAATGAAGCTGCGTGAAGCAGGTGTCGAGGCACGATTCCGTTCTGCCTACAAACCACTCCTTCACTTCTTTCTTGAAGAGGTGGATAGCGTCACGCTGAGGTCGGCTGCGATCCGCTATCCTCGTCATGACGCCTGCGTGCAGAACCGCTTTCTCCTGGAGACTTATCCGTTGTCCGCGCTGCTGCCGGGGGTGGATGTCACTTTCGCCGCTTCTGGGAAAGACGACTTTCACTATGAAGTTGATCTGCTTTTTGCCGATGGTAACAGCGAGAACCACCGGGTTTTTGCTCCAAACCGCGTGCACGAGGATTTCATCGGCGAAACGCTGGTTTCGCCGACTGGCTGGCTGTCCATCACGCATCATGGCAGAACTGATAGCGAACGCTTTGAAACATCATACGAAAAGCTGTTCCACGATACGATCTCGGCTATCGCCGCGCATGACTGGAAGCATGGCGAACCCTATTTTGACGAACTGAATATTGCAGTCAGCCTACCGATCACCGACCGCCGCCTGCCTTACGATGAGGAAAGGCTCAGCCTCACCGAAGCCATGCACGAGGATATCTATTTCTCGCTGCTCGAAGTTTTCCAGAAAAAGTCCGGCCGTCCGGTCGGGGATCGTGGTTTGCAACCGGGCCAGATCGTACCGGAAGTCCGCTTTCACGATGCGGCTCCTTCAGTCAGGGTCGAAACACGTCCGCTTGCCACAGCTGATGCAGTGACCGCTGAACAGGTGCTGGGAGAGGCTCAGGCGCCACTTTCCGCAGATCAGATCAAGCGTGAGATTATCGCGCTAGGTGGCCTGCCCTTTGAGGCAAAAAGCCGTGCAGGTCGGAGCGTTCGCGCGACCTATATCCAGGGCAGCGACGCGGCGATGATGATCAGCGCAGGTCAACATGCCAACGAGACCACGGGTGTCGTCGGCGCACTGCGTGCGGCCAACCGGCTGATCTCGCGTGAAAGCGCCCATTTCACGATTTCACCGCAGGAAAACCCCGACGGATACGAAATCCACAAACGGCTTTGCGCCTTGCAACCGCATCATATGCATCATGCTGCCCGCTATACGGCGCTCGGTGACGATCTGGAGTATCGCAAAGGCGAGGGGCTTTACGAAAAGGCTATCCGCGTTGAGGCGGAAAAGCTCACAGGCGCAAAACTGCATGTCAATCTGCACGGCTATCCGTCGCATGAATGGACGCGCCCGCTATCGGGTTATGTGCCGCGTTCTTTTGCCATGTGGACCCTGCCAAAGGGCTTTTTCCTCATCATCCGTCATCACGCTTCATGGGAGCGGCAAGCGGAGGAACTGATAGACCGGGTAACGAAGCATCTGGCGGCTATCGACGGGCTGGTTGCGTATAACAACGCCCAGATCAGGCTTTTCGAGCAACATGCCGGTGAAACGGGTTTCCGCATTATCAACGGTTTCCCATGCCTTGTCGGTGTGGATGATCGACACACCGTGCCGCTGACGCTGATTACCGAATATCCTGATGAAACGATTTATGGGGATGCGTTCGTCAAAGGACATACCGCGCAAATGGAAACGGTTCTGGCATCATACGATGCCTTGCAGGCACTGTTTCCGTCCAGCGCGGTTGCTTAGAGCGCGTTTCGATCCGATTGGATCAGATCGGCGCTTTAAAGATAATAAACGCCGATACGCTTCCCGCCGATGATTTCGACGGCAATCTCCATCTCGTAAATGTCTTCGAGGATTTCCGGATGAATGAGTTCGTCCGGGTTTCCCTGATGGACGACCTTGCCGTGGCGCATGGCAACGATATGGTCGGAGTAGCATGAGGCGAAATTGATGTCGTGCAGAACCAGAACGACCGTTTTTCCAAGTTCATCCGCCGCCCGGCGCAGCAGCTTCATCATTGAAGCCGAATGCTTCATGTCGAGATTGTTGAGCGGTTCATCCAACAGCACGTAGTCCGTGTCCTGGCAGAGAACCATCGCCACGAAGGCGCGTTGGCGCTGCCCGCCGGAAAGCTCATCCAGAAAACGTCCGCTTAAATCGTCAAGGCCGAGATAGCCGATGGCCTGTTCGACATGTTTGCGATCCTCATTATTCGGGCGACCCTTGGAATAGGGATAACGGCCGAAAGTTACGAGATCACGCACGGTCAGGCGGGAATTGATTGCGTTCTCCTGCCGCAGTATCGACAGCCGTTTTGCCAGCACGTCACCCAATGTGGTCGAAACGTCGAGTCCGTCTACGGTAACCCGCCCTTTGTCCATAGGCAGGAGACGGCTCATCATGGAGAGTAGGGTAGATTTTCCCGCACCGTTCGGACCGATGATCGAGGTTATGCCGCGTGCTGGCAGTTTCAGGGACACATCATCCACAACCGGGGTGCCATTGTAGGATTTGCTGACTTGGCTGATTTCTATCAACGCGCGTGCCCCCTGACGAGAAGGATGATGAAGACTAGGCCGCCCAGAAACTCGATAATGACGCTGAGTGCGGAATTGAATGAGAAGACACGTTCAAGAATGGTCTGTCCGCCCACGAGGCAGAAGACTGCAAGCAGGGCCGCTACCGGCAGTATAATTCGGTGCTTTGCCGAACCTGCAATCATGTAGGCCAGGTTGGCCACCAGCAGGCCGAAGAAGGTAATGGGCCCGACCAGTGCGGTGGAAACGGAAACCAGCACCGTGACCATGAACAGGATCTTGCGCACGATCCGCTGGTGATCGACGCCAAGATTGATCGCGGCGTCGCGCCCGAGAGACAGCACGTCAAAGACGTGAATAAAGCGCAGGCCGTAGAGCGAAACTGCAACAACGATAACGGCCGACATTATCAGAATGTCGCTGTTGATGGTGTTGAAGCTTGCGAAAAACCGGTCTTGCAGGACGGCGAAAAGATTTGGATCGAGCATCCGCTGCATCAGGTTGGAAATGCTGCGGAAAAACACACCGCAGACAATGCCGACGAGCATAACGAGATGCAGGCTGCGTGTGGCGCCCGAGAAAAGCCAGTAATAGAGCGTCCCGGCGAAAACCACCATGATGGCGGTTTCTGCGAGAAATCGAATGTTCGGTCCGAGCCAGTCCATATGGACAGCGCCGAAGAAGAAGACCACCACGGTCTGGATCAGGATATAGAGCGCATCGAAGCCCATGATCGAGGGCGTCAGGATGCGGTTGTTCGTGACCGTCTGGAACAAGACCGTCGAAACTGCAATCGAATAAGCAACCAGTAACATGGCTGCAAGTTTGGTACCGCGGAAGGACAGGATAAAGGACCAGCTTCCTTTTGCGCCGACAGTCATGAATGCGGCGACTGTAAGCAACGTGAGCAGGCAAAGCAGCGTGAGGTTCAGGGTGGGGCGCTTAAGCAAGGCGTGAACCTCGCCGCAACAGAAGGTAGAGGAACAGGACGCTCCCTACGACACCCATCATCGTTCCGATCGGGATTTCGTAGGGGAAGCGGACCAACCGTCCGACGATGTCGCAGGCAAGAACGAGCCCTGCGCCGAGCACCGCAACCCATGGCACCGCGCGCCGCATATTGTCACCCATGAACATGCTGACGACATTGGGAACGATAAGCCCCAGGAAAGGTATCATGCCAACCGTCACGACGACCGATGCACTGACCATCGAGACGATGATTAGGCCAAGTGTGACCACGCGGCGGTAGTTGAGCCCAAGGTTGGTGGTGAAATCCTCGCCTAGTCCCGCGACCGTAAAGCGGTCGGCGGCGATATAGGCGATGACAGTCAGGCTGAACGCGAACCAGAGCAATTCGTAGCGCCCGCGAAGAACGCCGGAGAAGTCGCCGGTCGTCCAGGAATTGAGCGATTGCAGGAGGTCAAAGCGATAAGCAATGAAGGTGGTGATCGCGTTGACAACACCACCAAGCATGATGCCGACCAAGGGCACGACAAGAACGGAACGCAATGGAATTGTACGAAGAATACGAAGGAACAGGGCTGTTCCAGCAAGCGCTGTGACGGATGCAACCAGCATTTTGCCAATAACCGGCGTCTCCGGTGCGAACAGTATAACCAGAAGAATGCCGAGACCCGCGGATTCCACTGTGCCAGCCGTTGACGGTTCAACGAAGCGGTTTCGGGTCAGCATTTGCATGATCATTCCCGAAACGGCCATGGACATGCCCGCCAGAATGATAGCAAGAGTGCGCGGAATGCGGCTGATGAGCAGAACTTCAGTGGCACGGTCTGTGCTTCCTGCCCCAAAAAGCGTACTCAGCGATACCTCGCTGACGCCGATGAACAGGCTTATGACAGCCAGTACGGCAACAACGATAACGGCTGCTGCAAGTCCCTTCACACGCATTTCCTGTTCTATTGCCTGATTACGAATTCGGGCCACCGATGGCGGCCCGATCGAATTGGGTTTGGAAAGCTGTCACTTTGCCTTGTCGAAAGCCTGCGAAAGCTGATCAACCGTGCCGTGAAGCGCACCGAGGCCGCCTCCGACGAGATACCAGTTCTGAGCGTTCAGATAGACGACCTGATCCTTCTTCCAGGCATTGGTCTGGCGCACGAGGTCGTTGTCGAGAACCTGCTTGGCCGAATTGCCTTCCCGACCAATCGCCGCATCGCGGTCAATGACGAACAACCAGTCCGGATTGGTTTCCAGGATGAATTCCGAACTGGCAGGCTGGCCATGGTTGCCAGTGGAAAGGTCTGGCGCTGCCGGCTTGACGCCGAAGCTCTCGTGAAGGACTCCGAAGCGCGAACCAGGACCATAGGCGCTGATCTTTCCGCCGGATGTGAGGATAAGAAGCCCTGTACCCTTATTGGCAGCCTTTTCCTTCAGGGCAGCAAGCGCAGCATCAAGCTTTTCGACTTCAGCCTTTGCTTTTGCTTCCTTTCCGAAAATCTGGCCAAGCTTTTCCACATTGGCTTCAGTGTCGACGATAAAGTTTTTCGCGTTGGTGGTGAGATCAATCGTAGGTGCGATTTTCGAAAGTTCACCGTATTTGGCGGCTGAACGGCCTGCCACGATGATGAGATCAGGCTCTGCCGCGTTGACGGCCTCATAATCAGGCTCGAACAATGTGCCGATCTTTACGTATTCATCGCCCTGATATTTCTTCATATATTCAGGAAACGATATGCCGCTGGGAACGCCGGTTACTTTGACGCCGAGACGGTCAAGATTGTCGAGGGTGCCAAGATCGAAAACCAGTACTTTTGTCGGTGAGGCTGGAACCGCTGTTTCACCTTGGGCATGCTTGACGGTCAAATCCGCGGCATTTGCAGATGCAGCGACGCCAAGTGCCACGACAGCGGCACCACACAAGCGGGAAACCTGTTGAGCGATATTCAGCATGGTGTTCGATCCTTTCATCAATCCTGTGCTTTATAGTCAAGTATCTTCGCCGTCAAAGACGGAGAGGTAAAATTCAGTTGTTTTTGACGATGGGAGCTTTTCCGAGCAGGATGAAATCGAGGCTGTCTTCTACCGTTAACGGTATCATTGATCCGTGGCTCTCATTTTCAAAACGACGGAATGCTGCATCCATTTGCGGCAGTTCAGAAAGCTCCTTGAAGATATCCGCACCAGAGGGCCCGCCGCGCAGTTTCTTCAACCGGTCATCATCCTGCTTCGTCTGGCCAGGCCGGTTACCACGTTTGCCCGAGGTTTCTATAAGCAAGCGGATGGGGCGAGGGCTATCCTTGGAACTCGTGACGAACTGATCCTTATCTTTCAAAATTGAGCGGTCATTCCACCAGATCGATGGGTCTGCTGCACTATAACTCTGGAAGGAAGCCGGGTGGTTGAACAGGGCATATAGTGTAAACAACCCGCCCAGAGAGTGCCCGAACAAAGCCTGCCGGTCTTTGTCGATGTTGAAACGCTTTTCGATCTCAGGCTTCACCTGATTTTCGATGAAGTTGAAGAAGGCCTCTCGTCCTCCTGTCTTCGGTACATTGAAGTGAACCGGGATCAGATCATCGCGCGTGGGAGGGGTGAGGTCGAAATATCTCAGCCGGACAATTTCTTCCGGATTGTCGGTGGGGTAGCCGATGCCGACAACGACAGCTTTCAATGCTGGGTTTTCCGCCATACGTTTTGCAGCAATCGGCAACGTGCGATTGCCGTCAATCATGTATATAACCGGGTAACCGCCTTCGGGTGCCGCACCTTTGGGGGCAGCAGTGAATATACGATAGGCAATGCCATTGGCCTCCATGTCAAACGACGAAGTGACAGGCTCGGCAGCTTGCACGGTTGAAGCGGTAAGTATCCCCGTCATTGTCAGGCACACCCATTTTACGATCATCGTCACTACGCTCATAGGAGCATCCCATCAGTGGAAGGCGCCAGCCGTTGGGGCAGGCGTCTTGGCTTGCAATCCTAGAAGCGGGAAGTCATTCCGACCCAGAGACGACGCCCATCGACGACTGAATTGAAGTCATCCACGTCCACCTTCTTGTCGAAGATGTTGTAAACGGCGGCATTCAAGGTGACATTCTCGCTGAAGTCATAAGACCCGCCAATATCGAAGGTCGCATAGGGCTTGTATTTACGGGCGACCACCTTGCCGTTTCTGTAAACCGGTTCGCCGGCTGTTCCGATACGCGCGCCCGCATTGGTTTCTTCGCCGTGGTAGTTACCGGCTGCCCATGCGCTCAGGCCTTCAACCGGCGTTATCCAGTCCGCACGCAGGCTCGCCATGTGCTTCGGCGTGCGTGCCAGAGGCAAGCCCTTGTAATCACCCGTCTGCTGTTCGGAGTCGGTGTAGGTATAGTTACCGCGTAAGGTGATCGTGTCGGTTGCTTCCCAGTTGAAGGTGAGTTCCACACCCTGCATCACGGCTTCATCGATATTGAAGCTGTACCAGAGGCGATAATTGGGATCTTCGCTCCAGCGAACAGGATCACCGTTCGCATCCGTGATCAATGCATTGCTGATCTTGTCCTTGAAATCCGTGTAGAAATACGTTGCGCCCAGACGAAGGCCGGACTGATTGTCCCAGAGAACACTCGCTTCATAGCTCGTGCTCTTTTCTGGCTGCAGGTCCGGATCGCCGATGATCACGCCACAGGTGCCGTTAGGACCGTATGAGCATCCCGCCCCGCCCGTCGTATAAGCGTATCCCGGGGCGATAGTGCGCAGTTCTGGTGCGCGGAAACCTGTGGAGATGCCGCCCTTGAACGTCAACTGTTCAGTTGCGTGCCAGACGGCATAGCCGCGCGGGCTGAAATGCGATCCATAAATCTCATGGTCATCCATGCGCAGGCCACCCGTCAGGGCGAAGTCCGGGGTGATCCACCATTCGTCTTCGGCAAAGAGCGCCCACTGGCGGACACTGAATTCCTCGTCCAGACCGGTGCGGCGTCCCGGGTTTTGATCGGTGAGCACCGATTGCATGAACTGCCCACCTGTTACCAGGGTGTGATTTCCGTAGAATTCAAACGGCGTCGTGAACTTGCCATCGAGCACAGAGTTGCGGATGTGCGGAGAACGTAGATTCTCGACATAGCTCTTCGTCTTCTTGTCCCAGTTGAAATTGGTGCGCTCCGCCCATTCCTGCTGGAACGAGAACTCCGATGTTGTCGGACCCCAGCGGCCGGTGTGGCTGATAGACCAATGATCGCGATCATTGTAGTTGTAGGAGTCCGAACCCGACGCTGCCGTATTGCCAACGGTGGAGTCGCGGCGAAGGCGCGTCTTTCCCAATTCGAGCATGATATCGTGATCTTCATTCGGCGTGATCGTGACACGTCCCGTGATGTCGATATCCTTCTGCTCAGGCGTGCC
Source organism: Brucella sp. IR068 (assembly GCF_049065885.1). NCBI lineage: Bacteria > Pseudomonadati > Pseudomonadota > Alphaproteobacteria > Hyphomicrobiales > Brucellaceae > Brucella > Brucella sp. IR068. The sequence continues at coordinate 205,157 of NZ_JBAKHE010000004.1, read as the reverse complement.
GCTGACGATATTGTCTTCCTGCCGCTTGAGACCACGCCCCCAGAGCTGAACGCCTACAAGATTGGGAACCAGCGGCCCGGTCATATAGTAGGAGCCTTGCAATGAGTTTCCGAATTTGGAGTGCTGCTGTACCGTGCCGTCGACCGAGAAAGAGCCGCTCCACGTGTCCGACACCTTTTTGGTGATCACGTTGATAACACCGCCCATGGCGTCCGATCCGTAAAGCGAGGACATCGGGCCGCGAATGACTTCGATCCGTTCAATGGCGTTCGCCGGTGGCAGGAAGCTCTGTTCGAAACCGGAATTGCCGTTGGTGCGGGCGTCGCGGGTGCTCTGCCGTTTGCCGTCTACCAGAAGCAGCGTGTAAGAGCCGGGAAGACCGCGAATGAAGATGTCCTTTTCAGCCGCGGGACCGGTTACAGCTACGCCTTGCACATCTTTTAGAGCGTCCGTCAGATCGCGATAGACGCCTTTTTCCAGCTCTTCTCCGGGAATCACGGTGATACTTGCGGGCGCGTCGGTGATGTTCTGTTCGAACCCGGTCGCCGTGACAACGATTTGTTTGAGTTTGACGGCTCCGTCAGCACCCGTCTCGACGGCTGCTTCCGCTGCCTTTTTCTTGGCGCTCGCCTCGGAAGATGCTTCTTCTTTGGCCTTGGTCGCGGTTTGCGCGTTCGCAACCGCTTCGCTCAAAAGCAGCGCTGTGGAAAGACACGTGCCCGCAAGGATCGCCCGGTACACGAGCGGTTTGCCAGCCATACGCCTGTTTTGTGTACCATCGGCCCACAATCCCCGAAACAAGCTCGTCATTTTCGTCACCGTTTAAAGTTGAGTTTTCAAGTCTCCTTATGTATGGCGATAAGGTGACGTCAATCGTCATGTTTTATAAGCATTCTAAGTTCCAAAAACTGCAAATGAACGGGCACAAAAGTGATGTCGGGCAAGGAAGCGAAAACGCAGCAGCAAACGGCGAAAGGTGAGAACGAAAGCCTTCGCTTGGGACAATTACGCCTGCTGATCGCTCTTGATGCACTTCTTGTGGAGGGCAGTGTTGGCGGCGCTGCAAAGCAGATGGGGTTGAGCATTGCGGCGATGAGTCGGCTGCTTGGCCAGATCCGCGAGAAGTTTAACGACCCCATTCTGGTTCGCTCGGGACGTAACATGGTGGCTACGCCGAAAGCCGAAGCGTTGCGTGCGCGTTTGCGACGCCTTGCGAATGAAGCTGAAGCACTCCTCAATTTGGATCTCGCCGAAGTGCCGAAATCCAGTTGCACCGGCCATCATGGCTGGAACCGAAGCGCCATCGTCGCACCGCCGCCGCTCGGTATCCGTAAGGTGGTCGAGCTTGAAAACCACCCCACGCCGGAACAGCTTGCGGCGCAGTTCGCGGACATCCAGGGCGAAAATGATCCAATCAGGAGGCTTGCAAAATATATCGCTGTGGTAGGGCGAAAAGCCGGGCACACCCGCCCGCTGGAAATGTCCGAAGCCGAGGATGCTTTCACGACGATTTTCACAGGGAATGCCGATCCGATGCAGATCAGTGCATTACTACGGCTTATTCACTACCGTGGAGAAACTGCACCGGAACTGGCTGGCATGGCGCGGGCGGCAAGAAGAATTTACTCAGCCGACGCCGAACTGAATATGCCTGCACTGGATTGGCCAGCCTATCTGTCGCCCAATTCCATGCAATCACCGTGGTTCATGCTTTCGGCATTGCTGGTCGCCCGGGCTGGCTTTCCGGTTGTCCTGCACGGAAACTGCGGTACCGGCGAGATATCGGGCAAGCTTGAGATCGCTGCCGAAGCTATCAATCTTCCGATCGCGACATCACACTCTCTGGCGAAAGATGCATTGAGAGCACATGGCATATGCTTCATGCCTATGGCCGGTTTCGCTCCTCAGATCCATGCGCTGATGGCGCTCTATCCCCTGTTCGAGTCGCGTTCATCGATGAACAGCCTCGTTCATCTGCTTAATCCGATGAACCTCAAGGCATCTTTCCTTGGGGTTACCCAACCCGCATATCGCAAATTGCATCGCGATGCAGGTGCGCTTCTTGGCTTGCCGTCGATCTCGGTTGTTTCGACCAGCCGCGATGTTGCGGAACTGGTTCCACACAGGGCCCATACCGTCCACAGACTTCTGGACGGTCGTGAAATAGATCTGCTGCTTCCCACACTATCCAGAGAGAGCGGAGACAAGCATTCGAACTTCAGCTCATTTGAATACTGGTATGGCGTCTGGTCCGGTGCGGCCGTGGACAAGCGCGCAGAAAATACAATCGTTGCCACCGCTGCCATGGGGATGATGACGGCAGCATCCGCCGACAATGAAAGCTATACGCTGTTCTTCGACAAGGCTGGAGAACTCTGGCGCAATCGGCATAGCCAAACGGCAGGATGATTCAAAATCAGCTGCAATTGCGGAACTTGAATCTGTTTCACGTTCCCCAAAATTTGAAAAAGCTTTCCCTGCGGCTGTCCGGGATGGCAAGTCCATGCTTTGTCTACTGATTTTATAGGCTTTATCTTCTCCCCGTAAGTTCGATTGCGAAAGGGGAGCGCCGATGGTTAGCCCGATATTCGGTGAGGCGGGAACGTCGATTTTCGAGGCGATGTCGCGGCTTTCCGTTGAGCGCGGAGCTATTAATCTGGGACAGGGTTTCCCGGAAGGCTTTGAGCCAACTGAACTCCTTGACGCTGCTGCCCTCGCTCTTCGTGAAACTTCACAACAGTACCCACCCATGATGGGCCTGCCCGTCCTCCGTCAGGCGGTTGCAGAAAACACGAGACGTTTTCTTGGCCTCGACATTGACTGGGAAAAGGAAGTCCTCGTCACTTCCGGCGCTACGGAAGCGCTAGCCGATACGTTTCTCGGGCATCTGAACACGGGCGACGAGGTAATTCTGTTCGAGCCAGCTTACGATGCTTATGCAACGCTTATTCGTCGTGCAGGAGGAACGGTGGTCCCGGTACGGTTGAAGCCGCCTCTGTGGGAACTACCGCGTGAGGAGTTGGCGAAAGTCATCTCTCCACGGACGAGGCTGATTGTCGTCAACACGCCGATGAACCCGGTAGGCAAAATATTCGATCTCGATGAATTGGAGTTTCTCGCCGATCTCGCCATCAAGCATGATCTCCTGATTGTATCGGACGAGGTCTACGAGCATCTCGTCTTCGATGAAAGGCCGTTTCATTCCTTATGGGGCGTTGAAAAAATACGTGACCGTGTGGTGCGTATCGGCTCTGCTGGAAAAAGCTTTTCCCTGACGGGTTGGAAGGTTGGTTATGTGACCGCTTCCGAGGCGACTCTTGCGCCAATTGCCCGTGCGCATCAGTATGTAACTTTTACCACGCCCCCGGCTTTGCAAACGGCAGTGGCGGTAGGGTTAAGCTTGCCGGACAGTTATTTCACCGGCCTTCGTGCGGCGCTGGCATCGCGGAGAGACCTTCTGGTCGAAGGGCTGAAATCTGCGGGGTTCGAGGTCGCCGATGTACCAGCCACCTATTTTGCTGTGGCGGACATACGAGCACTTGATAGCGGAGACGATGATCTCGATTTCTGCCGACGTTTGACGCTTGAAGCAGGCGTAACACCTGTGCCCATCTCGTCCTTCTACGGTGCGCGCGATGTGCGCAGCCATGTGCGTTTCTGTTTCGCGAAGCGCGAAGAAACGCTGCAGGAAGCCAGTTCAAGGCTGGCACAGTGGAACAATGAACGCAAACGGCGCGCTGCGTAAGCGTGCCTCAAAAACAACCACAGGGAAAATGACATGCATCCAGTTTCATTGTTGCGCGGAGCTGTTTCCGCAGCACTCTTTTCCGTACTCGTCGCTTCACCTGCATTTGCGGACAAAATCCGTTTCGGCGTGACTTCTGGTCCACATGCGGAAATCGCCGAAGCACTGGCACCCGTCGCCAAGGCAAAGGGATTGGAAATAGAGATTGTGGAGTTCTCGGACGGCGCACTGATCGACCCGGCAACGAATGATGGTGATCTCGACGCCAATGGCTTCCAGCATACGCCTTATTTCGACCAGCAGAACAAGGATCGAGGTCTCAGCCTTGTTGCCGTCGGCGGTCGTACTGTGCTGTTGCCGATGGCCGGATATTCGCACAAATATAAATCACTTGGCGAACTGCCGGAGGGGGCACAGATTTCGATTCCCAATGATCCCAGCAATGCGGGTCGTGCCCTGAAACTTCTCGAGGCGGGGGGCGTTCTCAAGCTCACACCGGGGGTGACTTTCAACGCAACCGAACTCGATATCGTTGATAATCCGAAGAAGGTCAAAATTATTCCAATGGAAACGGCCCAGCTTCCCCGGTCGCTGGAAGACGTGGATTTTTCCGTTATCACTTCGCATTTCGCGCTGAGTGCCGGGCTGGTGCCGAGCCGTGATGCGATTTTGATTGAAGATCAGCTATCCGATTATTTCTGCCTGCTTGCTGTCGCGGAAAAGAACAAGGATGCGCCCTGGGTCCAGACGCTAATCGAATCCTATAAGTCCCCCGACGTCAAAGCGTTCATCGAGAAGAAATTCGGCGGCAACATCATAGCGGGTTGGTGAGATGAATGTGCTCGTACGCAGCGAAAATATGTCGAATACGGCACTGGGTGATGTGACATCACCACTGTCGATCATCGACATACGTTCGCTGACAAAGACCTATGACGAGAAGGCTGGTCCGGTCATCGACAATGTTTCGCTTCAGATTGAAAAGGGAACCATTCACGGTATCATTGGCCGCTCAGGTGCAGGGAAGAGTACGCTGGTCCGTTGCCTGAACGGACTGGTGCATCCAAGCGATGGGAAAGTCTTTGTTTCGGGCCGTGAGATCACAACCCTCCGGCAAGAAGAACTACGGCAGGTCAGGCGTGAAGTATCAATGATATTTCAGCATTTTAGCCTCCTTTCCTCGCGAACTGCTTATGGTAATGTAGCTCTACCGTTGGAACTCGCCGGTATTGATCGGAAAACTATAAAATCGCGTGTTAACGATCTGCTTGAGTTGGTGGGCCTCAAGGAAAAGGCTGGTGCTTATCCATCGGAACTGTCAGGCGGTCAGAAGCAGCGTGTCGGCATAGCGCGGGCATTGGCTCTGGAGCCCAGCGTCCTGCTATCCGATGAGGCTACCTCAGCGCTTGATCCCGAAACCACGGAACAAATTCTTTCTTTATTGAAAGACATCAATCGACGCCTCGGCCTGACGATTGTGCTTATTACGCATGAAATGGAGGTAGTACGCGACATCGCTGACTATGTGACGGTTCTCGATGGCGGCAGGGTCGTTGAAAGTGGCCCGACTTTCGATGTTTTCGCTTTTCCGCAATCCCCAACCGCCCGGTCATTTCTGGCAAGCATTGTTGCTCATGATCTTCCGGCGGAAGTGTCTCGGCGGCTACTGCCGGAACCTGTAGCGGGATCGGATCCCGTTCTGCGTATCGTGTTCGCCGGTGATGCCGCCCACGCGCCTGTCGTTGCAACGCTTGTGCAGCGTTTCGGGATAAATCCGAACATACTGCATGGACGTATAGATTATATTTGCGGCAAACCTCTGGGCATCATGACGCTTGTCGCTGAGCACGGTCCGGCTGATCTTGCCGCTGTCCGAAGCTATCTTTCTTCACTCAATCTTCATGGAGAGGTTATCGGCCATGTTGTCCGATCTGCTTCCCCCGGCGCTCGCCGGGCTCTTGCTTGAATCGCTGAGGCAGACGGCCATTATGGTGGCCGCATCAGCTGTCCTGTCCACTTTGATCGGCCTACCGCTGGGCGTCGCGCTGGTTGTTACCGGCCCCGGCCAGTTTCTTGAACGACCGGCTTTTAACCGCATAGCAGGCACGATCGTCAATCTGGTTCGATCCACGCCGTTCATCATCCTGATGGTGGCGATCATTCCCCTGACGCGCCTGATTGCTGGAACCACGGTTGGCACCTATGCAGCCATCGTTCCTCTGACAGTGGCAATCGTACCCTTATACGCGCGACTAGCGGAAACGGCGATGCGTGAAGTAGACCAAAGCCTGATCGAGGCTGCGGAAAGCATGGGCGCGACGCCTATCCAGATCATCTTCAAGGTGCTGCTGCCAGAGGCGCTGCCGGGGATTATTGCCGGGCAAACGGTTACCCTTGTCAGCCTTGTCGGATACTCGGCGATGGCAGGAACGGTCGGCGGCGGTGGCTTGGGCGATCTCGGAATTCGTTTCGGATATCAACGCTTCATGCCGGAAGTCATGATCGCCGTTGTCATCATTCTGGTTGCAATCGTGCAATCCATTCAGATTACCGGCGATTATGCCGCTCGCCTTGTCAATCACCGCGTGGCCCGCAGCCGTCGCTCGCGCTAAGAATTTTCAGGAGGTTTCCATGACCATACATACCACGCCGATCAACCTGCCTTTGCTTGATCTGTCCCGTTTCAACGGAAGTGCGGAGGAGCGCGGCAGCTTTATTGAAGAATTGCGCCGGACGCTTCACGACCACGGTTTTTTCTATCTTACGGGCCACGACGTCGATCCAAAACTCGTGGAAGACGTAGTAAGTACGGCGAAGAAGTTCTTCGCACTGCCCGCGGAAGAAAAGCTGAAGATCGAAATGGTGAAGTCGCCCCATTTTCGAGGCTACAATCGAGCTGGCTTTGAACGGACACGCGGCCAGCAGGACTGGCGTGAACAGCTGGATATCAACACTGAATCGGAGCCCGCCGTAATTGGTTCGGACAGCCCGGCGTGGAAGCGACTGATCGGCCCGAACCAATGGCCGGATGCGTTGCCGGAACTCAAGCCGTTGCTGCTTGCCTATCAGGCCGAGGTGACGCGTGTCGGCATCGACATTCTGAAAGCCATCGCTGCTGCATTGGGACAGCCGGAAGACTTTTTCGCCCAGATTTACGAACCGCATCCGTCTCAGCTCTTGAAGATCATTCGTTATCCGGGCCGCGATGTGGCGGAAAGCGAACAAGGGGTGGGTGCCCATAAGGATGGTGGCTTCGTTACCGTCCTCCTGCAGGATGTTGTTCCCGGTTTGAGGGTTCAACGCGAAGACGGCGAATGGATCGATGCGCCTCCAGTCCCAGGCACCTTTGTCATCAATACCGGGGAACTGCTTGAGCTTGCCACGAACGGATTCGTGCGGGCGGATGTACACGGCGTCGTCGCGCCGCCAGCAGGTGTTGAACGCTTCTCAGTCGCGTTCTTCCTTGGCGCTCGTTACGATGCGACTATTCCGGTTATCGATTTGCCGGAGGAGTTGAAGACCAAGGAACGCGGCGTGACTGTGGACGCGCTTAATCCGATCTTCCGCGAGGTAGGTGCAAATAATCTCAAAAGTCGCCTCCGGTCGCATCCGGATGTCGCACGTGCCCATCACGCGGATTTGCTGACTCCCGAACAGTTGGCAGAACGCACGCCGGGATCGGCATACTGATCGTTTGATTGTCGTTTTGACGGGGCGTATCGTTATTTGTGAACCGGGACGCCCCATTGCCCATCCCTTAACGGCCAATTGCGCTGGTGTCGTCAGTCGCCAAGGAATGGGTCGGGGGTATGTCGACAATTCGCTTCTTGAGACCGTGCTCTGTTGAGCGATGCTGCCTATCATTTGCGTGTCTGCAGATATTTTAAAGCTGTGATTGTTGACAGGCCAGAGGCGGCGATAACCATTTGGCGGCAGTCTTTGCCGATTTGATCGACCGGTTTCACCTCAACTTTGCAAAAATTTCGGCAAATTGACCGTAGACTTGTCATTTTGAACAATTTGCCCCCTACAAATTTAACAAATCCACGGCTTGATCGGTCAAAGCATCAATGGAAATCTCCCTACACTTATATAAGCGTGACGTAGGGAGGGGATCGCTGAAATGCCTGTAATGCCCGAATTGTGTGCCGATACCATAGTTTATAACGGCACGATCTGGTGTGGATACGAAGAGGGCACAGTTGAAGCCCTGGCCATCTGGCAAGGCAAGGTGCTTGCTACGGGTACGAAGGACCAGATATGGTCCTTGAGGGGCGACAAAACCCGTTTGATCGACCTCGAAGGGCGCTTCGCGACACCCGGATTAAATGATGCCCATCTGCATCTTATCTCGGTCGGGCTTACACTCAAATGGATTGATGCGACACCGCAGGCCGCGCCAACATTACAGAGCCTGCTTGATGCCATTCGCGAGAAGGCTGCTTCTGCGCCTCCCGGGACCTGGATCAAAGCACGCGGTTATGACCAGACGAAGCTCGACGTCGGTCGTCATCCCCATAAGTCGGAGCTCGATGCGGTCGCTCCAAACCATCCCGTCATGCTCGTACGTGCTTGTGGCCACGTGTCGATCTTCAACTCGAAAGCCTTTGAGCTGGCCGGTGTGGATGAAAACTTCCCGGTACCGGAAGGCGGTTTGATCGAACAGAAAAATGGCGTTCTGACCGGAATGGTGGCTGAAAATGCTCAAGGCGCCGTTCGCAGGGCTATCCCCAAGGCGACGACGGAAGAAATGATCGAAGCCATTGAGGCTGCGGGCAACCTTCTTCTTTCCTACGGCATTACCAGCGTTATGGATGCAGCTGTCGGTCAGGTTGCGGGCTTCGATGAAATCCGTGCCTACAACATCGCGAAGCTGCAAAAGCGTTTGCCGGTACGCACCTGGCTCGTACTGCTTGGCGACCTTGGGCCTTCCATCGTTGAGGAATGCTATAAAGCAGGGCTTGTTTCCGGTGTCGGTGACGACATGCTGACGGTCGGTGCCGTCAAGATTTTCCTCGATGGCTCAGCAGGCGGGCGGACCGCGTGGATGAGCAAGCCTTATCTTGGCGACGACAACAATATCGGTGTCCAGATATTACCGGACGCGGAATTGGAAGCGCTGGTGCTGGACGCGCATAAGAAGGGTTACCAACTGGCATGCCACGCTATCGGCGATGCAGCAATCGGCCAGCTGATCATGGCCTATGAAAAGGCGCTAGTCGCTTATCCCGATCCCGACCGCCGCCATCGTATCGAGCATTGCGGTTTCTCCACGCCGGCGCAACACGAGCGGATGAAGAAGGCCGGCATTTATCCGTGCCCGCAACAGGTCTTCATCTATGATTTTGGAGATGCCTATATTTCTGTTCTCGGCGAGGAACGCGCCCTTTCAAGCTACCCGCTGAAGACGTGGAAAAATCTCGGTTTCAAACCCGCGACCGGCAGCGATGCGCCGGTTTGTCACCCCAATCCCTATCCGAATATCTATTCGATGCTGACCCGTGAAACGGGCAAGGGGACGGTGATGGATGCCCGCGAGTGCGTGACCATTGAAGAGGCTCTGCAGGTTTACACCGAGTTCGGAGCTTTTTCACAGAAGTTGGAGAATGTGAAGGGCAAGCTCGTGCCTGGACAGGTTGCCGATATTGCAGTTTTCACGCGCAACATGCTCACTGCAAAGCCGGAAGAAATTCTCAACGACACGCATTGTGTTCTTACCCTACGCGACGGTGAGATCGTGTTCGAACGGTCGTGAAGCGATACTCCGGTTCCTGCCGGATCATAAAAAGAATTGAAGCGGAAACGCTTCGGCGCAATGTCGGACAGCGAAGTTTCGGCGGAACTGTCCGAATGAACGGTTCATCTGAATCGCAAGAATGACACTTATGAAGGGGAACAATATGAGAAAATTTGCATTGCTGGCGGCGCTGTCCGCAGCTCTGTTGACGGGAACGGCAGCCTATGCTGCGGATGAACCGCGTTCAGGGGGCGTTATCAATTTCGTCGCGCCTTACGGCGACAGCTTCTCGACGCTGGACATTCAGGCATCGCCTGCCACGCAGGACGAGTTCTACGCCAAAGCTATTCACCGCACGCTCTATGATTGGGATGCCGATTTGAACAAGCCGGTGCTCGGTCTTGCAACGGACGTGGCCGTGTCCGACGACCGGCTCGTCTATACCTACAAGCTTCGTCAGGATGCATTTTTCCACAATGGCAAGCCTTTGACGGCAGACGACATTATCTGGAGCTACACACGGATAATGGACCCGAAAAAGGCATTCCCACCAGCACGCTACATTGCCGAGATCAAAGGAGCGGAGGAATATACGCAGGGTAAGGCCAAGGAAATCTCCGGTCTGAAGAAGATCGATGACCATACGCTCGAGATCACGTTGAAGCAGCCGATCGATCCGGGTTTCCAGTTTATGCGTAACAACACAGCGATCTATCCTGCAGGCGAGGGGGACAGTGAGGAATTTCAGCGCCACCCCGTCGGTCTCGGACCATACAAGTTTGCCGAATATGTTCCCGGCTCACGCCTCACGGTCGAGAAGTGGGACAAATACTACGAGAAGGGCAAGCCTTACGCCGACAAGATCAATATCATGATCATGGGTGATGCGGCGGCGCGCGATGTCGCGTTCCGCAACAAGGAAATCGATGTAGCTGTGCTTGGCCCCGCGCAGTACACTGCCTATCTTGCCGACCCCGAACTGGCGAAGAACATGGTCGAGGTGGCGGAAGTTTATACGCGCGCCGTCGGCTTCAACCCGGATTTCAAGCCGTTCCAGGACAAGCGCGTCCGTCAGGCAATCAACTACGCGATCGATAGCGATCTCATCATCAAGCGTCTGGTCAAGGACAAGGCCTATCGTGCTGTAGGTTGGCTTCCAAACTCATCACCAGCCTTCGACAAGGATGCGAAGCCATATCCGTATGATCCCGAAAAAGCGAAAGCCTTGCTCGCAGAAGCCGGATATCCAGATGGTTTCGAGTTCGAACTGACTGCAACGCAGAATGAGAGCTGGGGTTTGACCATTGTTCAGGCGATCATTCCGATGCTCGCCAAGGTCGGCATCAAGGTGAAGGCCAAGCCGGTAGAGGCCTCTGTGCTTGCTGATGTGGTTCCGGCTGGCAATTTCCAGGCCTATATGTGGTCGCTCGAAAGCGGGCCCGATGCACTCACCGCGATGCAGTGCTTCTATTCCGCGACGCCGCAATCCGCATGCAATTATCAAAAATTCTCCAATGCGGAATTCGACAAGATTGTCGACGAAGCCAAGGTGGCAAAAACCGAAGAAGAGAAGAACGAACTTCTGAAGAAGGCGAACAATCTGTTGCAGGAAGAAGCGCCGGTCTGGTTCTTCAACTACAACAAGGCAGTGATGGCACACCAGCCATGGCTGCATGGCCTGCAGCCGAACTCGGCGGAACTCGCGGTTCAGTCCTATGAAAAGCTCTGGGTGGACGACACGGTTCCGGCCGGTCGCTAGTTCCAGCTGTTCTGGATCGGCCCGCTCTTTCTCGGGCGGGCCACTGATCCCCTTTGCTCCAGCGTAATCGGCGCTGATCCGAAAGGAGGACCGTGTGCTCTATTTTATTTTCCGGCGCGTCCTACAGATGATACCGACGGTCGTGGCGGTATCGTTGTTGATTTTCGTTATCTTCAGCGTGGTTCCAGGTAGCATCGCTTCCGGCCTTATCGCCAATGGCAAGGGCATGAACGATCCGAAAATGGTCGAGAAGATCACCCAGGAATTCGGGCTCGACAAGCCTGTTCATGTGCGTTTCGGTAACTATCTCGTTCAGTTGGCGCAGTTCGATCTAGGGACTTCTTATCGTTCAAGGCAGCCGGTTATCTCGCTTATTCAGGAGCGAATGTGGCCCACGCTGAAGCTCGCTTTTGCCGCGATGGGACTTGCTATCCTGATCGGGGTGCCGCTCGGATTTCTCGCAGCGTTGAAACCCGGAAGCATTCTTGACAGCGTGACCATGATAGGAGCGGTTTCGGGTCTTTCCTTGCCGCAATTCTGGTTGGGTCTGCTCGCCATGTATCTCTTTGCATTGACGCTCGGATGGCTGCCGAGCTTCGGTTATGGCGACGGCGGCATCAGAAATATTATCCTCCCGGCGCTCACTCTGGGTGTCGCGCCCCTTGCACTGTTGGCAAGAACGACGCGAGCAGCCGTGCTTGAAGTGATGGGTGCCGATTTCATTCGAACAGCGCGTTCCAAAGGCATGAGCAGCTTTCGGCTTGTGAAATGGCATGTCATGCGAAATGCGCTGGTGCTGATCATCACGACTATCGGCCTGCAGTTCGGATCGATGATGGGGCAGGCCGTGGTGGTGGAGAAACTTTTCTCGTGGCCGGGTCTTGGTTCCTTGCTGATTGATAGCGTTTCGCTGCGCGACATCCCCGTCGTGCAGGGGGCAATTCTCGTAATCGTGTTGTGGTTTCTGGTTATCAATACGATCGTTGACATCCTCTACGCGGTTATCGACCCGCGTATAAGCCACGAGTAAGCCCATGAAGCTCCGTTTCAATCTCGTATTCGGCGGTTTCATATGCATCGTCATCGCGGCGGCGGCGATTTTTGCACCGCTGCTGGCCCACTATAACCCGGTCCTTGATGCCGATTTGATGAACGCCGAACTTCCGCCTGACACACAATTCTGGTTTGGTACCGATGCACAGGGGCGCGATGTCTTTTCGCGAATCCTCTATGGCGCGCAGGTGTCACTGACCGTCGGCGTCGTCTCGCAGTGCATCAACACTGTCATTGGTTTGTGTTTTGGCATTTCCGCGGGCTATTTCGGCGGATGGTGGGACGATCTCGTCAACGGTCTGACAAATCTGATGCTGGCGATACCGTCGCTCATCTTTGCTCTGGCAATCATGGCTGTCCTCGGTCCCGGTTTGCCGAGCCTTCTGCTTGCTCTGGGTTTGACGAACTGGTCCTGGACCTGCCGGATCGCGCGCAGCTCAACCCTTTCTCTCAAGAAACAGGGATATGTTCAGGCCGCCAAGATGCTCGGTTATAGCGATGTCCGCATCATGATCACGCAGATTGTGCCGAACATGATCGGCCCTATCCTTGTTATCGGCACTCTTGGAATGGGCGATGCTATCCTTGCGGAAGCAGCTCTTTCCTACCTTGGTCTCGGTATCAGCCCCCCCGATCCAAGCTGGGGGAACATGCTCACCGATGCGCGAGAGCTGATTGTGAACGCGCCTTGGGCTGCGGTGTTTCCGGGCCTGGCTATCTTCCTCACGGTACTCGGACTCAATCTGTTCGGCGATGGTCTTCGTGACTGGCTCGACCCGCATATGAGGACGCGCAAAGTATGAGCGAACAACCACTTCTAGAAGTCGAAAATCTTCGCATCGATATCGTTTCCGGTTCAAGCAAACATAACGTGGTCGAGGATGTATCGTTCACAATCGCCGCTGGCGAGACCTTTGGTCTGGTGGGCGAGTCCGGCTGCGGAAAGAGCATCACCGCGCTGTCCATGATCGGGCTGTTGCGTAAGCCGCTGTCAATTACCGGAGGCGCGATCCGCTTCAAAGGACAGGACCTGCGAGCCATGTCGTCGCGCGAAGTGCGAAAGCTGCGTGGCAATCGTATCGCGATGATTTTTCAGGAACCGATGACCGCCCTTAATCCCCTGTCACCAGTGGGAAGACAGATTGCGGAAATGTTCGTGCTGCATCAGGGGGCAACCTGGCATGAGGCAGAACGCAAGGCGATTGAAGCACTTGCCAGCGTTCAGGTGCCCGCACCAGAGCAGCGTGTGAAGAACTATCCGCATCAGATGTCTGGCGGCATGCGCCAGCGTGTGATGATCGCGATCGCCCTTGCATGCAATCCCGATCTGCTGATCGCCGATGAACCCACGACCGCGCTTGACGTGACCGTTCAGGCAGAAATTCTGCGTCTTATGCAGGAACTTTGCACGGCGCGAGGGACTTCCGTTCTGATGATCAGCCATGATCTTGGGGTCATTGCGAAAATGTGTCGTCGCGTGGGTGTCATGTATGCCGGGCATCTGGTCGAGGAGCGTGTAACGGCGGATCTGTTTCATCATCCGGCACATCCTTACGCGCATGGTCTTCTGGCGTCCCTGCCGCAGCTTGGATCGCGCCAGACGGAAGGCCAGCTACGGCTTCAGGAAATCGAGGGTGTCGTGCCATCGATTTCCGCTTTTCCAAAAGGCTGCCGGTTCGAGCCGCGTTGCACGCGTGCGACCGATGTTTGCCGTGCGCAAAAGCCGGGCTGGACGCCGCTTGAGGATGCCGGTGTGGTGAGGTGCTTCCATCATGAATGATCTACATTCAACCAAACTGGCAGAACCTTTGGTTCGCATCGATGATGTCTGCGTTTACTTCCCGGTGAGCGGTGGAATTTTCAGTCGTTCCAAGCAATTGCTGCGCGCCGTCAACAATCTCAGCCTGACGCTTAACAAAGGCGAGTGCCTTTCGATTGTAGGGGAGTCTGGTTGCGGTAAGTCCACACTGGCCCTCTCCATAGTCGGCTTGCAGAGACCGACCAGTGGGCAGATCTATTTTGAAGGACGTCCGATCACAGGCAAGAATGAACCTTCCCGTCTGGAACGGTCGAAGATGGCGCAGATGGTCTTTCAAGATCCGTTTGCTTCACTCAATCCTCGCCAGACGGTGTACACGTCGCTCGCTGCACCTTTGCGACTTCACGGCGTGAAATCGCGTAGCGAAATCGACGGTCGCATTGAAGAGATCCTACGTCTCGTTGGTTTGAAACCCGAGCAGGCGAGGCGTTTTCCGCACGAATTTTCCGGTGGTCAACGCCAGCGTATAGGGATCGCACGAGCGCTGTTACTTAATCCGAAAGTCATCGTGCTCGATGAGCCCGTTTCGGCCCTTGATGTCTCGATCCGGGCGCAGATCATCAATCTGCTCCTGGAGCTGAAGGAGCGGCTTGGCCTTTCCTACATCATGATCAGCCACGACCTGAGCGTCGTGGAGCATATGAGCGACCGGGTGGCGGTCATGTATTTCGGGCAGATTGTCGAAAGTGGTCCGTGGGATCGGATTTTCTCGAATCCAACCCACCCTTATACCCGGCGGCTGATTTCGGCCATTCCTGACCCGATGACCGAATTGACGGGCGGTCGACTGATTGACGATCGAAACCCGCCGCAACCGCCTGCCGGTTATGCGTTTTACCCAGACAGCTTCGGCACGCATGACGTTCATAAGATACCACCTCCTACGCAATTGATTAATATTGGTGGAGAGCAGCGTATCCGCGTTATGAAGAAACCCTGATTTGCAATAAAAAGCGCCGCTAAGCGGCGCTTTTTATTGCTATATTGGAAGTTCAGCCGCTGATGAGCTTGACTTCCATGAAGTCTTCCAGCCCCCATTTGCCGCCTTCGCGACCATTACCCGACTGCTTGTAGCCTCCGAACGGGCTGCCCGGCGCGCGGGAGGTGCCATTGATCTGCACCATGCCGGCACGCAACTTTCGAGCCACGCGTTTCGCCCGTTCCGGGCTGCCGGTCTGGATATAGGCTGCAAGTCCGTAAGGCGTGTCATTGGCAATGGCGATGGCTTCTTCTTCCGTATCGAAGGGGATCATAGCCAGCACCGGTCCGAAGATTTCTTCGCGGGCAATCGTCATGTCATTATTCACATCGGCAAAGACGGTTGGTTTGACGAAGTCCCCTTCGGTGAATCCATCGGGACGCCCCGTTCCACCAGCCACAAGCCGAGCACCTTCGTCGATGCCCTTCTGGATCAGTTTCTGCACTTTCTCGAACTGGATCGAAGAGGAAAGCGGGCCAATATGATCGCCTTCTTCTGCCGGGTCACCAACCTTCGTGCCTTCCGCCACCTTCCTGGCGAGTTCGACCGCTTTGTCGTAAACCGAACGTTCGACCAGCATGCGCGTCGGCGCATTGCAGGACTGGCCGGTATTTTCGAAACAATGGGCAAGGCTGCGGGCAATGGTCTTTTCGAGGTCGGCATCGGCGAAAACGATATTCGGCGACTTGCCGCCAAGTTCAAGCGAAACCCGCTTCACCGTTGCTGCTGCAGCTCGAGAGACCGCTGTGCCTGCGCGCGTCGAGCCGGTAAACGACATCATGTCGACATCCGGATGCTGCGACAGGGCCTCACCAACGACAGCACCTTCGCCATTGACGAGATTGAACACACCTTGCGGGAAACCAGCCTCATCCACAAACTCGGCGAAGAGCATGGCCGACATGGGGGCAATCTCGGATGGCTTCAGTATGACGGTGCAGCCGACAGCTAGCGCAGGGATAACTTTTAGCGCGATCTGGTTCATTGGCCAGTTCCAGGGCGTGATGAGGCCGCAAACGCCAATCGGTTCGCGCACTATCGTCTGGTTCGGAAATTTCGGAGAAAGAAGCTCTTCGAACTCGAAATTCTCGAATGCTGCGATGAAGGCTTTGGTATGCGAAAGGCCTGCCGCAGCCTGCGATTCCCGCGCAAGCGTGATTGGCGCTCCCATTTCCAGCGAGATCGCCTTGGCCATTTCCTCAAGACGAGCTTCATAAATTTCCACGAGCCGTCGAATATAACCGATGCGGTCCGCGGCAGAAGTTTCGCTCCAGGACGGGAATGCCTTGCGGGCAGCTGCGACCGCCAGATCAATGTCTTTCGCAGAGCCTGCAGAGATTACGGCATAAGGCTTCTCGTTAGCGGGATTAATGACCTCAATGGACTTGGCCTCTACCGGAGCGCGCCATGCGCCATCGATATAGAAGTCTGTTTTCTGAATGAGGTTTTTCTGAAGCATCGTGCCGTCCTCCGTCGCGCTTAATGTCCCGGGTCGTTTCAAGCGGACCCGGTTTGTGTTTTGACACTAATACCCGGACATTGCAGCGTCAAAACAGAAGGCTGCATGGAAGCATCAATTTTTCTTATTCATTATCGTAAGCCTCAATCTCGACGCCCAAAGCGGCCAGCCCTTCCTCAAGATAATCTCCGAGAAGTGGTGTGCCGATAAGATACTTGGCCTCCCGACCATTATCGCGGTCGGCAGCGGTTGACAGGGCTTCGTCCCATTCGTCGACGCTGAAATCACCCCGTCCTACCCACATCAGCGCCAGCAGTTCCTGTCGTTCGTCTATGTTAAGAGAACGAATAGCCGCAAAAAGTTCCTTTCGAGTGGGATTGGTCAGCGAGGCATCGAGAATATCAACTTCGTTGTCATCGCTGGCGTTGGATCCGGAGTCTTCATCGGTAGCGGGAACCTGAACATCATATTCCCGAGCCTTGGCGATAATAAATTCCAAATTCTCAATATTGTTGACCAACTCGACCACGCTCGCCTCCGTCACCTTGGCTATTTGTCAAACAACGCTTTCGCGAAGCCTTGGTTCCGGTTGCCTCAAAGAGCGGGATCGGCTTCGCGCAGCCTGTAACCGACGCCTGTTTCGGTCAGGATATAATGCGGCTGATCCGGCGATTTTTCAATCTTCTGCCGTAGCTGGCGGACATAGATGCGAAGATATTGCACGTCAGCCGCCGGTCCCCAGACCTGGCTTAAGATGAAATGGTGAGTCAGCACTTTCCCTGCATGCTGTACGAGCAAGCTCAGGATATCATATTCTTTTGGCGACAGCTTAATTTCTTCGCCGTTCAGTTTTACAATGCGGCGCACGAGATCGACGGTCAGACCACCACATTGGAAAAGCGGCTTTTGTCCCTGCTGTTGTAGTCGATGCCGCAAGGCGACCCGAAGACGAGCGGCAAGCTCCTTCATTCCGAAAGGTTTCGGGATGTAGTCATCTGCCCCTTCTTCAAGGGCGCGGACAATCCCGGCTTCATCGGTGCGGCTCGAGAGGATGAGAATTGGCAAGCTTATTCCGTTCTCTCTCCAGCGTTGGAGCAGAGTATGGCCGTCGGTATCAGGAAGGCCCAGATCGAGCACCACGATGTCGGGCTTATCCATTGCAATGCGTTCGTCAGCTTGGCTGCCATCTGCAGCTTCGACAACGGTATAGCCTTCTGTTGTCAGTCCGACCCGCAGCAATTTGCGGATGGCTGGTTCGTCATCGACAACTAGAATCTTGAGCTTCGGATCGTTCATGAATCCCTGTCAACTTCATCAGCGGGAATGGGCAAGGTGACCGTAAATACAGCGCCAGTACCTTCTTGTTGGTTACCTGCCCGGATGGAGCCTCCCATCGCCTCGATGAAACCGCGTGCGATAGGAAGACCCAGTCCGGTGCCAGCCTGAACGTGATCTCCTTTACGCACACGATAGAACGTATCGAACACATGCTCCAGATCGTCATGAGGAATCCCTGGGCCTCGATCCGAGATTTCCAGCGTTATGTTGGATGTATCCGCGTGAGCTTTAACCGTAATGGGCGAATTCTCCGGAGCGTATTTTGCGGCGTTGTCGAACAGATTGAATAAAGCCTGCTCAAACAGGACGGCGTCAAGGTGGACCATCGGCAGATTGACTGGAACCGCGACGTTGACCTGATGGCAGGCGAGTATCCTGGATGCACGATTGAGTGCAGCCCCGATCAGGTCTCCAACAAAATGAAGCGAGAGATTAGGCTTCATCGCACCGGCTTCGATGCGGGTCATATCAAGGAGATTGGCGATGAAGCGGTTCAAGCGTTCAGATTGATCCACGACGGTTGCAACAAGCTCTGATCGGTCGGCGTCCGGCAAAGATGCGGAATAGTCGCGCAGTGTCGTCGCGGCTCCGAGAATGGCAGCCAAAGGGGTCTTCAGATCGTGCGAGATGGAGGTGAGCAATGCCGAACGCAGCTTGTCAGCTTCGGCGGCCAGTTTTGCCCGCTCTACATCGCCAACAAGCTGAACGCGTTCGATGGCAATTGCTGCCTGATCGGCCAGAGCTTCGAAGAGACGCTGTTGCTCAGGCGTGAGAATTGGGCCCACACGATCATTATCGAGACCGATAACGCCAACGGACGTTCGTGCAGTTTTGAGAGGCAGATAGAGCCGCTTTGCACCCGGCAGCGTATTGGCGCCGCGGCCTGCCGGCAAGTCATGCTCCCAGGTCCAGTGCGCGGCAGCTATATCAGCATCGTCCAGAGTATCATCTGGCGGATAACCGGCCCTGACAGCAATGCTGTTAACGTCGGGAAGCAGAATTACGACCCTTACCTTGAGCATGGATGCGATCTGGAATGCCGTTGCCCAGAGCACATCATCAATTGAACCTGTTCCTGCCAGCTTTTTACTGAAGAGATACAGATCTTCCGTCATGCGCGCGCGTTGTCGCGCAGCCGCGGCCTGCCTTTGGACGCGACTTGCCAGATTGCTGGCGATAACGCTCACAAACAGGAAGAAAACCAACGCTACGACACTTTCGGGATCGGCGATTGAAAGCGTGTAAAGTGGCGAGAGAAAAAAGAAGTTATAGGCGAATGCGCTGATTACGGATGCAAAAAGCGCAGGCCAAAGACCGAGGGTGACTGCGACACCAAGAACGCCAACAACGAATACCAGCGCTATGCTGCGCACATCCAAAAACTGAT
The DNA here is from genome assembly GCF_049065885.1 of Brucella sp. IR068. Taxonomy (NCBI): domain Bacteria; kingdom Pseudomonadati; phylum Pseudomonadota; class Alphaproteobacteria; order Hyphomicrobiales; family Brucellaceae; genus Brucella; species Brucella sp. IR068. The sequence continues at coordinate 185,881 of NZ_JBAKHE010000004.1, read as the reverse complement.
CGAGCAACAGCCCGACAACAAGGGCTACGCCGGTCATTGCCATGCCGATCAGATAGGGCGTTACATCGGGCGGTGTGTTGTGCCGGGCGGTGTTTATCTTGCGGCTGGCGCTCCCATTTTCGTGCTCGACCCCGGCTGTTATATGAATATCGATAGCACCGGAAAGCCGGACAAGCTCGCGCGCGACGGACCCGTCAATCATCTCGCGCCAACGCGACTTTATGGACTTTCCGGCTACGATCTGAGTGAAGTTGTGAGCTGAAGCGTAGCGAACAATGTCTTCGGCTACTGACTGGCCCGGAATGGTGATCGTTTCCCCGCCAAGCTGTTCGGCAAGCCTCAACGCCGTTGCAAGCCTGTCCTTTGCTTCATCGGCGAGCCCCGCAGAACGGGCGGTTTCGATATGGATTGCGGCCCATGGGGCGCGAAGGCGATCTGCAAGCCGACGGGCATAGCGAACAAGCGATACACTGCGCGGACTGTCATCGACGGCGACCAATATGCGATCGCTTGCCGCCCAGGGCCCTTCTATCGCATGAGCGCGCATATGGCTGAGAAGCTGTTCGTCTACACGTTGGGCGGTGCGGCGCAGCGCCAGTTCGCGTAACGCTGTCAGGTTGCCGGGGGAAAAATAATTGCGGATCGCCCGTTTCGCTGTCTTGGGAAGGTAGATCTTGCCTTCATTGAGCCGTTTAATGAGATCTCCGGGGGTGAGATCAATCAGTTCGATGTCGTCGGCACGGTCGATTATGCTGTCGGGCACAGTTTCACGCACGCGAATACGGGTGATCTGCGCCACAACATCATTCAGGCTTTCGACGTGCTGGATATTGAGCGTTGTGTAAACGTCGATACCGCGCGCCAGAATTTCCTCTACATCCTGATACCGCTTGGGATGCCTGCTGCCGGGCGCATTCGTATGTGCAAGTTCATCTACCAGAACCAGCTGCGGCTTGCGCGCCAGAACCGCATCGATATCCATTTCTTCGAGTTGATGACCCCGATATGCAACGCGCGCGCGAGGAATGATTTCAAGCCCTTCAGTAAGGGCTTCAGTCTCCGCTCGTCCGTGCGTTTCGACAATGCCGATGACGACATCTATTCCATCAGCTTTGCGCGCGCGGCCCGACATCAGCATTTCATAGGTCTTGCCGACACCTGGCGCAGCACCGAGAAATATCTTCAGACGGCCACGCGTCTCGCGTTCCGCCTGTTCAAGCAGAGCATCCGGGGAGGGTCTGTTTTCGCCGAAACGAAGCGGGTCCGATGTCAAACAAGGCTCCTAACAGGAAAGGGCGGCAAATCTTGCCGCCCGAGTTATTCTACTTGGTTTCGTCCCTGTCCAGAACAAGGTTCAGCTCGAGAACATTGACCACCGGCTCCCCGAGGAATCCAAGTTCACGAGGTTCGATCTGTTGCTCTACAATCCGGCGCAATGCGGCTTCATCAATCCCGCGTGCCTTTGCAACGCGAGGCACCTGATAGAAGGCTGCCTCCGGGGAGATATGCGGATCAAGACCGCTTGCAGATGTTGTCACGAGGTCAATCGGTGGTTCTGTAGAGCCTTCTTGGTGCGCAAGGGCCGCGGCGTTCGCTTTAATCCGCTCAATGAGCTTTGGATTGGTTGGGCCCAGATTGGAACCACCGGAGCTTGCGGCATCGTAACCGTCTTTTCCTGCGGCAGATGGCCGACCGTGAAAATACCGATCGCTGGTAAAATTCTGGCCGATCAATTGGGAGCCGATGATTGTGCCGTCCTTTTCGATAAGGCTGCCACTGGCTTTCGCCGGAAAGATCGCTTGGGCGATGCCGGTCATGCCGAGCGGATAGAGTAATCCGGTTATAACGGTAAGCGACACGATCATGACAAGCGCTGGACGAAGTTGTTTCAGCATTTTTGCTTATCCTTATACGAGGCCAAGGGTGATAATCGCCAGATCGATGGCCTTGATGCCCACGAACGGCACGACGACACCGCCGAGTCCGTAGATTAAAAGATTACGCGAAAGGAGAGCGCCTGCGCCGACCGGCTTATAGGTGACGCCTCTCAACGAAAGCGGGATCAGGGCCACAATGATCAGGGCATTGAAGATGATGGCCGACAAAATGGCACTCTGTGGAGAAGCCAATCCCATAATGTTGAGCGCGCCCAACTGCGGATAAAAGGCCAGAAACATCGCCGGAATGATTGCAAAGTACTTCGCAATGTCATTGGCGATGGAGAATGTGGTCAGTGCCCCCCGCGTCATCAGCAATTGCTTGCCGATCTCAACAATTTCGATGAGTTTCGTGGGATCACTGTCGAGGTCGACCATATTGCCTGCTTCACGCGCGGCAACCGTGCCGGTGTTCATGGCCACGCCTACATCAGCTTGCGCAAGGGCAGGGGCATCATTGGTGCCATCGCCGCACATTGCAACAAGTTTGCCCTTGGACTGTTCCTCGCGGATCAAAGACAGTTTGTTTTCAGGCGTTGCCTGCGCCAGAAAGTCGTCCACCCCGGCTTCGGCGGCGATGGCTGCTGCGGTCATCGGGTTATCACCGGTAATCATGACTGTACGAATACCCATCCGGCGCAGTTCCGCGAAGCGTTCACGGATGCCGCCTTTGACGATGTCCTTCAGATGCACGACACCAAGGAGTTGACCATCCTTGGCGACAGCAAGCGGTGTGCCGCCCGCCTTGGCGATCGTATCAGCGATGGATTGCAGTCCGGACAGGGTGCCTTGATCAACGCGGCTGCTCTGCTCCACATAGGCGAGCACCGCATCCACCGCACCTTTGCGAATGACAGAACCTTCAACATCTACCCCGCTCATGCGGCTTTGTGCGGTGAACGGTACAAAATGAGCGTGAAGGCTCTGCATGTCGCGCCCACGCAGGCCGTATTTTTCCTTGGCAAGAACGACGATAGAGCGACCTTCCGGTGTCTCATCGGCAAGCGAAGCCAACTGTGCCGCGTCGGCCAAGTTTTGCGCGGTTACGCCGCTGACAGGTACAAAAGCAGTCGCCTGACGATTGCCGAGGGTGATCGTTCCGGTCTTGTCGAGAAGAAGCGTGTCGACGTCCCCTGCGGCCTCTACGGCACGACCAGACATGGCAAGCACGTTGAACCGAACGAGACGATCCATGCCCGCAATGCCAATAGCGGAAAGCAAGGCGCCGATTGTAGTCGGGATGAGTGTTACAAACAGTGCAACCAGCACTGTGACCGGAACATAACCGCCTGCATAGGTCGCAAAACTCGGGATTGTCACAACGGCCAGAACGAATATCAGCGTCATGCCTGCAAGCAGAATGTTGAGTGCGATCTCATTCGGCGTCTTCTGACGTTCGGCACCTTCCACCAGGCTGATCATCTTGTCGATGAAGGTTGAACCCTGCGCGGCAGTGATGCGGACCTTGATCCAGTCGGACAGGACCTGTGTTCCACCGGTGACGGCGGAGCGGTCGCCGCCGGACTCGCGAATGACCGGTGCGGATTCCCCGGTGATGGCCGCTTCGTTAACGGAGGCCACGCCTTCGATGACTTCGCCATCCGAGGGAATAATGTCACTGGCTTCCACCAGAACCACATCACCCACCTTCAGACTGGTCCCCGGTACATTCTTCCAGCTTTGGCTTTCCGGACTATCCAGAAGTTTGGCCTGCGTTTCTGTTCGTGTGCGGCGCAGGGAGTCCGCCTGCGCCTTTCCACGTCCTTCGGCGACGGCTTCAGCAAAATTCGCAAACAGAACCGTGAACCATAGCCAGAGAACGATCTGGAACGAGAAGCTGGCATCGGGATTGCTGGTGGCAACGTCCTTCAGGAGAAGCAAAGTGCTCAACAGTGAAACGACTGCAACCACAAACATTACCGGATTGCGTGCAAGGCTCCTCGGGTTGAGCTTGCGGAAGGCATCGCCGATGGCGGGTAAAAGGATGCGGGCATCGAGAATGCTCGCGGATTTGGACTGGCTCATAAAGGAGGCTCCAGTAAATTACGTTTCCGTTTCGGAAAATCTCAGATCAACCCGGCAAGCTGAACCGCGAGAAGGATGGCGGTCGTTGCCAGAAGGATAGAGAGGATGCAGTTTGAGGGGCGCAGCATCAGAACATTTGTCCCTTGATCATTGCGAAGTGCTCGGCGACGGGCCCGAGCGCCAGCGCGGGGAAGAAAATCAAGCCACCGACTACGAGAATGACGCCAATCAGCAAGCCGACGAAAAGCGGGCCTGTTGTCGGGAAGGTACCGGCGGATTGCGGAGCGGCTTTCTTGGCGACAAGCGAACCGGCGATTGCGAGAGCCGGAATGATGACGAGAAACCTTCCCATCAACATGGCGAGACCGATCGTGATGTTGTACCACGGCGTATTGCCGGATAATCCACCAAAGGCAGAACCATTATTCGCTGTCCCTGAGGTATAGGCGTAGAGGATTTCCGAGAAGCCATGCGGGCCGGGGTTGGCGATTGACGCCAGACCTGTCGGTAGGACCGAAGCAATGGCCGTGAATCCAAGAATGGACAACGGCAGGCAAAGGACGGCCAGCATCGCCATCTTCACCTCCTTGGCTTCGATTTTTTTGCCGAGATATTCGGGAGTTCGCCCAACCATCAGGCCAGCTACGAAAATGGCGACGACGACGAAGAGGACTATGCCGTAGAAGCCTGCGCCAACCCCGCCGATGATTATCTCCCCAAGCATCATATTGATCATGGGGATCATTCCGCCGAGCGCCATCATGCTGTCATGCATGGCGATCACTGCGCCACATGAGGCAGCGGTTGTAACAACGGCGAATAGCGCGGACATAGCGATGCCGAAGCGTGTTTCCTTACCTTCCATGTTGCCGCCGTCAATTCCGAGTGCATGGATAAGAGGATTGCCGGTGGCTTCCGCCCAGTAGCAGACTGCAACGCCCGCGACGAACAATATGCCCATGGCGGCAAAGATCGCCCAGCCTTGGCGCTCGTTGCCGACCATCCGCCCGAAGACGTTGGTCAGCGAAGCACCGATGGCGAAAATCGCAACCATCTGGATCAGGTTGGAAATGGCGTCGGGGTTTTCGAAAGGATGCGCGGAATTGGCGTTGAAAAAGCCGCCGCCATTGGTGCCAAGCATCTTGATCGCGAGTTGCGAGGCGACTGGCCCGAGCGCTATCACCTGTCGCGCACCCTCCAGCGTCGTAGCTTCGGCATAGGCTCCAATCGTTTGCGGCACGCCGAGACTGACGAAAGCCAAGGTAAGGAGGACGCACAAGGGCAGTAGGATGTAGAGCGTGCAGCGCGTAAGATCGACCCAGAAATTTCCAAGCGTCTTCATCGACTTACGCGAGAACGCGCGAATGAGCGCTATGGCGATGGCAACGCCGGTCGCAGCTGAAACGAAGTTTTGCACTGTCAGCCCTGCCATTTGCGTCACGTAAGAGAGTGTGCTTTCGCCGCCATAGTTCTGCCAGTTGGTGTTGGTGACAAAACTTGCGGTGGTGTTGAAGGCGAGATCAGCGGGAACGTTGCTCATGCCCATCGGATTGAAGGGCAGGGAGCCTTGAACCCGCTGGAGCACGTAAAGGAGCAAAAAGCCCGCCAGGTTGAAAAGAAGCAGGGAAACGGTGTAGGTTGTCCAGTGCTGCTCTTCGCGTTCGCTCGTGCCTGCGAGACGATAAAGCCCGCGCTCCGCAGGCACCAGGATTGGTGAAAGAAAAGTCCGTTCACCGTTGAAAACGCGCGTCATGTAGCCGCCGAGCGGCTTGACGAGCAAAATGATGATCCCGCAGAAAACGAGGATCTGAATCCATCCATTAAGGGTCATTGTCTTTTCCGAGGACTGAATAGCTGCCGGTTACGTGGTGTCGGCCAGAAACCCGCTTAGAATCGTTCTGGTCGCAAAAGCGCATAAAGAAGATAGGCGGCTATGAAGACGGCGACCAAAGCGCCGGCGATGTATTCGATCATCATGACCTGCCTCAAAGCCTTTCGCAGATGCGCAAATAGCCGAACAGCAGGCTAAAAAAGCCGATGCCGATTGCAAGGACGAAGAAATCCATAATCATGCCCGAGAGGGCTCCCTGTTTCTTACAGGGGCATTATGTTGCCGTTTGGCATAGGGTTTCGAGAGCGAAGCCGGGACCGAAAAATAAAAAACTCATATATGGAAGCGGCCCTTTAGGAGCGATGCCAGGGAACGAGAGTTAGAGCGAGGCTGCAGCTGCAGCCCGGCCCGCCGTCCGACCGGAAAAGATGCAGCCGCCAAGAAACGTCCCCTCAAGCGCGTTATATCCGTGATAGCCGCCGCCGCCGAAACCGGCGGCCTCACCTGCAGCGTACAGGCCAGGTACTCTTTCTCCAGCTGAATTGAGAACCTGGGCGTCCAAGTCGGTATGCAGGCCGCCGAGTGTCTTGCGTGTCAGAATATGAAGTTTGACTGCAATGAGTGGACCATTGGAAGCTTCCAGCATTGGATGCAGGGGAACGGCGCGTGTAAGACGATCGCCGATATAGGCCCTGGCATTATGAATCGCCATTACCTGAGCATCCTTGGAATAGCGATTGATCAGCTCGCGGTCCCGCGCTTCGATTTGATCGCGTATATGGTCAAGCTTGAGAAGCTTTTCTCCCGTTAGACTGTTCATTTTTGCAATGAGTTCATCAAGCGTAACCGCTGTGACGAAATCCGCTCCATTGTCCAGAAATGCCTTCACCGGAGGTGGCGGGGCTTTACCAAGGCGGCTTTTAAGCAAGAGTTTCCAGTCCTTGCCGGTGATATCCGGGTTTTGTTCCGATCCGGACAGGGAGAATTCCTTACGAATGATTTTCTCCGTCAGGACGAACCAGGAATAATCGTAGCCGGTGGATAGAATATGTTTGAGCGTGCCCAGTGTGTCGAAACCGGGGAGATAGGGGGCAGGGAGGCGATCACCCCTGGCGTCGAACCACATGGAAGACGGTCCCGGCAGAATGCGAATGCCATGGTTCGGCCAAATCGGGTCCCAGTTGCGCACGCCTTCCGTGTAGTGCCACATGCGATCGGCATTGATGACGTGACCGCCTGCGGCTACCGCGATATCAATGCCTCGCCCATCGACATGGGCCGGAACACCCAACACCATTTCTTTCGGCGGATTGCCGAGCCGGTCGCGTGGCCATGCTCTTCGAACTTTGTCGGGATCTCCGCCTATTCCCCCCGACGTGACGATCACGCAGTCCGCGAAGTAGGCGAACTCCCCTACGGCATCTCGTGATGAAGGTTTCCCGCGCTCAACGGTCGAAGGGGCCAGCACTTCGCCATAGACGCCGCTGGCTCGTCCGTCTGTAGTGGCTATGCTGTTGACTCGGTGGCGGCATTTCAAGGTAATAAGCCCTTTGCCGATCGCTTCACGAAGAGATCGTTCGAACGGCGCAACGACGGCGGGCCCAGTGCCCCACGTAATATGAAAACGCGGCACGGAATTGCCGTGACCATCTGCTCGCGCGCCGCCGCGCTCTGCCCAGCCCACAACAGGAAACCAGCGCATGCCGAGACTGTGGAGCCAGGATCGCATTTCTCCGGCGGCAAACGCCAGATAAGATTCCGCCCAGCGCTTTGGCCAGTGGTCTTCGGGTCGATCAAATTGTGCCGAGCCGAACCAATCTTGCCGTGCGAGATCAATATTGTCCTTGATTCCAAGACGACGCTGTTCGGGACTGTCGACCATAAACAGTCCACCGAGCGACCAGAATGCCTGTCCGCCGATGGAGTTTTCGCCTTCCTGTTCGAGGAGAATGACTTTGCGCCCGGCAGCAGCCAGCTCGTGAGCCGCGACAAGCCCCGCTAGTCCTGCTCCGATGATAATCGCATCAGCATCAGCCATCCCCGCTTCCTCTCTCCCAAAAGGCGCTTGATACAGGCATCGTGACTGAAGGGACGAAGCGTTGCAAGCGATGGCTGAAACTATTCAACCGAAGAGATAAGGCACGGTCCAGTCGGCAATCAGCTTGATGGAGAGTCCGAACAAGGTCAGTTGAACCAGCAAGAAAAACGGACCGTCCGGCATTATTCGCGTCAGCTTGGCGCCGACGAAGGTACCGACTATTGCAGCGGGAACCAGCCAGAGACCAAGCGACGTATCGAGGTGGGAAAACTGCTGCAACTGCCAGTAAGGAACGAGTTTAACGGCGTTGACGATGGCGAAAAGAATAGTCGAGGTACCGGCGAAGACCAGCTTCGGGAGGTGTTGTGGCAACACATACATCTGAAACGGTGGAGCCCCGGAATGAGAGACAAAGCTGGTCAGTCCGGTAAGTACACCCCAGAATGCTCCGCCGGGCACATCCGCCTTTCTGGCTTTCTTACGATAACGGGCGCCGAACCACGCGTTGAAACAGAAAAGGATACCAACCAAGCCGACCAGCATTCCTATGAATGTAGGCGACAGGTGCGCACTGAACATCCATCCGATGCCGACGCCGAGAATCGCGGCGGGAGTCAGGATCGCGAGATTGCGTGGGGAAAAATGGCGGCGGTAAAGATACAGCCCGAACATATCGCTGATGACATAGATCGGAAGCAAAAGCGCAGCAGCAGTGACGGGTGATATGACTAATGCCATCAAGGGAACGGCAAGTGTACCAACCGACGGCAAGCCACCTTTTGAAAGCCCGACAAGAAATGCCGCAATGACTGCGATTGCGAGAAAAAGGGGCGTATGTTCGATCATGTAACGGCGATGTCAGATTTGCGAGCGGTGAAAAACATCTCCGGTCGGAGGACCGGAGATGTTGTGTGTGGATATCAGGCGTGGGCCCATTCCCAATAAAGGGCACGAGCGCGTTTGGTCAGCGGTCCATATTCCAGTTTGCGGTCATCGAAACCGACGATCGGGACGACTTTGCTCATGTTGCCTGAAGAAAAGATTTCGTCTGCCTGGCGGAAGTCGTCAATTTTCAGAACGGTTTCATGAACGGAAATGCCCGCATTGCGCAACAGGTTGATGACCCTCTGGCGAGTGATGCCGTTGAGGAACGTGCCGTTGGCGGCCGGGGTGAACACCTCACCGCCGCGGACCATGAAAACGTTGGAAGTTGCAGTTTCTGCGACATTGCCAAGAACGTCCGTCACCAGAGCATTGTGGAAGCCCTTTGCCTTGGCCTCACGCAGCATGCGCGCATTGTTCGGATAGAGGCACGCAGCTTTGGCATTGACCGGCATGACTTCCATATAGGGTCGGCGGAACGACGTAGTGGTGATAGTGAAGCCTTTTGGTTCGACCATGGGGATCGCTTCCAGGCAGAGTGCAAAATCCGTTGACGAGGCAAGCGGCGCGACAGTGCTCGTGTCGCCTTCTTCTGCCCAGTACATGGGACGGATATAAACGTCTGTTCCCGGCGCGAATTTCTTCAGGCCTTCGCGCGCCAATGTTTCGATATCGCTGGTAGAAAGTGTGGGCTCCAATCCCAAAGCGCGGGCTGAATCATTGGCGCGTGCACAATGACGGTCGAGATCGGGCGTAACACCTTCAAACAGGCGTGCGCCATCAAATACCAGCGAACCAAGCCAGGTCGCCTGCGAGGCTGCGCCTAGAATTCGTACATCCCCTTCACGCCATTCGCCCTTGTAATAGGTCCACATCGCCCGCTTATCGTTCATTTTCCTAGTCCTTTGACAATATTCTTTCATGCTTCCGCCCGCGTCAGAACGCCTTCAAACACAGATCGTTGTCGGAAAATGCTCGGAGCGTCTCGATATGATTGAAACGGATCAATGTCCTAAGCACACTTTTAAGGTGCGGTTTCATCGATCCGGCACGGGCCTGCGTGCATGGTAGGAGGAGGCAACGCCGGAGACAAGCGCGAACTTGTCACGGTTTGCTTTCAGGATTGTTCTTCAACAAGCGCCGGGGTGGGCTCCGATGTAACCACAGCCGGAGGGCCCTCCACGCCGCGTTGTCTTTCGCGAATGAAAGTAAAGAGACCGGAAATAGTGATGAGAACGATGCCGATCATCATTGGCGTGTCTATATGGTCGTGGAAGACGAAATATCCGAACAGGATCGCCCAAATCATCTGACTGTATTGCGGAGAGGCGATGGCGCTCGCAGGCGCGCGCTGGGCCGCAAGCATCAACAGGATATTGGCTAGTGCTGCCAGAAGACCGTAGCCTGCGAGGTAGATCCACTGCTCAGTGTTGGGTGCCTCAAATGACGGAGCCATCAGAGCTCCGCAAATGATGATGGGACCGATCAACCCGCTTGTATAAAGGGATATGCGCAATTCCTGCTTACCCATGACGCGGAAGATGATGATGCTCATCGCTCCGCCCATGCCGGCAGCAAGTGCTCCGAGATGGCCGATGGAAAGCTCCCGGAATCCAGGCCGCAGCACGATAAGAACTCCGACGAATCCGATAAGCACCGCCGACCATCGCCTCCAGCCAACCTGCTCTTTCAGGAATACCACGGAAAGGATCGTCACGTAGGCAGGCAGGAGGAAAATGAGCGCGAAAGCCTCCGCCATGGAGAGATGTGTGAATGCGGTAACGCTGCCTATGGTTCCCATGGCGGCCGTTACGGTCCGCAATAGCCACATCTGAATGTTGGTTGTGCGAAACATGTCCAGCCAGACATCGTCTGCTTTCTTTGTAAAAGGGATAGCCAGCAGACCAAGGACGGCGCCGAAAAACGCGACTTCATACGGCGATAACGTTCCATCGAGAAACTTGACGCAGGCGTCGCTGACAGCGAATGCCGCATAGGACGCAAACGCGAGAAAAATACCATAAAGCATGACGATGTCCGAAAGAAACGGGGGGAGGGGTTCGTTCCTATCGTTCCCTTAATCGATTAGAAGCCTATTGGCAAAAGACATTTCTGAAATTCTGTTTTTAAAGTCTATAAGCAGCTCATTGCTTGAGGAAGAAGTAAATTCGACCTTTTCAAGGTTTCGAGCTCAAGCAAAAACGCATGCCTCATTTGCAATCATATCCGTGGTGGAAATTTGGGCAAACGCCTATTTACCCATCATCCAAACGAGGAGAAAGCAAATGAACATTCGTCAGAAAGTACAGCAGTTCGTATCCCGCCGCCGCGCTATCCGTGAGCTCGGTGCAATGGACGACCATCTTCTTGCCGATATCGGTGTTTCGCGTTCGCAGATCCAGAGCGCAGTTTTCGGTAAGTAATAACTTATGGCGTGTCTCCCGAAGGATCGCCCCGTAAGTGAAAATCGAATAAAATAACAAAGCGTCGGTCTCCAGTCCCGACGCTTTTGTTTTATGTATCCCTTATTTAAATAGTTTTTCCTGGCCGACATTCTGGATTAGGTTCGGTATCGCGGTACGCTGGAACCGCTTGAATCCAGTCTTGTCCATCATCTTCTCACAGAATGCTAATGGGACATAATCCGTGCCTTTTTGGGACAGATTGCGATTGCGTGTATCCTGAATTTCAGTCAACTTGTACTTGCGGGGGCGGCGATGAAGGTACGGTCTTTCCGTTTTAACTGCGGTAGAATTGCCGTTCTTCATCGCTTCTATTTCATAGCAACGTTCTATTGCCGGTGCATGTTGTCATACCAAGTCATTGCCAGTAAGAAGTTGGAATGCAGGAGTGCACGTAGATCTACCTCTTGCATCATCGGGCGGTCTCAGGCTTATCTGGCTGCCCGATGATGCAGAGGAAGACTCAAGATGGACATTGTCTGGCGCGGAATTCTGATCGGGATCGGCGCAACCATAGTAATGGATTTATGGGCACTTTTGCTTGCTGCAATGCCCGGACAGGCACGTCCAAACTGGGGTCTGGTGGGACGCTGGTTTTGGCATCTTCGGCATGGGCGGATTTTCCACGACGATATTTCCTCTTCTGCACCTTATAAGCATGAAGTAGCGCTCGGCTGGATCGGGCATTATGCAGTCGGCATTCTTTATGGCGTGATCTTTGCCATTTATGGTGGCGCGGAATGGTTTTCTGATCCAGTATTTTTCCCGGTTTGGATATTTGGTATACTGACGGTATCGGCGGGGTGGTTTTTATTGCAACCGGGCCTGGGAATCGGTTGGGCGGCGTCCAAGCTGCCAAATGCGCGCAATGTGCGACTGCTCAATCTTATAGCGCATACATTTTTTGCTCTTGGCATGTACGGAACGGCCTTGCTCCTGCAAAGCTCATTCCAAACAGTCGGTTAGAATTTGCAGAGCCGCATTCACGAACTGTCTTTTTTGAATCTGTTTCAAATATTTCCCGCAAATGAGTGACTGGCGCGCGGTGAAATCTCAGTCCACACTAAATCATGTCAACAAACTGGCATTCACGCGGCAGAACTGTGCTTTTGTCCGCGATGGGTGTATGGGGAACATGTCCGCCTGCAAATCTGCAGCGGCAACTAACATTATGGCAATCGCATAGGTTGCTTCAACTCGACACATTTGCGGGGCGCAATAGGTTGCGCGTCGTGATTTGACGCGAATTGGGGCGCTAAATTGACGGGCGCTTTGCCTTGGAGGGACGATGCTCGAAAAGCTGTTCAAATTGCAGGAACACGGCACAACGGCGAGAACGGAAATTATTGCCGGCGTGACGACCTTCCTGACGATGTCTTACATCATCTTCGTAAACCCGGATATTCTGTCCACTACGGGTATGGATCGAAACGCCGTTTTCGTTGCCACCTGCCTTGCGGCAGCTCTCGGCTCGATCATCATGGCGCTCGTCGCAAACTGGCCAATCGGCATGGCGCCCGGCATGGGTCTTAATGCCTTCTTCGCCTTCACCGTTGTTGGGGCGATGGGTTTTTCCTGGCAGCAGGCACTCGGTGCTGTCTTTATTTCGGGTATCATCTTCCTGATCCTGACCGTTACAGGTGTACGCCGCTGGTTGGTGGAGGGTATTCCACATTCGCTGCGAAGTGCGATTGCAGCCGGTATCGGCATGTTCCTGGCTTTGATTGGTCTGAAAAGCGCTGGTGTGGTTGTCGGCAATCAGGCGACTTTGGTTGGCCTGGGTGATTTGACGAAGGCGGGACCGCTTTTGGCGATTGCGGGCTTCTTCATTATCGCGGTGCTGGACGCCCTTAAGGTTCGCGGTGCGATCCTCATTGGTATTCTCATTGTCACCGTGGCATCTATCGCTCTTGGCATCAGCCAGTTCGGCGGTGTTTTCTCAGCGCCGCCTAGTCTTGCTCCGACTTTCCTTCAGCTTGATGTGATGGGTGCTCTGCATACTGGCATTCTGCACGTCATTCTCGTTTTCGTGCTGGTTGAAGTTTTCGACGCCACAGGCACGCTGATCGGCGTGGCTAAGCGTGGCGGTCTGATTGAACCGGGGAAACCAAACCGTCTCGGACGCGCCCTTTTTGCCGACAGCACGGCAATTCTGGGTGGTTCGCTTCTCGGTACTTCGTCCACGACGGCCTATGTGGAAAGCGCATCCGGCGTTCAGGCGGGGGGCCGTACAGGCTTGACGGCACTGGTCGTAGCACTTCTGTTTCTTGCGGCCTTGTTCATTTCCCCGCTCGCTGGTTCTGTTCCAGCCTACGCGACGGCACCGGCCCTTATCTACGTCGCTTGCCTGATGATGCGTGAATTGACCGAGATCGAGTGGCACGACGTAACGGAAGCTGCGCCGGCTGCGCTGACAGCTTTGGCTATCCCGTTCACCTATTCGATTGCCAACGGTTTGGCCTTCGGTTTCATCAGCTATGTCATCCTCAAAGCCTTCACGGGCAAGGCACGTGACGTGCATCTGGCTACCTGGCTGGTCGCTGCACTTTTCGTCATCCGCTTCGCATTCTTTGCGGAGTAACCGTAAAGCGCCGGGCCGAAAAGGTCCGGCGTAATTCTGCAATAGCGGGAGGAACCAACTGTGCAGACGAATGAACTGAAACTGCTTGAAAAGCTTATTGAGGTTATCGAGCAGGACATCATTCCGCTGACTGAGCGAGGTGTTGCGGAAGGCAACAAGGTTTTCGGTGCGGCGCTGTTGCGCAAGTCAGATCTGTCTCTTGTTCTTGCTGAAACCAATAACGAGACCGAGAATCCGCTCTGGCACGGCGAAGTGCACACATTGAAGCGCTTCTATGAAATGCCGGAGAATGGACGTCCCGATACGAAAGACATGGTGTTTCTTTCCACTCATGAGCCGTGCTCCATGTGCTTATCGGCTATCACATGGAGTGGTTTCGACAATTTTTACTACCTTTTCAGCCATGAAGATTCACGGGATGCTTTCTCTATCCCGCATGATTTGAAGATCCTCAAGGAAGTCTTCACGCTGGAACCGGGCGGATACAACCGCGACAACGCTTTCTGGCATAGCCATTCGATTCCGAAAATGATGGCATCCTTGCCGGACGCCGATCGTTTGCGACTCCGCAAAAAGCTCGACGCGATTTTTGCGAAGTATGACGAATTGTCCGACACTTATCAGTCAAGCAAGGATGGTAACGCAATTCCTCTCAACTGATGAACAATCGTTTCTTATAGTCATACGCCTGAAATAGCCTCGTGCCAGAGGGGATGCGCGATACAGGACACCCCGTTCGCGCATTTTCCATGTCTGACAGGACGAGTATCATGACTTCTGACCACATAATATCAGCGATTGGCTTTTGCACTCCGGCAGGTGACGGCAATTTCAGCACGCTTGAAGGGGCAATCCGTAATATCGTCGAACTCGGTTCGGACGCTGTGGAATTGTCGCTTTATGGCGAGGAAATAATCTCAGGCGGCCGTCTCATTCCGCACCGCGTGGATCGCCTCGTCAATATTACCAGACAGTTTGACGTCCGTTACAGCGTCCACGGACAGATCGTTTCCAATTTCATGGATCGCGAACATCTTGAGTATCAAAAGGCAGTGGTCCGGGCGATGCTGGAACTCTGCGATCGTGTGGGAGCGGAAGTACTTGTTCATCATTCCGGCCACGCCACAATGCCTGCGCCTTCTCGCCTTCCCGACCTCGACAAGATGGAGCGGGATGCGCTCGGCGAAATGGCGGAACTGGCAAAGTCTTATGGCGTCCGCATCGCGCTGGAAAATATCTTTGCAATGAGCGATGCCGAGTATCGGCAGACACCGGCTCAGGTTGCCGAAACGGTCGCTGCGGTCAACCACTCTTCCGTCTGCGGGCTGATCGACTTCAGCCATGCTTATATTGAGTGCAGTCGTCTCGGAATCGATTGGCGTCCGCAAATTCGTGCCATGGCTCCGGTAACCGGGCATCTGCATGTTCATGACAGTTTTGGTCGCCCTTACACGATGACCAAGTTTTATCATCCTGCGGAGGCAACGGCGCTCGGTATTGGCGATCTGCATCTGCCGATCGGTTGGGGCGATATTCCGTGGGACGAGATTTTCGATGAACTGACTTTTTTGCCCGATACCTTCCTGATCATGGAAATCGGGGAAGATCGTTTCAGTACCGAGCAGGCTGATAGTCTTGCGCGTGCCCGCAAGCTCGCCGAACGAGTTAACAGCCGCCGGAAAGCCGCTTGAACGAAACAAAACAGGCCGCGTGACGAGCGCGGCCTGTTCGAGTTTTCAAATTGTTTTTATTTCCGAATTTCGCTTAGCTGCTTTTGCACCGCATCGATGACGTCGTCGCCGATCTGAGACTTGTATTTGGCGTAGATCGGCTGGGATTTTTCGAGCATGCGCGCGTGCTCTTCCGGCGAAAGCGTGTTTACTTCCAGACCCGCTTCCTTGATCTTCTCGAGTGACTTCTGGTTCAATTCACGAATGACCTTGCGTTCTACGTCGCGTCCGACAACGGCGCATTCACGCAAGGCGGCTTGTTCCTCAGGGGAATATGTGTCGAAGATCGGCTTGGAATACAGGAACAGGAACGGCGTATAGGCATGCTTGGTTTCTGTCACATATTTCTGCACTTCGTAGAATTTTGAAGTATCGATGGTGACGTAAGGATTTTCCTGCGCATCGATGGCCTTGGTTTCCAGCGCTGAGAAGATTTCACCGAAAGCCATCGGTGTGGCATTGGCACCGAAATTCTGGAATGTGTCGAGGAAGATGTTGTTCTGCATCACGCGGACTTTCATGCCGCTGAAATCTTCCCATTTGTTGACCGGATGTTTTGAGTTTGAAAGGTTTCGGAAGCCGTTTTCCCAATAGGCAAGATTGACGAGGCCGACGGCCGCGAGCTTTTCGTCCATCATTTTGCCGAAGGGGCCGTCGACGACGGCATCTGCCTCTTCATCGTTTGCGAAGAGGAATGGCAGATCGAAAACGCCAAGCGCTGGAACTATCCCGACGAGGGGCGACGACGAGGTTACCACGCCTTCCTGCACACCGGAACGCAGTGCTTGCGTTGCCTGCAAATCGCCTCCCAGAGCTCCACCCCAGAAGGCGGTTATCTTCATTTTGCCACCGGACTTTTCAGCAAGGCATTCATTCATTGCCTTGATGCCATTGCCGACTGGATGATCCTCGTTGATGCCATTGGAGACACGAATGTTGCGCTCCTGAAATTCGGCAAGAGCGGGTACGGTTAGCGCGGCCGCCATCAGGGCGGTTGTTGCCAGCATAAGCAATTTCTTCATTGAACTCTCCTCCCAGAGTTGATGTTAAACCTAATGCAGCCAGTTCATGGGTACCAGTACGAGACTTGGGAACAGAACCAGCAGGAACAGCACGATCACTTGCGAAATCAGAAATGGATTGACGCCAGCGACCACTTTTCCGAGCGGCACCTTTGAGACGCCGCTCACCACATTCAGCACGACGCCGACCGGCGGCGTGATGAGCCCGATGCTGTTGTTCATAATGAAAAGAACGCCGAAATAGGCCGGGTCGATCCCCGCCTGTTTGACAATCGGCATCAGGACTGGCGTCAGGATGAGGATCGTCGGCGTAAGGTCGAGTGCTGTTCCGACGACGAGCACAAGTATCATGATCGCAAACATCAGCAGTTTCGGACTGTCGATCAGCGGCGCGATGTAACTGCTGATTTCAGCCGGGATATTTGCTGCCGTTATCAACCATGACGACACCAGGGCCGACGCGACGAGAAACATGATGACGGATGTTGTTTTGGCAGCTCGCAAAAACACGCCGTAAAGATCGACAAATCTCAGTTCGCGATAGATGAACATGCCGACAAAAAGGGCATAGGCTGCGGCAACCACAGCCGCTTCTGTCGGTGTCATGACGCCCATACGGATGCCGCCAAGAATGATCACGGGCATGCCGAGCGCCCAAAGTGCACGTCCGGTCGCCTGCAGCCGATCTTTGCCGGATTGCTTGGGAAGCACCTTGAGATTGTCTTTTCTGACGACGATCTGCCAGGTGAAGAGTAACGCGATACCCATCATCAGACCGGGCACTATCCCGGCCATGAAAAGCTGCGTTATCGATACGTTGGCAGCAACCCCAAACACGATCATGGCCATGGATGGCGGGATAACCGGCGCGATGATGCCGCCTGCCGCCATCAGTCCCGCAGACCGGGGGATGTTGTAGCCCGCTTTCGCCATCATGGGGACTAGGATGGTTGCCAGCGCCGCAGTGTCCGCAGCGGCGGAACCCGAAACGCTGGCCATGATGATGGCTGCGAGAATGGCAACGACGCCGAGGCCGCCGCGAATATGCCCGACGCAAGCTATGGCGAAATCAATGATGCGGCGGGACAAGCCGCCGGAATTCATAAGCTCACCAGCCAGAATGAAAAACGGTATTGCCAGCAGCGTGAAGGAATCCACGCCGGCAATCATGTTCTGCGCGATGATCTGCGTGTTGAACATCCCCATGTACCACATGAGAACCACACCGCAGAACATGAGCGAGAAAGCGATCGGAACGCCGATAGCCATGGCGCTGAGAAGCGAGCCGACAAATACTACGAGCGTCATGTCGTCTACTCCATCAGATGGTCGAGCGAGTGTTCGCCCGCAAAGGTGGCAATTTCCTCATCGGTCAAACGACCGGTGACAGCGCGCAGGAAGCGCTCGGCGGCAATGATGAACATTGCGCCACCCGTGAATAACCCGACGCCGTAAACCCAGATCATTGAAAGTCCCGTGACGGGTGCGACCATGCTGGCGTTGATGTCGAACTGTTTCCAGGTGCCCCAGAAGAAAATCCCGGAACAAAGCAGGACGATCAGATAACTGATTGCCATGCAGGTAACGCGCCCTTGCCGTCCAAAGCGAGCAACGAGCGACTCGATGCCCAAATGGCTATTCTCGCGAAAGGTGAGGACGGCTCCAAGAAAAGACACCCAGACGAAAAAATAACGCGCAAGTTCTTCCGATACGGTCAGTCCAGAGTTTGCGGCGTAGCGCAAAATCACGTTGACGAAGACCATAATAGCCATGCCGGCGAGGAGGAAGACGAGAATTGCGCCAAGTATCTTGTAGAAGAAGTCTATGGCTTTCGTCATCTATGCGCCCTCAGACTTTATCGAGCAAATCGCGCGCTTGCAGGTTCTGGATCAGCGCCCTGATACCGAATGTCCATTCAGGACATTTGTCGGTCCGGTCGACCCAGTTGATGAGCCGTCCAAGCTTCGGCGTGGAAATCTCCACGCGGTCGCCGACTTCGTGGGTAAACCCTTGTCCCGCACCACGACGATCCTTCACGGGCGCGAACATGGTGCCAAGAAACAACACTGCGCCGTCCGGATACTGATGATTGCGGTTCATCATCTGTGACGCAAGATTTTCAGGATCGCGGCTGATCGCTTCCATAGGGCTTTCGCCGGTCATTTCGAAACCGTCAGCCCCATGAACCGTCAGCGACAGCTTGAGTTTGCGCAATACGTCCATAGTGAATTGGGCGTCGAACAAACGAACAAACGGGCCGATAGCGCAGGAAGCATTATTGTCCTTCGCTTTACCGAGCAGTAAAGCCGAACGACCTTCCACGTCTCGAAGATTGACGTCATTGCCAAGAGTTGCGCCGACAATACGTCCATCCGAGGCGACAACCAGGACCACCTCGGGTTCCGGGTTGTTCCATTGGGAAATGGGCAGAATGCCGACGGTAGCGCCGCATCCAACGGCCGACATCGGCTGAGATTTGGTGAAGATTTCCGCGTCGGGCCCGATACCCACTTCCAGATATTGGGACCAGAGTCCCATTTCCTGAAGAAGCGCCTTGACCTCCGCAGCCTTTTCGGAGCCTGCCACGACGCCGCGCAAATTGTCGCCGATAACCGGCGCCAGACGTTCGCGAATTTCGCGGGCTCGAGAGGGATCGCCTTTGGCCTGTTCTTCAATCACGCGTTCAAGCATGCTGTCGGCAAAGGTAACGCCTGCTGCTTTGATGGATTGCAGGTCTATGGGAGCGAGCAACTCCCCGCGATCACCGGAAAGATAATCATCCAGAGAACCGAGGTTTGGATAGCTCTCGGTATTCTCCAGTTCACTTATTAGCGAACGGCGTTCCAGAAGGCCCGAAACCGTAGCTGACAAGCTGGACAGATCGTGCACATGGCCATTTTTGACCAATACAGGACAAGGACCGTTTTCGGCTTTCGACCACACACGGCCAATCAAAACCGCTGAGTGGCTGTCTTCAGGCAGAATCACCGTTGCTTTCAGTTCACGCTTGTCTTGCACAGATATCCTCCCAATGTATGGCCGTTTCCCACGGGCCATATGTTGTCAGGATGCCTGACAACAATAGTACTATTATTAGCAGTCCAGAATTGAGTCCAGCCTTGAGACGGCTTTGAGCTCAAAAATTAGATCGATCTGTTTTTCTTCGGCCGACGGTATAGGCTTTGTCCATTTCGGAGCTGAGGGCCATGCCCAGCCCGGTACCGGGCGGAACCGTAATCATGCCGTCCTTGACTTCGGGCAGGGCGGTAAAAAGTCGCGATACCATGTTTTGTAGAACGCGCGGACGCTTTCCTGAATCAGGGCATTTGGTGCGTTGAGCGATAGATGCGTCGAAGCACACAGAACGACCGGTCCGGTGCAATCATGTGGCGCGACCGGAAGATGCCAGGCTTCGGCCATAGCAGCGATCTTCCGTGCTTCAGAAAGGCCACCACACCAGCTCAAGTCAAGCATGACGACGCCGGCCACGCCTGTTTCCAGAAGATCACGAAATGCCCATCGGCTTCCTAGAGTTTCGGAGGCACAGATAGGTGCAATGCTGGCTTCTGCATAACGTTTGAGACTGCCGAGACTGTCCATCTTGATCGGGTCTTCGTGCCAGAAAGTCTTGAATGGCTTGAGTTCACGGGCAATCTGCATGGCGGGCAAGAGCTGCCACATGGAATGGAACTCGACCATGATATCCATGCGATCACCGACCGCCGCCCGGATTTTTTCAAAAGGCTGCAATGCCGCTTTGAGATCGGGTTGAGAGATATACTGCCCGCGTGTCTTTTCTGCCGCCATGTCGAATGGCCAGATTTTCATCGCCGTTATGCCTTCTTCCAGCAATGAGAGGGCAAGTTCATCGGCATGGTGCAGGAAGCCGTTCAGATCGTCGTAGCTGGCTCCGGAACCGGCCAGACCGTAGTTGCCGGATTGCTGGCCGGTAGCCTTCTTGATGTATTCGGTTCCGGCGCACGTATTATAAGTGCGGATGGATTGACGACTGAAGCCGCCGAGAAGCTGAGCGATAGGGAGATTGGCAGCTTTGCCGTATAAATCCCACAGGGCGATATCGAAAGCGGAGTTGCCACGCACTTCCGCGCCGGTTGAACGGAAACCGAGATAGCCCACAAGGTCAGAGGCCAGCAGATCGATTTGCAACGGATCGCGACCTAGAACACGCGGCGCGACATATTCGTGCAGATAGGACTCGACCGTCTCGGACATGAAAAAGGTTTCGCCGAGGCCGGTGATTCCTTCATCTGTATGAACTTCCACCCACAAAAGATTTGGCCGTTCGGCGATGCGAATGGTTTCGATTGCTGTGATCTTCATTGCACCTCCCAATGCAACTGCTTATCAGGCGCTAATCTTGAGGAACGTCGTTGAGCTTTTCGATATGAAGAAGCAGGGCGCTATGATCCTTCTCGCCTCCGCCGTCTTCAACGAAAGTCGCAAAAGCCTCTCGCACGGTCTCGGTCAACGGCAATTTCAAGGACAGGTCGCCTGCGGTCTTCAGGATCGAGTTGAGGTCTTTCAACTGAATGCGCGATGTGCCTCCTGGCTTAAAATTGCGGTCGATCATCCGTTTGCCGTGGAGTTCGAGAATGCGGCTTTCACAGAAACCTCCGCGGATGGCATCGCGGAATGCGGCACGCGACCCGCCGCCTTTTTCGACAAGAACCATTGCCTCTGCGATTGCCCCGATGGTCACGGCAACAATCTGTTGATTGGCAAGTTTTGCAAGCTGGCCGGCACCTGACGGACCCACGCGCGTGAGGCGTCCCAACGGTTTGAACACATCGGCGAGGGTGGCGATAACCGCTTCATCACCTCCGGCCATGATGGCGAGTGTACCTTCCTGTGCACCGACCACGCCCCCGGAAACCGGCGCGTCGATATGATTGACGCCCGTCGCCTCCAGACGCTTCGAATGCTCGCGCGCGAAGTCCGGCGAAATTGAACTCATGTCGATGACTATGCTGCCTTTTTTCAAGACAGCAGCGACACCTTGCTCAAAGAGGACATCACGTACCGCTGGTCCATCGGTCAGCATGGTGATGACGATATCGGCGTCCACCCCCGCCTTTGCGGCGGTTTGAGCGAGCTTGGCACCTTTTTCCACAAGGGGGGCAGACTTGGCGCTGTTCCGGTTCCAGACCGTTACG
Source organism: Brucella sp. IR068 (assembly GCF_049065885.1). Lineage (NCBI taxonomy): Bacteria > Pseudomonadati > Pseudomonadota > Alphaproteobacteria > Hyphomicrobiales > Brucellaceae > Brucella > Brucella sp. IR068. Next base: position 164,199 of record NZ_JBAKHE010000004.1, on the reverse strand, counting down.
TCGAAGCCTGCATCCAGAAGCCGACCGGCCATTGGTGCGCCCATCAGGCCGGTACCGAGAAAAGCGATCCTGCATTTCAAAGCTTGCCTCCCATTTCATCTTCGATGTGAACGCGAATGATCTCATCAAAGGAGGTTTCGGCGGTGAAGCCAAGGGCCTGTGCGCGTTTAGCCTCGAAACCGGGCGCCCACCCTGCGACCATGCGCATGATCATTTCATCTGGCTCGCGTCGGATGAGTCGGACGGCCTTATCGCCAGCAACGCGGCGCAACGCCTCAATCTGCTCACCGACGGTGGCGCTGAGACCAGGCATGGAAAGATTGCGACGCGCACCGACCGCTTCCGTATCGATAGTGGCTCCATGAATCAGAAAGCCCACCGCTGAGCGCGGCGAAGCATGCCAGTGCCGAACCTCTTCAGGAACAGGTAATATGGCTTCCTGACCGGAGAGCGGTTCGCGCAATATACTGGAGAAAAAGCCGGATGCAGCCTTGTTCGGTTTGCCCGGCCTTATGCAGATCGTCGGCAGGCGGATGCCGATACCGTCGAAGAAGCCGCGTCGCGTATAGTCGGACAAAAGAAGTTCGCTGATTGCCTTCTGCGTGCCGTAACTGGTCAACGGCGTCGTATGAAATTCATCCGGGATCGGATAGGGCAGCGGAGCGCCAAAAACGGCGATGGAGGATGTGAAGACCACACGAGGCTTATAGCCATCGGCAACGTGCGCAAGTCTGATTGCATCGAACAGATAACGTGTGCCGTCCAGATTAATTCGATATCCTTTGTCGAAATCCATCTCTGCTTCACCGGACACGATTGCCGCTAGGTGAAAGATGACATCAGGCCGTCCTGATACGATCTTCTGCGCGGTTTCCTTGGTGGATATATCCGCAGCCAAAGTGTCGACCGATCCTGCGAAGCCGACTGGAGGTTCTGCGGCGACGATATCGACAAGCGTGAGCTTCTCTACGGGGATATCCCCGAGACGGCCATCGTTGGAAAGGCGCTGCGCTAATTTGCGGCCCACCATGCCAGCGGCGCCGATGATTGCGATATGCATCCAGAAATCTCCTCCCTGCCTTGCAGCCACTGACACTCAAATGATGCAGACTTGGCTGTGGAACAACACTTATCCAATCTCCCGCAGATTCATGTTGTAGGGTTGTCTGATAACCTTATATGTAAGCGTTGGAAACAGTTTTCTCCGTTCTGTCCAAGGAATGAAACGGAAAAGCCCGCCGCATCTGAAAAACTGTCGTACTCCTGCGACAGCGCATTGCACTTCGATAAAGCCAAGAGGATATCATGTACGTTACGGGGGACAGGGCGGGAAACAAGCAGGACGGTCTCGTCGCTCTTTTGGGTGGCGATCTGGTTATGACCGAACAAAATGACATGTCTGGCTATTGTCGTGACTGGCCGGGGGATGTGGAAAATGCGGCGGTTGCTGTGATCCGTCCGCGTTCGACAGCGGATGTTTCCGCCGCGGTCAAAGCCTGCGCTTCCCTGGGATTGTCTATCATTCCGCAAGGCGGAAATACCGGTCTCGTGCAGGGTGGCGTACCGGATGGCCGGGACAATCTCGTCATTTTGAGTCTTGAGCGGATGAACCGCATTCGGAAAATAGATCCGGATGATTTTTCAGCGGTTGTCGATGCGGGTTGCATTCTCTCGGAACTGAAAGACAAACTGGCAACCGAAGGAATGTTTTTTCCGCTGGCGCTTGGTGCGCAGGGAAGCTGTCGTATCGGGGGAAATGTCAGCACCAATGCCGGCGGCATCAATGTGTTGCGCTATGGCATGACCCGCGAGTTGATACTGGGGCTGGAGGTCGTTCTGCCTGACAGTACTATATTCAACGGTCTTTCGACGCTGAGAAAAGACAATGGCGGCATTGATCTGAAACAGCTTTTTATCGGTGCGGAAGGCATTCTTGGAATAGTAACCGGCGTCGCAATCAAACTGATGCCCTTGCCGGACAAGGTGGAAACTGCGCTGCTTGGGCTCAATTCCCTTGAAGATGCCATTGCGCTTTATCGGCGGGCACGGGTGCAGTGCTGTGATCTGATGTCGGCATTCGAGTTCATGCCTCCGGTGGCTTTTACACTGGCACAAGAGGCGATGCCGGAACTCGCCACGCCGCTGGGGCAATATCCGGCCTATGTCTTGATGGAGATTTCAGGCTCGGGACTGGTCGATATAGCGTCACTGATGGAGCAGTTTCTTGCAGGAGCAATGGAAGATGGCCTCGTTCTTGACGGGACCATCGCGTCCTCGCGGGCACAAGGTCAAAATCTCTGGATGTTTCGCGAGGCGATGAATGAAGGGCAGGCGCTGCGTGGCAAGCATCTGCGCACTGACATATCGGTTTCATTGTCGAAACTGGCATCGTTCGTCGATGAAGCTGAAAGGGAACTGGCCAAGGTTCTTCCTGATTGTCTCGCGGTTTCCTATGGACATGTCGGGGACGGCAATGTGCATCTCAATGTCATCCCGGAAAGCAATCTCGATGTTGCTGCGAAAGACGCGAAGATCAAGCTTGCGAAGGAAACGATCAATGCTGTTCTGGATCGTTATGCAGGCAGCATTAGCGCGGAACACGGCATTGGTCGCCTGAAAAGGGACGATTTCGAGAAGCGTATTGACCCTGCACGGCGAAAGCTGCTTGAAGGTCTCAAACAGGTAATCGATCCGGACAACATCATGAATCCGGGCTGCCAGCTTTCGCTTGACTCTTCAAAAGGCTGACGACACATCAATTGCACAGGCAATCAGGGAGACTTTATCATTTTGTTTGGTGAAATCAGGCGCAATGAGCAACTCCCTGGACGCATCGCTTCCGAAATCACGCGGCAGATCGGTGAAGGTACTCTCTTGCCGGGGCAAAAGCTGCCGACAGAACATAATCTGGCTCAGAGCTTCGGAGTTAGCCGCTCGGTTGTACGTGAAGCGATAGCCCAGTTGCGCAACGAGGGTCTGGTTGAAACCCGACAGGGTGTCGGGGCTTTCGTGACAGAACCCGACAGGAGACACGCCCTCCGGATAGAGCCAGAAACACTTGCCAATCGCGAAAATTTCCGCAGCCTGTTCCAGTTACGAATGGCACTCGAAATTGAAGCGGCGGGATTAGCGGCGGTTCATCATGATGAACATGACATGATGCAACTCAACGAAGCGCTCGCAGAAATGAGCGGTTCAAAAAAATGGACCGATACGGGTATAGCTGCCGATCTGGCTTTTCATCGGGCGCTCGCTTCTGCAACTCACAATGAGTATTTTCCGTTGGTCCTAGGCTTCATTGCCGAACGCATCAATCAGGCAATCAACGCAGCGCGTGCGCGGGCCGTGCTCGAGCAGATTGTCGAGATCACCATTGATGAGCATACCGCAATCAGGGACGCCGTTCATTCGCGGGATCCGTTGCAGGCACGCGAAGTGATGCGCCACCACATCGTGCAGGCAGCAAGCCGAGTCGGCCTCAAGCTGGAAACTTTTTGATGGCTTCTTCTTTCGGGCTTTTCAATCTGGAAGGGCGCATTGCGCTGATCACGGGTTCCAGTCAGGGCATTGGTTTTGCCCTGGCGCGAGGGCTTGCGGAACATGGTGCAACGGTGATCATCAATGGCCGTGACCGGGGCAAGGTGGATCAGGCTGTCACCCTGCTGGAGGATGATGGACATAAGGTCTTTGCATCTGCCTTCGATGTGACGAATGCCGCGGAAGTCCGCGCCGCCATTGAGATGATTGAAGAGGAAATCGACGCACTCGATATTCTGGTCAATAACGCCGGGATGCAGTACCGCGCACCGCTTGAGGATTTCCCTATCGAGAAATGGCAGCAGCTTCTGGAAACCAACATCTCCAGCGCTTTTTATGCCGGGCAGGCGGCTGCGCGCCATATGATCGCGCGAGGACGCGGCAAGATAATCAACATTGCTTCGGTTCAAAGTGAACTGGCGCGTCCTTCGATTGCGCCTTATACCGCGACAAAGGGAGCTATCCGTAACCTGACCCGCGGTATGGCCACCGATTGGGCCAGACATGGCTTGCAGGTCAATGCGATTGCACCCGGCTATTTCAAGACGCCGCTGAATCAGGCATTGGTTGATGACCCCGAATTTACGGCTTGGCTGGAAAAAAGGACGCCGGCGGGCCGCTGGGGGAATGTGGAAGAATTGGTCGGTGCCGCCGTATTCCTGAGCAGCGATGCTTCCACTTTTGTGAACGGACAGGTCTTGCATGTCGATGGCGGCATGACCGCAAGCGTATGAGGAATTGATGCTGCGTATCATCGTGATGGGTGTTTCGGGTTCCGGAAAATCGACGGTCGGGGAGAAGATTGCAGATGCTTTGAAGCTTCCGTTTCTCGAAGGCGACTCTCTTCATCCAAAGTCGAACGTCGATAAGATGTCGGCAGGCATCCCCTTGCAGGACGAGGATCGCTGGCCCTGGCTCGATAAAGTCGGAGAACGTCTTGCAGCCTCGAGCGACGGGATTGTGATATCCTGTTCCGCATTGAAGAAGAGCTATCGGGATCGCCTCCGCACCGCAGCGGATGCGCCTGTCCTTTTTGTTTTTCTGGACGGCAGTTTTGAAGTCTTGCATGAGCATATGGGGCATCGCACAGGCCATTTCATGCCGGTAACGATGCTGGAAAGCCAGATTGCTACACTTGAAAGCCCGGTCGGAGAGCCGTTGGTATTCCGAGCAGATGTTGCCGAGAGCGTGGAAAAGATCGTTTCCGATAGCCTCGAATGGATAGATTCAGTTCAGCGTTAGCGTTATTTCAACGGCCAGAAGAACATCAGTGTGGGTACCGTTACAATCGCGATGATGATGGATAACGGCAACCCAAGACGCGGATAATCGCTGAATTTGTAGCCGCCCGGTCCCATCACCAGCGTATTGCACTGATGACCGATCGGGGTGAGAAAATCGCACCCCGCACCGATCGCGACTGCCATAAGGAACGCTTCAGGCTTGAAACCGAGCCCAGAAGCAAAGCTTGTCGCGATTGGAGCCATGACGAGGACCGTCGCGGCATTGTTGAGAAATGGCGTCACCATCATCGCTGCCACAAGAATGAGCGTCAAAGCACCGGCCGGTGGTAATTGATGGCCGATTGTGGCAAGTCCCTCTGCTATGAGATCAGTGCCCCCGGTCGTCCTCAGTGCATCGGAAACCGGAATGAGCGCAGCCAGCATGACCAGAATTGGGCCATCAATCTCGTCATAGACCTCGTTGAGAGGTATGACCTTGAACAGAAGCATAGCAACGGCAGCCGCAAAGAAAGCCACCGCAACCGGTACGAGGCTTAAAGCGGTCGCACCGATGGCGGCAATCAGAATGGCGAGCGGGATCAATCCGCGCCGGACACTGCCGAGCATCAACTTGCGGCGGGCGAGTGGCAGCAATTCAAACTCGGGCAGGAAGGTTGATAGATTTGCCTGTCTGCCTTGCAGGACGATTACATCGCCGAAGCGCAGTATAACTTCGCTGAGGCGCTCGGTAATCCGCTCCCCTGGACGACTGACAGCCAGAAGATTCAGATCATACCGCGCGAAAAGGGCGAGTCTCTGGGCCGTCAGTCCGATGAGACGCGAATTTTTTCCAATAACAGCTTCGACGGCTTCGATGTCGGTCGAACCGCTGGTCTCGGAAGGATTGCGGTTCTCGGAGAGGGTGAGCTTTCCCGCACTTATGATCGCATCAAGCGCCTTTGGGTCGCCTTCAAGTAGCACTACATCGCCTTCATTCAGGACGGTGTCGGGAAGCGGCGTCAATCGCTGTTCCTTGCGTACGATGGAGGTTACCATCGCTTCGCCTTCAGCAGCCTTGATGAGATCAGTCACGCGCTTGCCGATCATTGTCGAGGTTTTTGTGATGCGCGCTTCGGAAGCATAATTCTTGATCTTGATTGCTTCATCCAGCGAAACATTTTCGCGCGTGCGTTGCGGGACGAGCCAGTAAAAAAGAACCAGATAGATTAGCCCCACGGCTGAAAGCACGGCGCCGACGGGCGTGAAGTCGAACATGGTGAAGGGCTCCCCCACCATTTCGCCGCGAATGCGAGAAACGACGATATTGGGCGAAGTACCCACCTGAGTCATCAAACCGCCGAGCAGCGCGCCAAACGCCATAGGCATGAGAAACGTTGAGGGGGAAACATTGGAGCGGCGTGCGAATTGAAAAGCGACCGGGATCATGATGGCCAACGCACCGACGTTTTTCACAAAGGCGGAGAGCACGGTGACGACCGCGACCAACACGGCCAGCTGTAATCTTACACTGCTGATCTCCGGCAGGAAACGCTGCACTGCCGCCTGCATGAGACCGGAACGTGCGACGCCTGCGCTAACCACCAGCGCACTGCCCACGATGATGACAATGTCGTCGCTAAACCCCGAAAATGCGTGATCGAATGGGACAACGCCAACAGCTATCGCTAAGAGAAGTGCGCAGAGCGCGACGACATCATAACGGAATTTGCCCCAGATAAACGCCCCCATCATAAGTATGATCACTGCGAAGGAGAGTATCTGCTGATGCGTCATCTATCGGAATTTCCTCACAGGCGGAAAAATATTCCATTCTGTGTAGCCGATAAATTCTAAAACAGAAATCGATTATTATAGCGGGTTGCGACCTTCGACGGACGCAACCCGTCAGAGTGTCAATCGTTCAGGCGCTGGCCGTCCCTGCCAAAAACATGGACATTTTCTGCGGATGCGCCAACCCTCACGGTCTGGTCTATATTATGGGCCGAGCGCCCGGCAACGCGGAAGATAAGTGGCTTGCCGTCAGGCAAAGCAGCGTGAATATAGCTTTCTGCACCGACGAGTTCGACCGCTTCGATACGGACGGTCGTATTGAAACCATCAGCATCGGGCGCGCCATCTTCGAGAATGTGGACATCTTCCGGGCGAACACCGATGGTGAAATTTCCTGCGGGTGTCTTCACCGCACTGCCGGTCGTCCAGCCGACGGTTTCTGCACTTGGCAGCAAGTTCATGGACGGAGAGCCGATAAACGTTGCGACGAATGTGGAGGCCGGTTTTTCATAAAGTTCGATCGGTGTGCCGACCTGTTCGATACGACCTGCATTCAGCACAACGAGACGGTCTGCCATGGTCATGGCCTCCATCTGGTCATGGGTGACATAAACGCTCGTGGTGCCGAGCGAACGTTGCAGACGCTTGATCTCGACACGCATCTGCACGCGCAGTTTCGCATCGAGGTTAGAAAGCGGTTCGTCGAAGAGAAATGCCGCCGGTTCGCGGACGATGGCTCGGCCCATGGCTACACGCTGGCGCTGGCCACCGGAGAGCTGGCGCGGCTTACGCTCCAGAAACTGCTCGATTTCAAGGGCTTTGGCAGCCTTTGCGATGCGACGTTCGATCTCGTCTTTCGGTGTCTTGCGGTTTTTCAGGCCATAAGCGAGGTTTTCCCGTACCGTCATATGCGGATAGAGCGCATAATTCTGGAACACCATGGCAATATCGCGCTCAGCGGGCTCAGCATCGTTGACCACGCGGGCGCCGATGGAGATGGTGCCAGATGTAATGCCTTCCAATCCGGCTATCATGCGCAGCAGCGTGGATTTACCGCAGCCGGAGGGACCTACCAGCACCACGAATTCCCCGTCATCGATCTCCAGCGATACGCCTTTGATGACTTCAACATTGCCGCCATAGCTCTTGCGGACGTTATCAAGAACGATTTTGCTCATTACTTTTCCGTTTCAACGAGACCTTTGACGAACCAGCGCTGCATCAGCACCACAACGAGGATCGGCGGAATGATAGCCAGAATGGCTGTTACCATGACGTAGTTCCAGGGAGTGGAAGCGTCAGCCCAGTCGACCATGCGACGCAGGCCAATGATGATTGTGTTCATCTTTGCATCATTGGTAACGAGCAGCGGCCACAGATACTGGGTCCATCCGTAGATGAAGAGAATGACGAAAAGCGCTGCGATATTCGTCTTCGAAAGCGGAAGCAGGATATCCCGCATGAAACGGAAAGGTCCGGCATTGTCGATACGTGCTGCTTCCACCAGCTCACCTGGAATTGTGAGGAAGAACTGACGGAACAGGAATGTCGCCGTCGCAGATGCCATCAGCGGCAGCGTAAGCCCGGCATAGGTGTCGATCATGCCGAGGTCCACGATTACCTTGTAGGTGGGCAGAATGCGCACTTCCACGGGCAACATCAGCGTGACGAAGATCATCCAGAAGAAGAACATACGCATCGGAAAGCGGAAGAACACAATCGCGAAGGCGGACATGAACGAGATAATGATCTTGCCGACTGCGATGGCCATAGCAACCACGAACGAGTTCCAAAGCAGCCTTTCGAGACTGACGCCGACGACACGTTCAACGCCGCCGAAGATGGCTTCGCCATAGTTTTCTATGAAATGATCGCCGGGCAGAAGCGAGATTGGCGGGCGGATGATCTGGGTCGAAGTCATCGTCGAAGCGACGAATGTATAGTAGATGGGAAAGGCGACGATTATGATGCCAAGGATGAGGATCAGGTGACCGATTAGGTTTGAGATTGGGCGTTTTTCTATCATTGTCGCCACCCTCACGAATAATGCACGCGCTTCTCGACGAAGCGGAACTGGAAGGCGGTCAAGGCAATCACGATTGCCATCAGAATGACGGACTGTGCAGAAGACGAACCGAGGTTCAGATTGACGAAGCCGTCATTGTAAACCTTGTAGACCAGCGTTTCGGTCGCTCTGGCAGGGCCACCTCCCGTCACGGCATGGATGATGCCGAACGTGTCGAAGAATGCATAGACGGTGTTTACGACCAAGAGGAAGAACGACGTCGGTGCGAGCAAAGGAAATACGATGGACCAGAATCTCCGCGATCCCCGGGCACCATCGATAGCGGCTGCTTCGATCAAAGATTTAGGGATTGCCTGTAAACCTGCAACAAAGAACAGGAAATTGTAGGAAATCTGTTTCCAGGCGGCAGCAACGACGACGAGGCCCATAGCCTGATTGCCATCCAGTAGCGGGTCCCATGCGAAGCCATTGCGGCGCAGGATATAGGCGAAAGTGCCCATCGCCGGATTAAACATGAAAAGCCACAGCATGCCGGCCACGGCGGGTGCCACGGCATATGGCCAGATCAGGAGCGTACGATAAAATGTTTTACCGCGAATAACGCGGTCTGCAGCGGTCGCAAGCAACAGCGCTGCGCCCATCGCGAGCAGAGCGGTCAGGATATTGAAAACAATCGTCACTCTGAATGAGTGCAGATAGTTGGGATCGGCCAGAACACTTGTGAAGTTGGCCAGACCCACGAAGGTGGATTTGAGCCCGAATGCATCTTCACGCATGAAGGACTGATAAATCGCCTGACTGGCTGGCCAGAAGAAAAACACCACAGTCAGGATGATCTGCGGGGCCAGCAGGAAATAGGGCAGAATTTTATTTGGAAAGGTTACTTTCTGCACGGGGAGCTTCCTCGTGGGATAACAACGCCGCCTGCCACAAAAGGCAGGCGGCGTTGTGTCAATGTGATCGTTTACTGAGCTGCGGCAATCGCGTCGTTGGCACGCTTGACGCCGTTCTCAAGTGCTGTTTTCGCGTCCTGCTTGCCGCCGAGCATGGCTTCGAACTCTTCATTCAGGATATCGCGGACCTGTGGCAGGTTAATGAGGCGCACACCCTTTGAGTTTTCGGTCGGGGCCCTGCCCATCATCTGGAGAATAGGCGTTTCGCGGCCCGGGTTCTTTTCGTAGAAATCCGACTTCTTGGTTTCCTCGTAAGCAGCGAGCGTCACTGGCAGATAACCCGACTTCTCGTGCAGCTTGACCTGAATTTTGGTCTGAGAGAGGAAGTTGAAGAATTCTGCAACGCCCTTGTACTGTTCGTCGCTAAGACCGGCGAAAACCCAAAGGGCCGCACCGCCAGGAATCGTATTTTGCGGGCCGTGACCTTCATAATAAGGCAACTGGCCGATGCCGTAATTGATGCCCGACTTCACGACATCTCCAAGGCCGCCCGAGGATTCGGTAAGCATCGCGCACTCACCTGAAGTGAAAAGCTGCTTGGCTTCCGACGTACGACCGCCGTAGCGGAACGTGCCGTCCTTTGCGAGGTCGGCAATCGACTGGAAATGCTGAATGTAAAGCGGAGAATTGATCTCGAGCTTTACATCGGTGCCGCCGAGACCGTTTTCGTTGGTGCCATAAGGAACGTTATTCCAGGCCGCAAAGTTTTCGGTCTGAATCCAGGTCAGCCATGTCGAAGTAAAGCCGCACGCTGCCGCACCACTGGACTTGATCTTCTTGGCCGCTTCAAAAACTTCCGGCCAGGTCTTTGGCGGATTGTTTTCATCGAGACCGGCCTTCTTGAAGGCGTCCTTGTTGTAATAGAGGATCGGCGACGAGGAGTTATATGGGAAGGACAGCATGGTGCCATCGGGCTTTGAGTAATAAGCGACGATGCCGGGCAGGTACTGCGACTTATCGAACTTGAAACCACCCTTTTCCAGCACTTCGGCAGCCGGCACTACAGCACCTTCGGCAGCCATCATTACACCGCTGCCGGCATCGAAGACCTGCAGAATTGCAGGGGGCTGCTTGGAGCGGAACGCGGCAATACCGGCATTCAGCGTTTCGGGATAGGTTCCCTTGTAAACCGGAACGATCTTATATTCGCTCTGGCTTTCGTTGAACTCTTTCGAGAGTTCGTTGACCATTTCGTTGTTGGCACCGGTCATGCCGTGCCACCACGCCAGTTCCGTCTGGGCGAATGCCTGCGAACCGATGGTGAGGGCGAGGGCGCTCGTCAGCGCCGAAGTCGTGATCAGACGGATAAGCATGTTTCCTCCTCGAGTGTGAGATTGCGTGAACATTCGAGCTCCTTTAGGGGGGCTCAAAGTTCCGACATCTGCGATATATTCATTGCACTTATATGAATGCAATTTTTTGCAAAGGATCAACCTTCGATTCTTCCAATGGCAGAATAAATCCGAAAACGATAGCATTCGAAATGAAAAAAAGCGAAAGGCAAGTGATAATCGTGGGGAGAACATGTGCACAATGAAGCCGTCGGAAACGCTGCCCGATGGCATTTGAGCACGGTGATTGCCTGTTCGCTGCCCCGGCGGATTGACCAACGTGCAAGTCTGAATTGAATATACCTCCTCGAATCTGGCCGACGGGTTGCTGAAATCCTATCAACCAGGCCGGACATTGATCAGTTTGCAGACGGGTGAGCTTATGCCGAGTGATGATCGCAGGAAAAGTCGCGTTACGCTTTTGGATGTGGCGCGCCACGCCAATGTATCGCGTGCGACGGCTTCACTGGTCATTCGCAAAAGTCCGCTGGTGGGGGCAGCGACACGCGAGAAGGTGGAAAAAGCCCTGCAGGAGTTGGGTTATGTCTATAATATGGGCGCAGCCAGTCTCCGGGCGGAGAGGTCGAATACGGTGGGCGTCATCGTGCCGACCCTCGGCAACCCGTTTTACGGTGAATTGCTTTCTGGAATAGACAGTGTTGTAGGTGAAGCTGGGCTGGTCGTTCTTCTTGCAAACAGCCACGAGAATTTTGCCAATCAAACCACCCTCATGCAGCGTATGCGCGAGCATGGTGTCGATGGCGTGATTGTATCGCTGACGGCAGAAACGGCTCCCGAATTCATCGAGCAGTTTGTGGACTGGGGGCTGCCGGTCGTTCAGGTATTGCGTCATGTGACGGACCGAATTGACTACGCAGGCGTGGATTATGCGGGCGGCATGCGGCAGGCAGTCAATTATCTGGCCCGGTTGGGGCATAGGACGATCGCCTTTGCCGTGCATGGGCCGGTCCATTCCGCATATCGCGAACGTGTCGAAGGATTCCGGGATGCGATGGAGCAACAAGGCCTCGATCCCGGTTTGATCGTTCGCTTGCCATACACGATGCCGGAAATCGCCAAAGCGGCCCCGCTACTCTTTCAGGCGGGAAAAGCGCCGACAGCGGCGATCTGTTTCAATGACGTGGTTGCGCTGGGGCTTTCAGCGGGTCTTTATGACTGTGGGAGGAAAGTTGGTGACGACTTCTCTCTGATCGGCTTCGATGATGTAAGCGACGCGGAGGCGACACGGCCCCGCTTGAGTTCAGTGTCAACGCGACCGGTTGCAGTGGGCCAGAACGCCGCCAGGCTGCTTCTTTCCCGGCTGGCAAGTCCGGAAAAGCAGGCCGAGCGGATCGTGAGCGAGACATATTTGCAGGTGAGGCAGTCCTGTGTACCGTTAAAAGCGCCAGTCATCTAATCCGAATTAATGATTGACGAGCGGCATCAAACCCAATTAGATCGATCTAAATTTGTTGCCGACAGGAGGAAAAGTCGGCATAGTCCGTGTACCGGGAGGTTCGGCATTGTATAATTTCAACTTCGCGCCCGTTTTCGCGTCGATGGATAAGCTGCTTGTCGGTGCGTGGCAGACAATTGAGCTCTCGTGCGCTGCGATGGTGTTAGGCTTGATTGTCTCGATTATCTGCGCCGTCGGTAAGACATCCGGACCCAAACCGGTACGCTTCGTCATCGATGCCTATATCGAAATCATCCGCAACACACCGTTTCTGGTGCAGATTTTCTTTATCTTCTTTGGATTGCCTTCTGCTGGTTTGCGCCTGTCGCCCAATAGTGCTGCGCTTCTCGCACTGATCGTGAATTTCGGGGCCTACGGCACGGAGATTATTCGGGCGGGTATTGAATCTATTCATAAAGGTCAGGTGGAAGCTGGGACAGCGCTTGGTCTCTCCAGGCTTCAGGTATTCCGCTATGTCATCATGAAGCCAGCCTTGCGGACGGTCTATCCATCGCTCACCAGTCAGTTCATTTATCTGATGCTGACTTCGAGTGTTGTATCCGTCATTTCCGCCAATGAGCTTGCGGCTGCGGGTAACGATTTGCAGTCGGCGACCTTTGCGAGCTTTGAGGTCTATATCGTTATCACGCTCATGTATCTCGTCATGTCCATCGGTTTCTCTGCCGTCTTCGCGTTGATCGAGAAGGTGGCCTTCAAATACCCGTTGAGCCGATAGGAGCAGGCCATGATCAGACCTTTTGGCTGGAACGAATTTCTCATCATCGTTTATGCAGCGCAATGGACCATTGCTCTTTCCGCCATTGCCTTTGTGGGCGGCGGTATTGGAGGGCTGCTGGTTGCGCTGATGCGCGTCTCGGATGCCCGCGTCCCGCGTTTCATTGCGCTCGGCTTCATAAGGCTGTTTCAGGGCACACCGCTTCTGATGCAGCTGTTTCTGGTCTTTTTCGGTCTCAATATTTTCGGACTGGGCATCAATCCGTGGATCGCTGCAACAATTGCACTGACTTTGCATGCGAGCGCTTTTCTGGGCGAGATCTGGCGCGGCTGTATTGATGCTGTGCCGCCCGGTCAGCGCGAAGCCGCAACTGCCTTGGGGCTGCGTTACTATAATCGTATGCGCTATGTGATCCTGCCGCAGGCTGCGCGCATTTCCGTTGCGCCAACGGTGGGGTTTCTCGTGCAGCTCATCAAGGGAACGTCTCTTGCTGCGATCATTGGCTTTACGGAACTGACACGCCAAGGTCAGATCATCAACAACGCGACATTCAGCCCGTTCATGGTGTTTGGCACCGTGGCTGCTATCTATTTTGTCCTGTGCTGGCCGCTATCCATTCTCGCGCGCCGCATGGAAGCGAGGTTTTCTCGTGCTACGGCTCGGTAATCGGGGGGCTGGGGAAGACAATGGGCATTTCCGGCCTGCTGCGAGACATGGCTGCGGCAGGAAATGCTCCGAAAAATAAGAAACGGTGCCGGCGAGGAGACCGGCCCTTGATAGGGAAGGAATAAAAATGAATATCACCAGACGTTTGGCTATGGCCTTCATTGGTGCGGGAGCTCTCGCGACCGTGCTGGCACCTGCAGCATTTGCGCAGACTGTTGACGGCATCAAGTCCGCCGGGAAAATCAAGATCGGTATGCTGGTCGATTTTCCACCTTTCGGCATCATGAATACCAGCAATGAACCGGATGGCTATGACGCTGACGTGGCAAAGCTGCTGGCGAAGGAGATCGGTGTCGAGGCTCAGATTGTTCCGGTTACCGGTCCGAACCGGATTCCCTATCTGCAGAGCGGTCAGGTCGATGTCCTGGTTGCTTCGCTGGGCATCACGGAGGAGCGCGCCAAGAGCGTGGATTTCTCCCAGCCTTATGCGGGCATTTCAATTGGTGTATTCGGACCGAAGGATATTGCGGTTGCGAAGCCGGAGGATCTTTCGGGCAAGACCATCGGCGTCGCGCGGGCTTCGACGCAGGATACGGCAGTTACCAAGGTTGCGCCGCAGGATGCCAACATTCGCCGCTTCGACGACGACGCAAGCGCAGTGCAGGCTTTGCTTTCCGGTCAGGTTGAACTGATCGGTCTATCCAACGTTGTGGCGGCTGAGATCGAAAAGGCTGCTCCGGGCCGCTACGAACAGAAAATCCAGCTCAGCCAGCAGGTACAGGGCATCGCTGTTCGCAAGGGCTCGGCCGAAATGCTGGAATTCGTCAACAAGTTCATCGAAAAGGCGAAGAGCGACGGTGAACTGAACAAGATCCATGAGAAGTGGCTTGGCGCGCCGCTGCCGGATTTTGTTTCCCAGGCAAAGTAAGCTCCTGAATTCCGCCTTGCCCGTCCTCAGGCGGGCATGGCGATCCAGTCCACGAAAGTGAGTTTCTCGACATGAACCAGACGGCTCAGGGAACGACAAACCAGATGCAGCACGATGCTTCTGGTGCGGCAGTGCTTATGCAAGGGGTGAACAAGTGGTACGGCACGTACCATGCGCTCCGAAATATCAATCTGACTGTATCCCGCGGCGAACGTATCGTTATTTGCGGCCCGTCTGGTTCGGGAAAGTCTACTCTCATCCGCTGCATCAATCAGTTGGAGACCATTCAGGAGGGCCGTATCATCGTTGATGGCCACGACCTGACTGCTGGTGGAAAGAATGTAGATATCGTGCGGCAGGAAACCGGTATGGTTTTCCAGCAGTTCAATCTCTTTCCGCATATGACTGTTCTTGAGAATTGCACGTTGGCGCCGATGAAGGTGCGGGGCATCTCGAAGCCGGAGGCCGAAAAGACAGCGCGCAAATATCTGGAGCGCGTCCGCATTCCCGAACAGGCGGACAAGTATCCGGCCCAGCTTTCCGGCGGACAGCAACAGCGCGTGGCTATTGCCCGTGCGCTCTGCATGAATCCCAAGATCATGCTTTTCGATGAACCGACTTCGGCGCTCGATCCAGAAATGGTCAAGGAAGTTCTGGATACCATGATCGATCTCGCGAAAGAGGGCATGACCATGCTGTGCGTTACGCATGAAATGGGCTTTGCGCGGCAGGTCGCAGACCGCGTCATTTTCATGGATCAGGGGCAAATTCTCGAAATGGCGGAACCGGAAGAGTTTTTCGGTAATCCGAAACACGAGCGCACAAAGGCATTCATTGGCCAGATTTCCTGATTGTCTCCAATAATTTAGTAATGGAGTTTGAAGTGACGAACGAAGTTCTGCTCATCGAGCCTATGATGCCGTTGATCGAAGAGCGACTGGACGCGGCTTACAAGGTTCTTCGCCTGTATAAACCGGAGGACAGTGGGGCTATCGATGCGGCCCTCGGCACCATACGTGCTGTCGTCACTGGGGGCGGAACAGGGCTCTCCAACGAGTGGATGGAACGTTTGCCGTCACTTGGCCTGATCGCCATTAACGGTGTGGGAACAGACAAGGTTGACCTCGCTTTTTCACGTGGTCGCAACGTCCATGTCAGCACCACGCCGGGCGTTCTGACGGACGATGTCGCTGACACCGGCATTGCCCTCATGCTCGCGGTAATGCGCCATGTCGTTGCGGGCGATCGGTTCGTAAGGGAAGGTAGATGGGCTCGCCGGGAGGCTTTCTCTCTCGGGATAAGCCCGAAAGGCAAGCGGGTCGGCGTCCTGGGGCTTGGCCAGATTGGCAAATCGTTTGCGCGGCGCGCGGAAGCATTTGGCATGGAAGTGCATTACTGGAACCGTTCGCCTGTCGCAGACACCGGTTGGGTCGCACACGCCACGCCTGTGGAACTTGCGCAGCAAAGCGACGTGCTCGCAGTGTGCGTTGCAGCCAACCCTGCCACGGCAAATATCGTGAATGCGGATGTTCTGGCGGCACTTGGAAACAAAGGCTATCTGGTCAATGTAGCCCGAGGCAGTGTCGTTGACGAAGATGCGCTTCTGGAAGCGTTGAACAACGGAACCATTGCTGGTGCCGGCCTTGATGTTTTCGTCAATGAACCGACGATCAGAGCGGATTTTCTGACCGCGCCAAACACGGTGCTGATGCCGCATCAGGGCAGCGCAACGGTCGAAACCCGTGTTGGAATGGGCGAACTGGTGCTCGCCAATCTCGCAGCATATTTTTCCGGTGATGTTCCGCCGACCAAGGTAAACTGAGTTATTATCCATGATTGTCAGACAGGCCTTTTTTGAAGGCGCTATTCATGCTGGGCGCGAGGATGCGTTCAAAGCTTATGTCGCCGATATCCTCATGCCGATGTGGCTCTCCTTTCCCGGTATCAGGGAAGTGCGCGTTCTTTACGCTGTCGAACGCGATGAAGGTGCTCCGGCTTACCCGATGGTGCTTTGGACCAAGTATGACAGCAGGGAGGCTCTGGCGGAGGCGCTCGCGTCATCTGTGCGATATGAAAGCCGGGAGGCGACAAAGGGCCTCCTCGAAATGTTCGATGGTCATATCCATCATCACGTCTTCGATCTCACCCTCGAAGGGTGAGGTCGCGTCTATTCAGCAGCCTCAAGCGCCCCACGTCCGCTCAAGGACATTGATCCAGTTGCCATGGGCCAGCTTGACGATGGAGGCATCGTCGTAGCCGTGCTTGCGGAATGCTTCTATGACCAGCTGGAGATCGCCTACGTCGCGGAGCGTCGACGAAATCGTGGTGCCATCAAAATCGGAACCGAGCGCCAGATGGTCGATCCCGATGCGATCGACAATGTAATCGGCGTGACGAACGATCTCGGATAGATCGGTATCAGGATCGCGCTTTCCGTCTTCGCGCAGGAATGACACGCCGAAGTTGAGCCCAACAAGACCGCCCGTATCGCGAATGGCATCCAGTTGCCTGTCCGTCAGGTTGCGGCTTTGCTGGCAAAGCGCGTGCGCATTGGAGTGCGAGGCCACGAGCGGCGCGTCGGAGATCGCTGCAACGTCCCAGAACCCTTTCTCGTTCATGTGAGAAAGGTCGATCATGACTTTCAGCTCGTTGCATGCGCGAATGAGAGCTTTGCCGTGATCGGTAAGGCCGGGACCGATATCCGGGGAGGCGGGAAAGCGGAAGGGGATGCCGTGGGCAAAAATATTCGGGCGGCTCCAGACAGGCCCCAGCGTTCTAAGGCCAGCTTCATGCAGAACATAAAGCGCATCGAGGTCTTCGCTGAAAGCCTCCACACCTTCGATATGATAGACGGACGCGAAAATCCCCTTCGCAAACGCATCGCGAATATCTGCTGCCGTGCGGCAGACACGCACTCGGCCTTCAGATTCGCGTTCGATTTTCAGCAGGATTGCAGACATGGCGAGCGTCGCCTTCATCGCATCCGTTTGGCTGGGCGTCGCGAGGTTGCCGTTGGCATCGAGTTCGCGTGACGGCGAGGGTACATACACTGCGCAAAGTCCGCCGCCCAGACCACCCTTCTGCGCGCGTGGCAGATCGATATGTCCGACATTTTCGCCATCAAGAAAGCGCTTCTCCGGCGCGGCAGCCTCGGATGACCACAACCGCAACAGCACGTCGTTGTGACCATCAAAAACGGGTATCTTCTGTTCTGTTGCCATGGAGTAGCCTTTTCAAATCAAGTCCAGTATTTGAGACACGGGTGATGGACCCAAGCGCGAAGAATTGCAAATGCGATTTCAGTCACTTGATATGATCACCCTGCATGAGCGGCGATTCCTTGTAGCGAAAGCTTTCTTTTAGGTTGCGCTCATGCAAAGTCTGCATAGGCAATGCAAAATTCTGCATTGGCCCCTGCATCCGCTGACGTGATAGCGGAAAGGTGGAAAAATATATCCGGATATAAGCGTCGACGATTGCATCCCAATTCATGGACATGTTCGGAAAGCGCTGCAAGAGGAGCTCTCAATGATTTCAAGACGTGGTTTTCTGGCGGGTGCGGCTGCCGTTCCCTTCCTGTCCTATGCGAGCATTTTGCCTGCTATCGGAGCTGGACGTCAGGACATTTTGGTTGTGGCGCAGCAGCTCGACAACATGACCAGTCTTGACCCGCATGAGAGCTTTGAAGCTGTCGGCAGCGAAATCTGCAACAACATGTACCAGCGTCTGGTGCATCCAAGCCTCTCCAATCCGGATCAGGTGGAAGGCGGTGTGGCGGTTTCCTGGGAAGCCGACGGCGAAGGCAAGGTCTTTACGTTCAAGATCGATCCGAACGCAAAGTTTGCGAGCGGTGCCCAGATAACAGCGGAAGATGCTGCCTTCTCGCTGCAACGTGCGATCAAGATGAACAAGGGGCCGGCTTTCATCATCGGCCAGTTCGGCTTCACGCCTGAGAATGCCGAGAAGAGTATCGTCGCAACCGATCCATCGACATTGACTTTGACGGTCGAGCAGCCGACATCGCTGCCATTCCTGCTATACTGCCTCTCGGCAAGCGTTGCCAGCATTGTGGAAAAGAAAACTGTTCTGGAGAACGCCTCCGGGGATGACCTTGGCAATGGTTGGCTTCAAAAGAACAGCGCGGGTTCTGGTGAATGGGTCCTCGTTTCCTGGAAGCCGAGCGAAAGCATCATTCTGAACGTTAATCCGCATGGCGCCTACAAGGGCAATGTGAAGCGCATCCTTTTGCGACACGTTGCGGACCCGTCCTCGCAGCTTCTGATGCTTCAGAAGGGTGATGTCGATATTGCGCGTAATCTCACCACTGAACAGCTTCGTATTCTGGACGGTGATGAAAACTACAATCTGGTGCGCAAGGGCGTTGGCGGCTTGATGCTGATGTCGCTCAATCAGAGCGTGGAAGCTCTCGCCAAGCCGAAGGTCTGGGAAGCGATCAAGTGGGCTGTGGATTACGAGGGCATTCAGAAGAACATCGTGCCGCTGAACTACAAGGTGCATCAAACGCTTGTTCCTGAAGGCTTTCCGGCAGCCTTGAATGAAAATCCATTCAAGAAGGATATTGCCAAGGCAAAGGCTCTTCTCGCGGAAGCAGGTGTTCCAGATGGCTTTTCCATCAAGATGGATCACTATTCGGCGCAGCCTAGCCCGGATATCGCACAGGCAATTCAGGCGAGCCTTGCCGAAATCGGGATCAAGGTGGAGTTGCTGGCTGCCGAAAATCGTCAGGTTCTGACGAAGATGCGGGCTCGTGAACACCAGATGGCGTTGACCGTATGGGGCTCTGACTATTTCGACCCGAATACCAATGTCGACGTCTTCTGCAACAATCCGGACAATTCCGATGATGCGAAAACCAAGCCTTTTGCCTGGCGCTCGCATTTCCAGAACGAAGATTTCGCCAAGAAGTCTTTGGCCGCGCGTGATGAACAGGACCCGGCCAAGCGCGTGAAGATGTATGAAGATCTGCAGCGCGAATTCATGAACAACAGCCCGTTCATCATCATGATGCAGAAGTTCGAGACGGCTGCCTGCCGCAAGGACGTTACCGGGATGCGTCTCGGCGTGCTGTCCGATTCCCATTCCTATGCAGGGATCGCCAAGGCGTGAAGAAAAGCCTCAAAAACCTGACCGGAATCCTGAGCAGCGTGTTGATCACGCTGTTCGGGCTTATGGTTATCACATTCATGATCGGCCGCGTCATGCCGGTCGATCCAGTTATTGCTGCCGTGGGCGACAACGCGCCCGAAGCCGTTATCCAGCGCGTACGCGCGGAGATGGGGCTCGATCAGCCGCTTGTGGTTCAGTTTGTACATTATATCGGGCAGGTCCTGCACGGTGATTTTGGCAACTCCATTCTGACCCGCAATCCGGTAGCTCAGGATATCGCACGCTATTTCCCGGCAACGCTGGAACTGGCAACGGCCGCCTTGATTGTTGCTGCACTGATCGGAATTCCGCTGGGCGTATGGGCAGCGGTGCGGCAAGGGTCTTTCGTTGACCAGACGATCCGCGTCATCTGTCTTGCGGGACACTCGGTTCCCGTTTTCATGCTGGCGCTGATTTCACTTCTGGTTTTCTATGCGACGCTCGATCTCGCACCGGGACCGGGGCGCCAGGACATCATCTACGAGGGCATGATTCCGCATGTAACGGGCCTGCTCACGATCGACACGCTCATCGAGGGCGACTGGGACGCATTCTGGGATGCTGTCCGTCACATGATTCAGCCCGTCCTGATCCTAGCATATTTCAGCATGGCGTACATCACACGCATGACCCGTGCCTTCATGCTTGACGCGCTCAAGGGCGAGTTTGTGATTACGGCCCGAGCAAAAGGCCTGTCGCTGACATCTGTGATCTGGAAACATGCTTTCCCGACCGTTGCAGTACAGCTTGTGACCGTTCTGGCGCTTACCTATGCTGGTTTGCTCGAGGGCGCCGTCGTTACTGAAACTGTCTTCAGCTGGCCGGGCCTTGGGCAGTATCTCACGGTCTCATTGATGAATGCCGATATGAACCCGGTTGTAGGGGCTACACTGCTGATCGGTGTTATCTATGTCGGGCTCAATCTGCTCGCCGATATCCTCTATAAAGTTCTGGACCCCCGTGTGCGATGATTTTTGCCAATTTTCATAACTGGGCGCTTGATGACTCGCCCACCTCCCGCTCTCAGGCGAACTGGGGGAGGCGCTATCGTATCTGGGTAAATCTTCGGGCCAATCCGCTCGCAATGATTGGTCTTTTCATCATCGTCGCTTTCGTTGCTTTGTCGCTGGCTGCGCCATTGCTGGCGCCCTATGATCCAAGTGTGCAGGACCTCGGCAACAGACTGTCCGCTCCGACTGCGGAACACTGGTTCGGCACCGATGAACTGGGCCGCGATATTCTTTCGCGCATTCTCTACGGTGGCCGCGTAACCCTTGGAATGGTTATCGCCGTCGTCATTCTTGTCGCGCCGATCGGACTGTTCATCGGCTGCATCGCCGGTTACTTCGGTGGCATGGTTGACACGGCACTGATGCGCGTTACGGATGTTTTCCTTGCCTTTCCGCGACTGATCCTTGCGCTGGCCTTTGTAGCGGCCTTGAAGCCAGGCGTCGAAAGCGCGGTGCTTGCGATTGCATTGACCGCGTGGCCGCCCTATGCGCGTCTGGCGCGTGCGGAAACCATGACCCTGCGCAAAAGCGATTTTATCGCCGCAGCCAAGTTGACTGGTGCTTTGCCTTTCCGCATCATTCTGCGCCATATCATGCCGCTCTGCGTGCCGAGTGTCATCGTGCGTATCACGCTTGATATGAGTTCGATCATCATCACCGCCGCAAGTCTTGGCTTCCTCGGGATGGGCGCACAGCCGCCATCGCCCGAATGGGGTGCGATGATAGCGACCGCCAAGCGCTTTATTTTCGAACAATGGTGGGTTGCCACTATCCCCGGCATTGCGATCTTCCTTGTATCGCTCGCCTTCAATTTCCTCGGCGACGGTCTGCGCGACGTGCTCGATCCGAAGCAAAATTGAGAGAACAGATGCTGGTTGATATCAAAAATCTGCAAATCAGCTTTGAAACGCGCACCAGCCGTTTCGATGCCGTGCGCGGGGTTTCCCTTCAGCTCGGTCGCGAAAAACTGGGTATCGTTGGCGAAAGTGGTTCAGGCAAGTCGCTGACCGCACGAGCCCTGATGAAACTCCTGCCGCCAATCGCTGATGTGAAGGCTGACAAGCTTTCGTTCGACGGTATCGACATTCTGTCGGCTACCGAACGCGGGATGCGTCAGATACGCGGCAAGCGGGCTGGTTTCATTCTGCAGGACCCCAAATATTCGCTTAATCCGGTCAAGACCATAGGCGTGCAGGTGGCTGAGGCGTGGCGCACCCATAAAGGTGGCAGCAAGCGTCAGGCAATGGATGCGGCGGTTGATCTGCTCGATCAGGTCATGATCCGCAATCCGCGTGAAGTGGCAAAGCTTTACCCGCACGAGGTTTCGGGCGGCATGGGCCAGCGCGTCATGATCGCTATGATGCTGGCGCCCGATCCCGAGCTGCTTATTGCCGACGAACCCACATCCGCGCTCGATGCTACCGTACAGGCGGAAATTCTTCGCCTGATCGACGATCTGGTTTCCAAACGGGGAATGGGGCTTCTTCTCATCAGTCACGATCTCCCGCTCGTGTCGCATTTCTGTGACCGGGTAATGGTCATGTATATGGGCCGTGTCATGGAGGAATTGAAAGCCTCGGAACTGGTGCGCGCCGAGCACCCCTATACCAAGGGGCTTCTCAATTGCATTCCGTCTCTGATGCATCCTCGCGATCGATTGCCGGTTCTCAATCGTGAAGAAAGCTGGCTGAACTCATGATAGATATTGATCAACTCCGCATCAGCTTCAACGATCGCGAAGTCGTCAAGGGTGTGTCCTTTCGTGTGGAGAAGGGCGGAAGTTTTGGCATCGTAGGCGAAAGCGGTTCGGGCAAGTCCACCATTCTGCGCGCCATGGCCGGCCTCAACGAACAATGGAGCGGCCGCATCGCGTTCGACGGCAAGGACGTAGCCCCGAAGCGGGCGCCCGCCTTCTTCCGTCAGGTGCAGATGGTGTTTCAGGATCCATTTGGATCGCTGCATCCGCGCCAGACAATCGACCGCATTCTGAGCGAGCTTCTGCTGGTCCACGGTATCGGCAATATCGACAAGCGGATTGAAAAGGTCCTCGATGAAGTCGCATTGCCTAAAGCCGCGCGGTTTCGTTTTCCGCATCAGCTTTCGGGCGGTCAGCGACAGCGCGTGGCGATAGCGCGTGCTTTGATTGCCGAACCGGAAGTACTTCTGCTGGACGAGCCAACTTCGGCGCTTGATGTTTCGGTGCAGGCTGAAATTCTCAATCTGCTCGCCGACCTGCGTGCGGAAAAGAATCTCACTTATGTGCTTGTGAGCCACAATCTCGCGGTAATCGCGCATCTGTGTCCAAATGTCGGAGTGATGCAACACGGCGAGATGGTAGAGCAGCTCGGCGCCGAGGATTTGCGCGCCGGCAGAACGACACATCCGCATACCACAGAACTGCGCGCTTTGAGCGTCAATCTGGAAGAACCTGCCTGACGGAGTTTTCATGTCAACGCATGCTGACTGGAACGCGGCTTCTCTTGCCGCGAAAGTCTTTTCGCGAAGCTGGGCCAAGGATGAGCCGGGCGGTGTCATCATCGGCTTTGGCCCTGATGGGGTAAAGTTTGCTTATGCAAGCGGGCTTGAAAGCCTGTCTACCGGTGTTCCATTTACGGCAAATACAGTCGTTCGCTACGCATCAGTCACGAAACATGCATTTTGTGCAATGGTTCTCAAACATGGCGATGTCATTGGCCTGGAGGACCGGCTAGGTGATCATCTGCCGGAATTGCAAAGCCCACTTGCCGATGTCACCGTCGGACGTGCACTCGACATGACTGGCGGGCTCCCCGATACACGCGAATGCCTGACGCTTCTCGGACTATCTGTCTATACGGAAACGGAAGCCGGTCAGCTTCTGGATTATCTGGCTTCCCTCAAACGTCTCAATTTCGATGCCGGCTCAGAGATTTCCTATTCCAACACCGGTTACCGGCTGGTGGAAGCCGCCCTTGAACGAAAGGGATTCCGTTTCAATGATTTTGTGAAATCGGACATTGCGCAACAACTCGGCATTTTCATGGAAGCGCCGGATGTCTGGAATGACCCGGTTGCCGGTCTCGTGCCCGGTTATTGGAAATCTGGTGAAAAGTGGCAGCTTAGCTCCGCTGGCCTGCATATTTCAGCTTCCGGCAGCCTGACGGGCAGCGGGATGGCGCTGACGAAATGGGCGCAGGCGCTCGTTAACGGCGAGGGGCCGTTCAAAGGCCTGTTGGATAGGCTGTCGGCAGACCGTCGTCTTTCTGATGGGCGCGTCACAGGGTATGGCCTCGGGCTGCGCAGGAACGAGGTGGACGGAAAGCGTTTTGTCGGACATGGCGGTTCGCATCCCGGCTATAAGAGCTATTTTCTGCTCGACCCAACAGCAAAAACCGGAATGATCGTGGTTTCGAACCGCGAAGATGCCAATACGTATAAGATGGCGCGGGACTGCATGGCCGCTCTCAACGGTTTGTCGTTGCCTGAGACGAACTGCACCATCCCGGACGGGCTTTACGTGGCGGATAGCGGACCGTTCTGGTTGGAAATGCGCAACGGTATAGCCAATTGGCTCGATTCCGAAGACACGCTTTACGATATCGGCGGTGGCTGGTTCTCATCCCTGTCACCGTCCTCACCGGTTCGGCTTCGCTGGACGGGTACGGAATTGGAAGGGGAAATCGGCTATGTGTCCCGCCGATTGAAGCCGGTCAAAGTGGAGCCGCTCGGCCACGAACTCGACGGACACTGGCAGGCGCCATCCTATGGTGCCAGTTTCGATATCAAGGACGGCCACCTCATCATGGGTATAGGTCCTACGCGTCGGGCCATGCCATTGGAAGACCTGGGCCAGGGACGGGCCCTGTTCACGCTGCATGATGGCCCGTGGACCAAGCGTGTCTGTCTGCACAAGCTTCAGGACGATCGCATCGAACTGGTCCTGAGCCGCGCTCGGATGATTGAGTACGTCCGTTAATCTGGACATCAAAGGTTATGGATGCGGCGGAAGGGCGACCTTACCGCCGCATCTTGCATTATGGTAGGTTGTGACGCTTGATTCCGGAAATATGAGGTAACGTGATGCTGGAACGGATGATCGATCAGGGCGCAGGACGGGAACCTGCCGACATCGTGCTGAAAGGCGGCCGTTTCTTCGATCTCGTGACTGGCGAGCTTGTCGAAAGTGATATTGCCATCTGTGGGGACCGGATTGTCGGAACATTCGGCAACTACCAAGGCAAGCAGGAAATCGATATTTCCGGACGGATCGTCGTGCCGGGATTTATCGATACTCATCTTCACATCGAATCCTCGCACGTTACGCCGCATGAGTTTGATCGTTGCGTGCTGCCGCAAGGGGTGACGACCGCCATCTGCGATCCGCACGAGATCGCCAACGTGCTCGGTGCAGAGGGTATCAAGTTCTTTCTTGATAGCTCCATGGAAACCATCATGGATATCCGTGTGCAGCTTTCGAGCTGTGTACCGGCGACCCATATGGAAACGTCTGGCGCCGAGCTTCTGATCGACGATCTGTTACCTTTTGCGGACCATCCCAAGGTGATCGGGCTTGCGGAGTTCATGAATTTTCCGGGCGTTCTGGCGAAAGACCCTGAATGCATGGCGAAGCTGAGAGCTTTTCAGGGGCGGCATATCGATGGCCACGCGCCGCTTCTGCGCGGCTTTGATCTGAACGGCTATATTTCTGCGGGCATTCGCACCGAACACGAGGCCACAAGTGCGGAAGAAGCGCTCGAAAAGATGCGCAAAGGCATGCATGTGCTTGTGCGCGAAGGGTCCGTTTCCAAGGACCTGAAAGCGCTCATGCCGATCATTACGGAGCGCCATGCGCAGTTTCTGGCGCTGTGCACGGATGACCGTAACCCGCTGGATATCGCCGATCAGGGCCATCTTGATTACCTCATTCGGACCGCGATTGCAGGCGGCGTCGAGCCGATTGCCATTTACCGAGCTGCAAGCGTTTCCGCAGCGAGGGCCTTCGGCCTTTTTGACCGCGGTCTGGTTGCCCCGGGGCAACGGGCTGATATGGTCGTGGTGGATAGCCTCGAAGGCTGCCACGCTGAAATCGTCCTGTCAGCGGGCAGGGTGGTTTCGGAAGATTTGTTTGCCGCGCGCAAGGCCGTCGCACCTGTGGGGCGCAACAGCGTCAAGGCGCCGAAAGTCAGCGCATCGAGTTTCCGCTCGCATTCGAACAGCGGCAAGACCCGCGCAATCGGGATTATTCCGGGCAAGATCATAACGGAAAGCCTGAAATTCGACCTCAAGGTCGGCCCGAAGGGTGTCGAGCCGGATTTCGAAAAGGATGTGGTCAAGATCGCCGTTGTCGAACGGCACGGTAAAAATGGAAATATCGCGACCGGTTTTGTGCACGGCTTCGGCTTGAAATCGGGGGCAATCGCGTCAACGGTCAGCCATGACAGCCATAATATCTGTGTGGTAGGCACATCCGACGAAGACATTGCTGCGGCCGCGAACCGATTGGGCGAAATTGAAGGCGGTTTTGTCGTCGTGCGCGATGGCAAGGTGTTGGCTGAAATGCCTTTGCCCATTGCTGGTTTGATGAGCGCCGAGCCGTATGAAACAGTCCGTGACCAGCTTCGCGTTCTGCGTCACGCAGCCGAAGAACTAGGGTCGGTCCTCGAAGAGCCATTTCTGCAACTGGCCTTCATCGCCCTGCCTGTGATCCCTCATCTTAAGATTACCGACCGGGGCCTCGTGGACGTCGACAAGTTCGAGTTTGTTGGCAACTGATCAGTGCAAGCCGCCCACACCCAATAGTTCCTCAACAGTCTGCTGATTGTCTGCAAGTTCTGTCGACGTGCCAGACCATGCGATGCGCCCGCGTTCCAGTATGATGACATGATCGGCAAAATCGAGCGCGCTCTGGATGCGCTGTTCGACGAGCAGGATCGTCATGTCGCCTTTCTGGGCTAATGCCGAGAAAGCAGCCATTAGTTCTTCGCAGATGACGGGAGCAAGCCCTTCCAATGGTTCGTCGAGCAGCAGTACTGTCGGCTGGCCAAGAATGCTGCGCGCGGTCGAGAGCATCTGCTGCTCGCCACCGGAAAGCTGTGATCCGAGATTGCGGCGTCGTTCCTTCAGGCGCGGAAACATTGCATAGGCTTCTTCAAGCGCGTCTTTCGGTCGGCTTTTAAGGCCAACGAAAAGGTTTTCTTCAACTGTGAGGGTGGGGAAGACATCACGGGTCTGCGGCACGTAGCCGAGACCGGCAATTGCGCGAGCTGCCGAAGGAAGCGTGGCGATATTCTTCCCGTCCAACAGAATTTCGCCGCCATAACGGCGTGTTTGCCCTGCTATGGTAGCAAAGAGGCTGGTCTTGCCGACACCATTGCGGCCAAGAACGGCAAGCCGCGACCCCGGATCGGCTTTGAAGGATACATCTTCGATCACGCGTGTGGGGCCGTAACCGGATGAAAGATTGCGAATTTCAAGCGCGGCTGCACTCATTGCGCATAGCTCCCCAGATAGGCTTCGCGGACACGGGCGTCCTGCACGACATCTTCAGGCAGCCCGTCAAAGATTACCGTTCCTGCGGCCAGAACGACGACGCGCTTTGCAAAGCGGAAAACGAGATCCATATCGTGCTCGATCATGAGAACCGCCAGATCGGGGGGTAATCGGGCAAGTGCTTCCTCGATGCGGCCCGTATCGCTTTGTGGAACTCCTGCGGCAGGTTCATCAAGCAGCAGCACCTTGGGACGAAGAGCCAAAGCAAGGGCAATTTCCAGAAGACGCTGCTGGCCATATGCGATCTCGTTCGCCCGCAATTGGGCGAGAGACAGAAGGCCGAGCGTATCGAGAATGTCGCGCACTTCATCCATCACTTCGGGCATTTTGCGATAGTTGCCGAGAATGCGTCCTGTCATGCCTTCTCGTTGCAGGATCGCAAGCGCGACGTGTTCTTCAGGGGTCATGTCGAAGAAGAGGCGGGTAACCTGAAATGAGCGCACAAGCCCACGCCGAACGCGCTGCATGGCGTTAAGCCTGGAGACATTTTCGCCGCCCAGTGTCACCGTGCCGGAGGTGGCCGGAAGATTGCCCGTAACAAGATTGACGAACGTGGTCTTGCCTGCCCCGTTGGGACCTATAAGCGCAACGCGATCGCCTTTCGCCATGCTGATCGAAACATCGTTGGTGACCGCCAGCCCGCCGAAATTCTTGCGCAGTTTTGTTACTTCAAACACGGTGCTCATTTGCGATGCGCCTTCTTTTCAAAGTAATAGGCGACCGTGCCGTAGAGGCCACGCGGCGCAAACAGCACGACAGCAATCAGCAGGGCACCGACCATCGTAAGCCAGTGGAAAGGATTTGCGGCAGAGACGAGGTCTTCGAACCACATGAAGACTACCGTGCCGATCAGCCCGCCGAACAGCGATCCCGTGCCGCCGAGAACCAGCATCACCAAGGCCTCTGCCGACAGGGTGAAGCTGAGACTGTCGAGCCCGACGACCTGCGTCGATATGGCGTTCAGCGCGCCGCCAACGCCGGCAACGGCACCGGAGATAACGTACATGCGAAGCTGGACTGACTGAACCGAAGCCCCCATCGCGTGAATGCGGATTGGGTCTTCTTTCACGCCCCGGCAAAGCATGCCGAAAGGCGAGCGCACGACAAACCGCAAGAAGATGAAAGAAATCAGCAGCAGGACTACAGCGTAAATGTAGACCGTGTGTCCGTAGAGATCGAACTCGAATATGCCGAGAATTGGATCGGGCGCAATGCCACTCAGTCCATCGCTACCGCCGGTCCAGCTTGATGCCTTATTAGCCGCTTCGTGAAAAAGATGGATCACGGCAATCGATAGGACGAGTTGCGCGAGGCCGTGGGCACGCAGAATGACGGCTCCGGAAACAAGTCCGGTGATCGCGCCAGCTATCAGGCCGATGAGTGTCATCAGGAGCGGGTCGGTAATTCCGAAATGTGCGGCGGCGATGCCGGCGCCATAGGCTCCCGCGCCAAATAGGGCAGCGTGACCAAGTGTTGCGATGCCGCAATAGCCGGTCACCAGATCGAGGGACAATACGAGCAAGGCAATTGCGATGATGCGTGTCAGCAGCGCCAGATTATCGGGAAACAGAAACCAGCCGATGACACTGGCCAGGATTATGGCTGTGATGCCGAGGAAACCCGCGCGAGAATGACGGCGTTGGTTGAGGCTTTGCGTCACGTCGGTCATTTTCTGGCCAACCTTCCTGCAAGGCCGCGGGGGAATAGGGTCACAATGACGATCACCGCCAGATAAAAGAAGAACTCGCCATATTCCGGTGCCAGATAACGGCCGGTAGTATCGATTGCGCCGAGTAGGAGGCAAGCGATCAGCGCACCGGGTATGGAGCCTGCACCACCGACCGAAACAACCACCAGAAAAGTCACCATGTAGCGGAGTGCGTAATAGGGCTCAACAGGCAGAAGTTCGGCGCCAACAACGCCGCCGAGAGCTGCAAGCCCAATGGCAAGCGCAAAGCTGACGGCATAAACGATTTCAGTTCGCACACCGAGGGCTGCCGTCATATTGGCATTGTCGACAGCGGCACGCAGTTTCACGCCGAAGGCGGTGCGTTCGATGATGTACCAAAGGCCAAGAGCTACTACCAGGCCGCAACCGATCGCAAAGACACGGTGTTTCGCGATAGCCCGAAATCCGAGATCGACCGATCCACGCAGCGCTTCCGGCAAGGGGATGGTCTTCAGCGTCGGCCCGAATATGTAATTCGTCAGTCCTATGATGCAGAAAGTGATGCCGATGGTCATCAGAACCTGGGTCAGCTCGGGCGCTCCGTAAATGCGCCGATAGAGCAGCCGTTCCACCGGAACTGCGATGAGCATCGTACCAGCGACGGCAATAATGATCGCAAAGCCGTAATTGAGGCCGAGTTGCTGGGCGGCATAGGATGCGAAATAGCCGCCGATCATCGCAAATGCTCCATGAGCCAGATTGACGACCCGCATCAAGCCCATGGTAACCGAGAGGCCGATGGAAATGACGAAAAGCACCATGCCGTAAGCAAGGGCATCGACAGCAATGCTGAGCACAGTCTGCATTGAATGATCCTGTTGGAACGTATCCCGAGATGCGCAAGACATTGTTCGGGATACGCGGTAAAACAAGCAGTTACGGACCGGAGCGAACGCGTTTCACGCCTCTCCAGGCAATGCGCGGCAGTAGTTCGACCGCCGAGCTATTGAGCTTTCAGTCCGGGGTCTCCCTGCTTCTCGAAAGTCTGGATTTCCTTGTTGTAGAAAGTCCCGTCATCAGCCTTGGCTACTTCACGCAGATAGATATTCTGCGTCATGTGGCGGCTTTCTGGATCGATGGATACTGGGCCGCGCGGGCTGATCCATTCCATGCCTTTGACTGCTTCGACCGCTTTCTCGGCATCTTTTTCGCCGCCGGTCGCTTCGATCATCTTGTATATGACATGCATGCCGTCATACGCGCCAACCGAAGGGAAGGAAAGTTCGACAGGATTGCCAACAGCTTTCCGGGCTTCCTCTACGAACTTCTTGTTCTCCGGCGAGTCATGGGAAACCGCATAGTGGAACGTCGTCAGCACGCCGAGAGCATTCTCGCCCAACGCCGGAAGATCGGATTCCTGGGTCAGATCACCCGGAGCGAAAAGCTGGATGCCCGAGCCCTTTAAGCCGTTATCGACATAGGACTTCATGAAACCGAGCGTCGTTGGCCCTGACGGCAGGAACGCGAACACGCCTTGAGCGCCGGAATCCTTGATGCGCTGCATGATCGGGCTGAAGTCGTTCGTTGCAAGTGGCATACGAATGGCTTCGACCACTTCTCCACCAGCTTCGGTGAACGCTGCCTTGAATGCATTTTCAGCATCCACTCCTGGTCCATAATCGCTCACAACCGAGATAACTTTCTTCACACCCTTGTCGAGTGCGACCTTCGCGATCGGGGTTGACGTTTGCCACGTGGTGAAGGACGTGCGCACCACATAGGGGCTTTTGGTTACGATGGAAGACGTGGCGGCATTCATGACCACCATCGGCACATTGCCTTGTTTGAGAATGGGTGTAACCGCCATGGCGTCAGGAGTGAAGTAAAAGCCAGCGAGATATTGTACGCCTTCCTTGACCACGAGTTCCTGCGCAAGTGCCTTGGACTGCGCCGGGTCTGCCTGCGGCACGTCGCGATAAACGATCTCGACAGTGTCATCGCCGATCTTGTTACCATGCTCGGCCATATAGGCGTCGATGCCAGCTTTGAAGTTCTTGCCCTGAAGGGCAAATGGCCCTGAAAATGGACCGATGACACCGACCTTCACCACGTCCGCATAAGCTGCCGACGTCGCAAGTGAAAAGACCGCGAGCGCGGTTATTGCGATTTTCTTCATGTTCTCCTCCCTATCGCCCACCATTCCTGCCCGTGACCGTCTCGTCGCAACAGGGAATGTCCTGATTTCAGCATGCCTATCTAAATGGTCATGTAAAATGAAAAATTACTTATAATCGATACCCGGATGGTTATGTGTCTGGCGCTTGTTCGGTGCCGATCCGGACAATCTTGTCGATCAGCGCCGATGCAATGTTAAGAGCACTGCCGGTTGACGCAACGATCTGCGGCAGGACCATCCATTCGACCATCCAGGCTGCGCCTGAGCGTTCCTGTTCGTGCACCATCGCCTGATGGAGCCCTCCCATTTGGGCTGCATTGAAGCGGGCAAGGCTAATCAATATCTCCGCTCCCACGGGATTTTGCTTGTGCGGCATAGCCGACGATCCGCCGCCACCTGTCAGGGAAAGTTCCTCACCCATTTCGGCCATGAGTGCGATGTCCTGTCCGAACTTTCCCAGAGTACCCGTGACAAGCGAAAGCAGATTACCAAATTCAACGATGAATGCGCGTTGGCTGTGCCATTGCAGACTATCGTGCAGTTCGAGCTTTTCGGCTAGCAGCGCCCGCAGGGCTGGTGCTTGCGTGCCGAATTTTTCAAGCGTTCCTGCTGCGCCTCCGAACTGCACGGGAAAGGAGATGGCGTTCAACTTCGTGCCGTAACTGCAGAGAGGGTTTTTCCAGCTCGAGATGCGGTCCGATACGGTTATGGGAAGAGCAGCCTGCATACGTGTATAGCCGGTGAGCGCTTTCGCTCCGAACGTCACCTCAAGCCATTCGTAACGTTGAACCAGTTGTTGAATTCTTCCATAGAGGATTGTGCTTGTACGCTTCAGCCGCAAAACAAGACTCGTATCGATGACATCCTGGCTCGTCGCACCAAAATGAACATACTCTCCGTAATTTTTCCCTACAGCCAGTTTTAGCTCTTTCACGAGCGAGGGAATAACCACACCGTCGCGGGCCGTGGCCTTTGCCAGACTGGAGAGGTTGGGCCCGAACGTCTCTATCGTTTGCGCGATTGCAAGTCCTGCCTCGGTTGGTATCAGGCCAAGACCGGCTTGAGCCTCGGCCAGTGCCGCTTCGTAGCGCAACATTTCAGCAATATCGGCTGCTGCCGTGAACAGGCTCAATATCTCTTCGTCATCGCCGAAGAGTTGCGCCAGAAATGGGTGTTCGAAGACCGAGATACTCATGCGTCAAATATCGAAAAAGATGGTTTCTTTTTCGCCCTGCAAGTGAATATCGAAATGATAGACGCTACCTTCGCGCCGACCGATGAGGGTTTGCACCCGGCTCCGGTGTTCGATGCGAACAAGGATGGGATCCTCTGCATTGGCATCGGCTTCGTCGGAAAAATACATCCGTGTCTGCAAGCCGAGATTGATGCCACGAGCCACGATCCACAAGGTGACGTGCGGCGCCATGAAGCTACCGTCTTTGAAAGGAACGCGCCCCGGCTTGATCGTCTCGAAAGTGAATTCGCCTGTGTCCATATGGCTCGGACACCGGCCCCAGCCACGAAAGCCGATGTCGGCCTTCCCGCCGGTTTCCGAAGGGCTGTTATAGAGGCCGCGCGCATCAGCCTGCCATATTTCCACAAGCGCATCGCGAAGCGGTGCGCCCATTCCATCAATGACATGGCCTTTGATGGTGATGCGTTCTCCAGTGGTTTCCTCACCGTAGAGAGGGCCGGACCCGAGGTCCTGCCGGAAGACGCCGTCGATCCCGACAAAGTTCGGGGTCAAACCGATATGGACATAAGGGCCTGCGGTTTGCGACGCGGTTTCTTTCAGATAGGTGAGAGGTTGCGCCATATCAGTTGCCCTCCGGGCGATTTTCGAAGAGGGTTGAACGACGACCGCGTAACACGATGTCGAACTTGTAAGCGAGCATATCCATCGGCAAACTGGCGTTCATATCCAGCGGCGCGACCAACCGTTCGATAGCCGATTTGTCCGGGATGGTTTTGACGATCGGGCATATCCAGATCAATGGATCCCCTTCGAAGTACATTTGAGTGATGAGGCGTTGCGCAAAGCCATGCCCGAACACCGAGAAATGAATGTGAGCCGGACGCCAGTCGTTCACGCCATTTGGCCAGGGATATGGGCCGGGCTTTATGGTCTTGAACCAGTAATAGCCGTTCTCGTCCGTGATGGTGCGGCCGACACCCCCGAAATTTGGATCGATGGCTGCAAGATAGGTTTCTTTCTTGTGGCGGTAACGTCCGCCGGCATTGGCCTGCCAGAATTCCAGGAGCGCCCCTGGAACAGGCCTATTGCTTTCGTCGAGAACACGGCCATGCACAAGGATGCGGGGGCCGATCGGCATCTCACCGGGGCGCGCGTAATTCAGGATGAGATCATTATCCAGCTCATGCAGCATGTTGTGCCCGAATACCGGGCCGGTAATTTCGCTTTTGGTGCCTTCGAGCGAAAGCAGCGCACGGGTGGGCGAGCGAAGCACCGAGGTCTTGTACCACGGGGTGTAGGCCGGTGGATGCATCGACAGATCACGAGCAAAGAATGGAGTTATCTCCGGCAGACTGTTTTTCATTTTTCGGCCTCCTCCGCATCCATCTGCGCATAAGTCTGCTTGGCGATCTTAAAAGCGTGGTTCGATGCCGGAACTCCCGCATAGATAGCGACATGCATCAATGCTTCGCAGATGTCCTCCCTCGTCGCGCCTGTATTTTTTGTAGCGCGTATATGCATGGCAACCTCGTCGTCTTGCCCGAGTGCGGCAAGAAGCGCAATGGTGACGATCGAACGCTCCCGTTTGGTCCAGCCCGGACGCGACCAGACGGTTCCCCATGCAGCTTCCGTTATAAGCTCTTGAAATGGTGCATCAAGGTCGGTCGCGCTGTTTGAAGCACGATCAACATGCGTATCGCCCAGAACCGAACGGCGCACATTCATACCGATCTTGTAACGTTCTGACCGCACGGCATTGTCAGCCATGGTTATTCTCCATGCTAGAATCTGTTTGTAATAAAGTTGCGTAACAGCGAGACGTAGGCATCGGGCTGTTCAACGCAGGGGATATGGCCGCAGTCGGCAATCTCTGCAAAATCTGCTTGAGGAACGAGGCCTGCCAATTCGCGCACAATGGCAGGC
Organism: Brucella sp. IR068; assembly: GCF_049065885.1. Lineage (NCBI taxonomy): Bacteria > Pseudomonadati > Pseudomonadota > Alphaproteobacteria > Hyphomicrobiales > Brucellaceae > Brucella > Brucella sp. IR068. Next base: position 129,885 of record NZ_JBAKHE010000004.1, on the reverse strand, counting down.
GGTGTGGAGCCGTCCTGCTCGCCGACCAGACACAATGTCGGCACCGAAATCTTTTTGGCTACTTGCGTTAAGTCGGCATCCCGCAGAGCAGTGCAAGTGGCTGCATAGCCTTCGAGCGGTTGCCGAACGAACATGTTGCAATACGCACGATAGGAAGGATTATCGGGATGCCGATAGGCAGGGGTGAACCAGCGGGGCATTGTCGCGTCGAGAATGCTTGCGAGGCCGTTTTCCCGAATAGCGGCAATACGCGCATCCCACATATCGGCAGTGCCAATCTTGTGGGCAGTGTTGGACAGAACAAGCCCTGTCACCAAATCGGGTCGCGCGGCAACAACGCCTTGCGCAATCAAACCGCCGACAGAAAGCCCGCAGATGATCGCCCGCTTTATCGAGAGCTTGTCGAGCAGTGCGGTGAGATCGGCGGCGAGCAGTTCGATTGTATAAGGAGTGCTTCCGATGTCCGAAAGACCGTGGCCGCGCTTATCATAGACGAGAACTGAGACGTCGTTGCCCAAGCGTAAACGAACTTCATCCCATATGCGCAGATCGGTTCCCAGCGAATTGATGAAAACCAGAACGGGTTTTTCGGCTGCTGCCCGCTGAAAGTCGTAATGGATGACGACGTCGTTTACGGATGCGAATTGCACGGCTTTCTCCTCTTGCATCGCACTGTCATGCTTTCAACTGGTTAAGTAAAATGATATTCTTGGCCAAAATCATAACTATAAGGTTATAGATAGGTGATTGGAAACCGGATCAAGTTTCGCCATCTGCATACGTTTGTTGAGGTTGCGCGACAGAAAAGCGTGGTCAAGGCTTCGGAAGTCTTGAGTATCAGTCAACCGGCCGTGACCAAGACAATGCGTGAGCTGGAGGAAATTCTGGGCGTTCCGGTGGTGGAGCGCGACGGTCGCGGGATAAGGATAACGCGGTTCGGTGAAGTGTTTCTTCGTCACGCGGGGACAGCTCTGACGGCTCTCAGGCAGGGACTGGATTCCGTATCACAGGAACTGGACGGATCGGGGCCGCCTATTCGCATTGGCGCATTGCCGACAGTTTCAACACGGATCATGCCGAAAGCAATGAGCCTGTTTCTTGCGGAGAGAACATCCAGCCAGGTCAAAATCGTGACGGGCGAAAATGCTGTTCTTCTGGAGCAGTTGCGGATTGGCGATCTCGATCTGGTCGTCGGGCGGCTTGCAGCACCTGAAAAGATGACCGGGTTTTCCTTCGAGCATCTTTACTCGGAGCAGGTCCGGTTTCTTGTGAGGGCGGGGCATCCTCTGGCAGCTGGACACGCGGTTTTCGAAAGGCTGGCCGATTATCCGGTTTTAATGCCGACACGCAACTCGATCATTCGTCCTTTTGTGGACCGGCTGTTGATTACAAATGGGATCGGAACACTGCCTGTTCAGATAGAAACTGTATCCGATGCTTTCGGGCGAGCATTTGTCCGCGACAGCGATGCGGTGTGGATTATATCAGAGGGCGTTGCGGCCAGAGACGTCTCAGAGGGCAAACTGGTTGCGTTGCCCATTGATACAAGCGAGACAACGGGCCCTGTAGGGCTCACGATGCGGACCGATATGGCGCAGACCGCCGCGATGCAGATTCTGATCCAGACATTGCGTGAAGCTGCCGGCCTGCAGCCATAGAACCGCGGTCGACTACCTTGATGAGGTGGCCGACCGCGCGAGATGCGACAAGTTCCGATTGGAACTTATCGCCGGGGGTTCAATGAATAGTGTTGCGGCCTCTGTACCAAACCCTTGGTATGTCTCGACAATATCAATTGCAGTTCAATCGTCGGCTTTCAGAACGGTAATCCGACATAGTTTTCGGCAAGTGCGGTCGAAGCAGCGTGGGAAGTGCAGAAGTAGTCAAGTTCCGCTTCCTGTACTTTTTGATCGAATGGCGCCATGTTCGGGAAGCGGTGCAACAGTTTTGTCATCGACCATGAAAAGCGCTCGGCCTTCCAGATGCGGGCGAGAGCTTTGCCGGAATAGGCGTTAATACCGGCTTCGCACCTGTCGAGGTAAAAGTCCCTCAGTCCCTCGTAAAGATAATGCACATCGCTCGCGGCGAGGTTCAGTCCTTTGGCGCCGGTCGGAGGAACAATGTGCGCGGCGTCGCCAACAAGAAGCATCCGTCCGAAGCGCATCGGTTCGGCCACGAAGGAGCGCAGGGGCGCAATGGATTTCTCGAAAGACGGTCCAGTCACCATGGCTTCTGCATGATGTGCTGGAAGACGCCTGCGCAATTCATCGTAAAAGCGCTGATCGCTCCAGCCTTCGATTGTTTCGTCCAACGAACATTGAATATAGTAACGGCTGCGGGTGAGGGACCGCATGGAGCACAGGGCAAAGCCCCGTTTGTGGTTCGCATAGATCAGTTCGTGCGCGACGGGTGGAATATCGGCCAGTATTCCAAGCCAGCCGAAAGGATAGATCTTTTCGAAAATATCGATTGCCTTTTCCGGCACGGATTTGCGGCTCACGCCGTGAAATCCGTCACATCCGGCGATGAAATCGCAATCGATACGATGCGTTCTACCCTCTTTCTCGAATGTGACATATGGTGATGACGTATCGAAATCGTGCGGTGTAACGTTGGCCGCTTCATAAATGCTGGCAGCGTTTGACTTCTGCCGTTCATCTATGAGGTCGTGCGTCATCTCGGTCTGGCCGTAGACCGTGACGCGTTTGCCGGTCAGCGCATGCAGATCGATACGATGATCCCGCCCGTCGAAAGCGAGCGAGAAGCCATCATGCAGCAGACCTTCAGCATGCAGGCGCGCAGATGCGCCAGCCTCATCCATCAGCTTGACGGTGCCTTCTTCCAATACGCCTGCACGCACGCGGCCCAAAATATAATCAGCGCTGACGCGATCCAGCACGATATTGTCTATCCCGGCTTTCGTCAGAAGCTGGCCAAGGAGCAGACCCGAAGGGCCCGATCCGATGATTGCGACCTGAGTTCGCATATAGTCCTCCCAATGCAGTCTTCCTTATTCTTGGGGGAACCTTCAGGCTGACAATGGATAATTCCGGCAATTTATTGTACAAATCGAACATTATTGGAGGACAATATGTCGGAAAATTTTGTTCCAACATACGAGCTTTACGGAGAGGACAACGAGAAGAGGCCGGATTTCTGGCTGCACTGCGAAACGCTTTTTTCGCGATCGAGTTTGCACAATTTCGAGATTTCACTGCATCGTCACGTGAGTTTCTTTCAGCTTCTGTATATTGAAAGCGGTTCGGGGCAGGTAAATTTTGACGGCGCCATGCGCCCATTTCAAACACCATGTGCGATTTTTGTGCCGCCCGGTTTCAATCATGGGTTTGCATTTTCAAAAGATATAGTGGGTCACATCGTGACGATTTTGAGCCCCCATATGCCGTTTGTGGGAGGTGGGGCAGCGGGAGTGATGGCAGAGTGGCTGACGCAGCCGCAACTCATATCCATGAAAGACGCAGGCGAAGATAATCTCGCATTACTTTCCTCTCTTCTGAGCCAAGTGCAAGATGAGTTTCATGCAAGAAAACCATATAAAAACAGCCTTTTGGAGTCCCTTGTTCAAGTTGCACTCATTTACATTTTAAGGCATGCATATTCTTCAAACCCGGCGAAGCGTCAAGAAAACCGGGTCTATATGCCCGCTCGTCTTGAACGGCTGTTGGAACTGGTCGATCGCTATTACCGAGATCACAAGCCGGTTTCATTTTATGCGAAATTGCTGGGAGTTTCAGCGACGCATCTCAATCGGACGGTGAAACAGCTAACGGGAGGAACGACACAAGATTTGGTCGCAAACAAGCTGATGGATACGGCCAAGCGCGATTTGATAGCCATGCCATCCTCCGTACAGCATATCGCCTACAGCCTCGGATTTTCAGATCCTGCTTATTTTTCGCGCTTCTTTCTGAAAATGACAGGTGAAACACCACGTGCGTTTCGCTTGAGGGAGCGTGAGCGTCTCGCCGCCCAGGACATATCACTGTAAGGTTTAATTGGATTTTTCATCCTCGACAGTTCATCTCAGCAGACTGCGAAGGTCCGACTGGACTTGCAACATGGCGGGTAGGAAGCGTTCGACCAGCCCCCCTGTTTCGACGTGAGCCGCCGGCGCCCCGATATTGATTGCTGCAACTACGGTGCCTCTGTGATTGAAGACTGGAACTGCGATTGAACGCAGCCCGAGTTCCAGTTCCTGATCGTTGATTGCATAACCTTGATCACGAATAACGGAGATTTCCGCCATCAATTGGTCAATTGCCACCTTCGTAAATGGCGTCAGCGCTTTCCGTTCGGTGCGCTCAAGAATCGTAAGTGCTTCGGGTTCGTGAAGCGAGGCCAGGAGCACGCGCCCCATCGAGGCACAGTAGGCTGGAAGCCTGCTTCCAGCCATCAGGTTAATGGACATGACACGCATCTGCGAGGCGCGGGCGATGTACACGATTTCTGTTCCGTCCAGAACGGACGCGGACGCACTTTCACCGACTGTGTCGGACAACCGGTCCAGATGCGGCTGGATGATCGTTGGCAAGGGTGTCGAAGAGAGATAAGCGTGTCCGAGCCGAAGAATTTTAGGCAGCAGCATGAAAAACTTGCCATCGTATTCGGCGTAGCCGAGCGTAGCGAGGGTCAGCAAGCACCGCCGTGCTGTTGCGCGGTCGAGCCCGGTAATCTTTGAAACGTCCGCTATCGAAAGACGTGGCTGATTTTCGCCGAACGCCTCGATAACTTTCAGTCCTTTGGCAAAGCCTCCGATGAAGTCTGTTTCGCGCATGAAGCCTCCTGAAAGCGACAATCTATTTTGTGCGATATGTGAACAAATGTCAAATAACGCACAAATGTTTTGACCCGCCCTTGATGCGGTGGCTAATTTCAGCGTGTTTGAGGCTGGAAACGCTCGCCGTGAAATCGCGCGTTCCAGTATGGAGGCGAAATGGACAAGACAATCGGAGGTTTGGCGGACGCAGTTGCCGGAATAGGTGATGGCGCGAGTGTCATGATAGGGGGATTTGGTGGCTCGGGCGCGCCAATCGAACTCATTCATGCCCTGATCGACAAGGGCCCCAAGAACCTGACGGTGATCAATAACAATGCTGGCAATGGCGGCATTGGCATTGCAGCCATGATCGACGCCGGGATGGTTCGGAAGATGATTTGTTCTTTCCCCCGGTCATCCGATCCGCGCGCCTTCACGGATAAATATATAGCTGGCGACATTGAACTGGAACTCGTGCCGCAAGGAACGCTTGCCGAGCGCATTCGCGCAGGTGGTGCTGGTATCCCGGCATTCTACACCCCGACCGCCTACGGCACGGAGCTGGCTGAAGGCAAGATTATAGCTGAATTTGACGGACGACCCTATGTGCAGGAGCGCTGGTTGAAAGCTGATTTCGCGCTCATCAAGGCTCATCTTGGCGATAAGCACGGCAATCTGACCTACCGCATGGCGGGGCGTAATTTCAATCCCCTCATGTGCATGGCTGCGGCGAGAACCATTGTGCAGGTGTCGGAAATTGTTCCGCTCGGCGGCATTGAACCGGAAAATGTCATCACGCCAGGCATCTTCGTTGACAGTGTCGTTGAAGTTGCAAATCCGAAGCAGGAAGAAGAGCTCATTCGCGCGGGAGTGACCTACGCATGATGATCGATATTCATGACGACATCAAACTATCCAATGCGCAGATCGCCTGGCGTGCCGCACAGGATATCCAGGACGGTGCCTATGTAAATCTCGGTATCGGCTTTCCAGAAATGGTCGCCCGTTATCAACCGGAAGGCCGCGAAGCGATTTTCCATACGGAAAACGGCATTCTGGATTTCGGCGAAACCCCTCCGGAAGGCGAGGAAGATTGGGATCTGATCAATGCTGGTAAGAAGGCGGTCACGCTGAAGCCCGGCGCGGCTTTCTTTCACCACGCTGACAGCTTCGCAATGGTGCGCGGCGGCCATCTCGACGTGGCAATTCTTGGTGCATATCAGGTTGCCCAGAACGGCGATCTCGCTAACTGGCGAGTAGGGGCCAAGGGTGTGCCGGCGGTCGGTGGTGCAATGGATCTTGTGCACGGCGCGAAACAGGTCGTGGTGATTACCGAGCATGTGACGAAGAAGGGCGAACCGAAGCTCGTCGAAAAGTGCACTTTCCCGCTAACCGGTGTTGCATGTATCACGCGTGTCTATACCAGCCATGCGGTGATCGATATCGACAAGGGGCGTTTTGTGCTGCGTGAAAAGTTGGCTTCCATGACATTGGAAGCCCTTCAGGCCATGACCGGTGCGAAACTCCACGTGGACGGCTCGGTTGCCGATCTCGTTGTCCCGGAACTGTGAGGCCATACCATGAGTGAAGCATATATCTGCGATTATATCCGCACGCCAATCGGTCGCTACGGGGGCGCGCTTTCATCGATTCGTGCCGACGATCTTGGTGCGGTCCCACTGAGAGCACTTATGGAGCGTAATGGCTCTGTCGATTGGGAAGCCGTGGATGACGTCATTTTCGGCTCGGCCAATCAGGCCGGGGAAGACAACCGGAATGTCGCGCGCATGTCATTGTTGCTGGCGGGATTGCCCGTTGGGGTGTCAGGAACCACGATCAATCGTCTCTGCGGGTCGGGGATGGATGCTGTCATAACGGCCGCACGCGCAATCAAGGCCGGCGAAGCAGAACTTGTTATCGCCGGAGGCGTGGAAAGCATGAGCCGCGCGCCTTTCGTCATGCCGAAAGCCGACAGCGCATTTTCACGCAAGGCGGAAATCTTCGATACGACCATCGGCTGGCGATTCGTCAATCCTTTGATGAAGAAGCAGTACGGTGTGGATTCCATGCCGGAGACGGGCGAGAACGTAGCGGAAGATTTCAATGTTTCGAGGCAGGATCAGGACATATTTGCGCTTCGCAGTCAGGAAAAGGCGGCAGCCGCGCACGAGAATGGACGCCTTGCCAGGGAAATCGTACCCGTCACTATACCGCAGCGCAAAGGTGAGCCGATCATTGTGGACAGGGACGAACACCCCCGTGTGACGAGCCTGGAAGCATTGGCAAAGCTGGGCACGCCCTTCCGCGAGGGCGGCACTGTGACGGCAGGCAACGCTTCAGGTGTAAATGACGGAGCTGCAGCGCTCATCATCGCGTCAGAGGAGGCCATCAAAAAATATGGCCTCACGCCCATAGCGCGCATTGTTGGTGGCGCTACGGCAGGTGTTCCTCCCCGCATCATGGGTATTGGTCCTGCTCCGGCGACAAGGAAGCTCTGTGCCCGTACCGGTATCGCGACTGATGCCTTCGACGTCATCGAACTGAACGAGGCATTTGCATCGCAGGGCCTGGCAGTATTGCGCGATCTCGAAATCTCCGACGACGACAAGCGTGTCAACCCGAACGGTGGCGCGATTGCTCTTGGGCATCCACTCGGCATGTCCGGCGCGCGCATTGCAGGCACGGCGGCGCTCGAACTTTCGCTCAATGGCGGCAGGTATGCTCTCGCAACAATGTGCGTAGGTGTCGGGCAGGGGATCGCCGTTGCGCTTGAACGCGTTTGAAACGCGCATGAGTGAGAAATCCGGACGTTTCGCCCGGATTCTTCACCTCGTGAAAACGGGATCATACTTTTGCATTGTCGGGCGACTACAATATTGCCCGCGACTAACGATCAAGCTAGCATGGCCCATTACAACAACGTCGGGAACAACCCGTCGAACCAAAATGGGAACATGTCGATGAAAATTGCTCGCCTTGCCCTTATGGGCGGACTCCTTGCAACTGCACTCTATACAGGCTCTGCGACCGCCCGCGATCTGACAGTCGTTTCCTGGGGCGGCAACTATCAGGACGCCCAACGGGAAATTTACTTCAAGCCCTTCTCCGAGAAAGTCGGCAAGCCCTTGCTGGATGAATCCTGGGACGGCGGCTACGGTGTCGTTCAGGCAAAGGTGAAAGCAGGAAAGCCCAATTGGGATGTGGTGCAGGTGGAGGCGGAAGAACTCGCCCTTGGTTGTGCGGACGGTCTTTACGAAAAGATCGATTGGGACAAGCTAGGCGGCAAAGACAAGTTTCTCGACAGTGCGGTCAATGATTGCGGTGTCGGTGCGATCGTGTGGTCGACCGCGATCGCCTATAACGCGGACAAGTTGAAAGATGGTCCGCAATCCTGGGCAGATTTCTGGGATGTGAAAAAGTTTCCAGGCAAACGCTCCCTGCGCAAAGGCGCCAAATACACCCTCGAATTTGCACTCCTCGCTGACGGGGTCAGCAAGGACGAGGTTTACGATGTTCTCTCGACGCCCGAGGGTGTGGATCGCGCATTCAAAAAGCTTGATGAACTGAAGCCAAATATAGTCTGGTGGGAAGCAGGAGCGCAGCCACTGCAATTGCTGGCCTCGGATGAAGTGGTGATGGCGTCGGCCTATAACGGGCGCATCACGGGCATAAACAGGAGCGAGGGCAAGAATTTCAAGGTGGTCTGGCCGGGCAGCATTTATGCTGTCGACAGCTGGGTCATCCTGAAAGATGCCGAAAATAAGGATGTGGGACTGGATTTCATTGCTTTTGCGAGCCAGCCTGACAACCAGGTGAAATTGCCGAAATACGTGGCTTACGGCCTGCCGAACAAGGAAGCTGCAAGCAAGGTGCCTGCGGAATTCGCATCCGATCTTCCGACAGCGGAAGTCAATCTGAAAGACTCTCTGCCACTGAATGTCGATTTCTGGATCGACAACTCCGAAGAGCTGACGAAGCGCTTCAACGCGTGGCTGGCACAATAATTCGCAATTATGGCCCCGTCGGCGCAACACCGGCGGGGTTTCCCCGTTTTCCGGAAGATGGAGTAATTCATTGACGGACTGCCGCATCCGCTTCGAGAATATCAGTAAATCCTACGGTGATTTCAAAGTTATAGATGGTTTGAACCTCGATATCGGCAAGGGCGAATTCGTGAGCTTGCTCGGCCCCTCCGGTTCAGGCAAGACCACGCTTCTGATGATGCTTGCCGGGTTTGAAAGCCCGAGCAGCGGGACGATTTATGTCGATGGAAAGCCTATCAATGCGGTTCCCTCATATAAGCGTAACATGGGCGTGGTTTTTCAGAACTATGCGCTTTTCCCGCATATGACCGTTGGCGAAAATGTTGCTTTTCCTTTGCAGATGCGTGGTGTTGGAAAGGGCGAGATCGGCAAGCTGGTGGATAAAGTGCTCGATATGGTGCAACTTTCCCCGATGCGCGAACGCAAGCCATCGCAACTGTCCGGCGGGCAACAACAGCGGGTGGCGCTTGCCCGTGCACTGGTTTTCGAGCCAGGTGTCGTCTTGATGGACGAGCCGCTGGGCGCTCTCGACAAGCAGTTGCGCGAGCAGATGCAACTCGATATCCGCGCGCTGCACAGCCGATTGGGATTGACGATTGTCTTCGTCACCCATGATCAGGGTGAAGCGCTGACCATGTCGGACCGGATCGCTGTCTTCAACAAAGGAAAAATTGAACAGATCGGCACGCCGCGTGCGATCTACGATGAGCCGCAAACGCGGTTTGTCGCCGAATTCATAGGCGAAACCAATCTCGCCGAAGGGATAATCGAGCGGATGGAAAACGCGCGTGCTTTTATTCGCCTGAAGGACGGCGGCACGCTGACCGCAGCATCCAAGGAAACTCTCGCGGCCGGGCAGAAGGTTCTCTTGTCCATCCGGCCTGAGCGTATCGAACTTGGCAGCGAGGATAATTCAGACAACCTCCTTAGAACGCGCGTGGTTGATAGCGTCTATCAAGGAGATCATCTGCGTATCCAGCTTGATGGGAGTGCGCATGATTTCATCGTGCGGCTAGACAGAAAATCGCGCGAATGGACGCCCGGAACTGATGTCGTCGCCAAGTTCAGTGCCGCTGATTGCTGGACGATCGCAGCATGACGGTTTTGTCCGGCAAAAATATTCGAGCGATATTTTTGATCACGCCTCTGCTTGTTTTTATCGCGCTGTTTTTTCTTTGGCCGCTCGGGGTGATGATGAAGCAGGCCGTGTCAGATACAGCGGTATTGCGCGTTCTACCCCGAACCGCAGAAGCGGTAAGTCTTTGGGACGGACAGTCGGGTCCATCGCCAGACATGAAGCAGGCCCTGGTAACGGACCTGAAATCTTCGACTGACCAACAGGCGATAGGCGATATGGTTCGGCGCTTGAACAGCGCTCAATCCGGCTTTCGCACGTTGATGAGCAAAACGCTTTCAGCCATCGAAAAGGGCGATCCTGTTCCAGATCTTGAAATGATCGACAAGCGATGGAGCCGGCCGGAGTTTTGGCGGGCGATTGCAAATGCGCTTTCCCCGACAACTGATCGCAACCTGCTTGCGGCCGTCGATATGGAGCGCTCGACATCGGGTGAAATTGTTTCTATGGCGCCGGGCACATCGGCAAACCGGGCGATCATGCTGCGTACTTTCTGGATTGCTGCTCTGGTGACATTGGCTTGTGCAGCGATTGGTTACCCCTACGCGGTCTTGCTGGCGTCATCTACGGGCTGGATCAAAAGCGTGCTGTTTGCTGCTGTTTTACTGCCGCTGTGGACATCGTTGCTGGTGCGAACGGCTGCCTGGTTCATTCTTTTGCAGGATAAGGGCCTCATCAACGATACGCTGATCTGGCTCGGCATAACCGATGCGCCTTTTCCCTTGATCTTCAACAGGGCGGGTGTGGTCATCGCCATGACGCATGTGCTTCTGCCGTTCATGGTGCTTCCGATCTACAGCGTGCTTGTGTCTATCCCAGGCAATCTCATGCCTGCAGCCGCATCTCTTGGTGCGCCGCCGTGGAGAGCGTTCCTGCGAGTGCTGCTTCCGTTGAGTATGCGCGGTATCGTGTCCGGCATGCTACTCGTATTTATGAGCGCGATTGGCTACTACATCACTCCTGCGTTGATCGGTGGACCGGGCGACCAGATGATAAGCTCGATCATTGCTTATTACGCAACCGGTTCGGCCAATTGGGGCATGGCCGGTGCACTTGGGCTCGTGTTGCTCGTAGCCTGTCTGATACTCTACGCGGTTTACGGACGGCTTACCGCCGATGATCCCCGGAGGGCATGAAGATGGGGCGCTTCGCGAAAATCGTGTTCGGTGCGGCTGCCGTGATCTTTCTGATCGCGCCGCTGTTCGCCATCCTTCCACTGGCATTTACCTCCAGCGTGTTTCTGACCTATCCGGTGCCGGGCTGGTCAGGGCGCTGGTTTGAGGAACTCGCGACAGCGGATGTCTGGCGCCGCGCGATCGTCAACAGCCTGATCATCGGTTCTGGGACTATGATTTTGGCAACCGTGTTGGGGACGATGGCCGCGCTTGGCTTGCGCAGCAGGATAATTTTTCTTTCCGGCCCCATTAAAACTCTGTTCCTATTGCCAATGGTCGTTCCCGCAGTAGTGCTGGGTGTGGGCATGCAACTGCTCTTCGTGCGATTGGGCATAGCAAATTCGTATCTTGGCGTGATTGTCGCGCACACCGTGATTTCGATCCCCTTTGTTCTGGTAAGCGTTACGGGTGCTCTTGGCGGTATCGACCGGCGTATCGAGCTGGCAGCCGAGAGCCTTGGCGCGTCGCCTCTCACAGTATTTCGAAAAATCACGCTTCCGCTTGCCATGCCGGGTATCGCTTCGGGTGCTGTGCTGGCATTCGCCACCTCGCTGGACGAGGTTGTTCTGACGCTGTTCGTCGCGGGACCAAATCAGCGTACCCTCGCGCGCCAGATGTTCTCGACAATTCGTGAGAACATCAGCCCGGCGATCGCTGCCGCAGCCTTTCTGTTTATTGCAGGCACCGTGCTTCTGGGGCTTGCGGTGATGCTTTTTCGCCGAAAGCGCATGAGTGGAGCAGTCTCCACCTAAGCACTGCCAGTGATTCTGACCGCTGCGATATTGTTTTTGTATCTTAACGATCAATTCGCGTCGAGAGGATGATGGACGACATCGTGCGCTCGACGCCTTCCAGCGCGCCTATGCGATCCAGAACGGCATCAAGCTCCTGTATGGAAGGGGCTTCCACAACGACGATCATATCGAAATGTCCGCTCACAGAATGAAGTGAACGGACGGCCATCATGCCGCGCAATGCAGTTTCGACCTTTGGCGCGAGCTTTGGCAAGGCAGTCACTAATACGTGGGCGCGCACCAGATCACGCTCGAACTCCGGGGCGATTCGGACCGTATAACCCTCGATGACACCGCGCTTTTCGAGCTTCTCGATACGGCTTTGAACCGTTGTTCGCGAAACTCCGAGGCGCCTCGCAAGGTCGGCCGTCGAAGCACGGGCATTTTCACGGAGGAGGGCGATGAGGATTAGATCTGCTTCTGTCGTCATAATGCATATAAAATACGTCAATATGCATAAACAAACAACGTCATATCGTCAGTTCGCATACTTCTTTTTGCATGGAACTATGCGATTCTTGCATATCCGAATTGCATTCCAAGGGGAATTTACATGAAAGAGATCGTTGTTGTAGGTGCAGGCAAAATCGGCGCTACCATTGCCGATCTTCTCGCTTCCACAGGCGAGTATGCTGTTACCGTTGTCGACCGCTCTCAAGCGCAGCTCGATGCACTGGAATCGGGTGCCGAAGTCAAGACGCAGGCGCTCGACATTGAAGACGCCAAGGCCCTCGAAGCTGCCTTGGCCGGCAAGTTTGCGGTACTCAGCGCCGCTCCGTTCCACCTGACGACCCGTATCGCCGAAGCTGCGGCCAAGGCAGGCGTGCATTATCTCGACCTGACCGAAGATGTGGCCAGCACGCGTCGCGTCAAGGAACTGGCGAAGGAAGCGAAGACGGCTTTCATTCCGCAGTGTGGCCTTGCTCCCGGCTTCATCTCCATCGTTGCCTATGATCTGGCGAAGCGTTTTGACAAGCTGGACAGCGTTCGTATGCGCGTTGGCGCTCTGCCGCAGTACCCTTCGAATGCTCTGAACTATAACCTGACCTGGAGCACGGACGGCGTCATCAACGAATATATCGAGCCATGCGAAGCTATCGTGAACGGCGAACTGACCGAAGTTCCTGCTCTCGAAGAGCGCGAAGAGTTTTCGCTTGATGGCGTCACCTACGAAGCCTTCAACACCTCGGGTGGTCTGGGCACGCTTTGCGAAACGCTGGAAGGCAAGGTGCGCACGCTCAACTACCGCACGATCCGCTATCCGGGTCACGTTGCGTTGATGAAGGCGCTTCTCAACGATCTCGGCCTGCGTCATCGCCGTGAAGTGCTCAAGGACATCTTCGAAAATGCCCTGCCGACCACTCTTCAGGACGTTGTGGTGATTTTCGTGACTGTGTCGGGCACCAAGAATGGTCGCCTGGTTCAGGAAACCTACGCGAATAAGGTCTATGCCGCTCCGGTTGGCAAGATCGTGCGCTCGGGCATTCAGATTACGACGGCTTCGGCGATCTGCGCCGTGCTCGACATGCTCGCCAAGGGCGATCTTCCACAGCAGGGCTTTATCCGCCAGGAAGACATTACGCTCGGAGCGTTCCTCGCGAACCGCTTTGGCAAGGCCTATGCACAGGAAGACCATTGCGCACGCATGGTTGCCTGATAGCTCCTGCCGCATGAATGCAGGGCCTGTTGCGCTTGTGCGCAGCAGGCCCTGTTTGCGTTTTGGTGGCGGCCGTCTCCGCCCTACCAAAGTCGCAATTGAATAGGATCGGATTTAAGCGCATTGCCCGATCCAAACTGGTGGATGGAATATGTTTGTCCGCTTGATGTGTATCTGTGCACCCCGAAACCACTACAATTCGGGATGTGCTTTGAAGAAGTAGGAAAGCTATGTTGAAATCAATTGTGCTGGCCGGTCTGGCCTCAGTCTTTCTCGCTTTGCCGGTTCAGGCGAAGGAATGGAAAGAAATCCGTATCGCCAGCGAAGGCGCATATCCTCCGTTCAACTACATGTCTCCAGACGGCAAGCTTGAAGGTTTCGATCTCGATATCGCCAATGCGCTTTGCGAAGCGATGGAAGCGAAATGCACGATCGTCGCGAATGACTGGGACGGCATGATCCCCGGTTTGCAGGCCAACAAGTTCGACGCAGTCATTGCTTCGATGGCTATCACCGAAGAGCGTGAAAAGCAGGTGGCCTTCACGGACCGCTACTACACGACACCGCTTGCGGTTGTCGTGCCGAAGGACACGGACATCACCTCGCTTGATCCGTCGGCATTCGACGGGAAAACGGTAGGCGCGCAGGCCGGCACCACGCAGGGCAACTATGCCGACGACGTCTACAGCAAGGCGGGCGCGGACGTGAAGCTCTACCCGACCGCCGACGAAGCCAATGCCGATCTTGAAAGCGGCCGTCTTGATGCCATCGCCGCCGACAAGTTTCTCGCCGCCGACTGGCTGAAGAAGCAGGGCGCAGATTGCTGCAAGTTCCTTGGTGATATTCCCGGTTCCGAAACGAAGATCGCGGTTGCCCTTCGCAAGGGTGATGATGATCTGCGCGAGCAGTTCAACGCGGCGATCAAGAAGATCCGTGAAGACGGCACCTACGAAACGATCCGCAAGAAGTATTTCGATTTCGACATCTATTGATGCCAAAATTTCATCGGGCGCTCTCCAAACATGGCTTGATGTCGGGAGCGTCCGGTGCTTCAGTTGGAAGACGCATAAAAAGGTGGGCGTTGCGCTGAACTGGTAATGCCCGATAATATAATTATAACAAAGGAATAAGGGGAACTCCCATGCTGAAAGCCATCCTGTTTGCAGGCGTTGCATCGGTAATCGCTGCCTTGCCAGCGCAGACCAGGGAATGGAAGGAAATCCGCATCGCGACGGAAGGTGCATATCCACCTTTCAACTTTGTCGCCGCGGATGGTTCGCTTCAGGGTCTGGATGTCGAAATTGCTGAGGCCCTGTGCAAGGCGATGGACGCCAAGTGCACCATCGTCGCCAACGACTGGGACGGGATGATACCCGGACTGAAGTCGAACAAGTTCGATGCGGTCGTCGCCTCGATGAGCATCACGGAAGAGCGCAAGAAAGAAGTTGCCTTCACCGACAAGTATTACTCCACGCCGCTTTCCGTTGCCGTGCCGAAGGATAGCCCGATCACGTCCCTGGATGCGGAGGCCTTCAAGGGAAAGACGATTGGTGCTCAAGGATCGACCACGCAGGGTAACTATGCCGAAGATGTCTACGGCAAGGCCGGTGCCGACGTGAAGCTTTACCCGACTGCCGATGAAGCCAACGCAGACCTGAAAAGCGGGCGCCTTGATGCGGTCGTTTCCGACAAGTTCCCGATCTCCGACTGGATCAAGGGTGACGGCGCGGATTGCTGCAAGCTTATTGGTGATATTCCCAATACGCAGACCGATACCGGGATAGCGTTGCGTCAGGGCGATGACGACCTGCGCGAACAATTCAACGCAGCAATCAAGAAAATTCGCGACGATGGTACCTATGCCACGATCGTGAAGAAATATTTCGACTTCGACATCTATTGATTGCTTGTAATAAAGGCAGCTCTTTGCTGTAACCAGCAACGCGCCGGCTGAAATCGGCGCGTTTATTTCTTTGTTTTATGGATGCGTAAATGCCGATTCAGCAACAAGATGTCATCGTTCTGGGGGCGGGTATTGTTGGTGTATCCACGGCACTGCATCTGCAGGCGCGGGGCCGTTCGGTGTGTCTGATCGACAAAAGCGAGCCCGGCAATGGCACCAGTTTCGGCAATGCCGGTCTGATCGAGCGTTCAAGCGTCATACCCTATTCCTTCCCGCAAGGCTTCTGGACGCTTGTTCGTTACGGCATGAACCGCCGTTCGGACGTTCGCTATAACCCCTTCTACATACCGAAAATGGCTCGTTGGCTTTTTCGATACTGGAGGGAATCGTCGCCGGAGCGGTTGAAGATTGCGACGGATGCCATGTTGCCCTTGATTGAGGCCAGCGTCCGGGAGCATGACAATCTGGTGGCCCAGTCCGGCAGTGAAAAATTGATCCGGTCACAGGGGTGGATCGAAGTTTTCCGGTCATCTTCGGCATTCGACACAGCGGTGCGCCGTTTGCCCGATCTGCAGCGTTTCAAACTGTCCTATGACATTCTGGATGCAGCAGCATTGCGGGAACGAGAAAAGTCGCTGGGCGATGTGGCTGGCGGCATTCATTGGCTCGATCCGAAGACCGTCGTTAACCCGGGGGGGCTGGTCAGAGCCTATACCGACCTGTTTATCAGAAACGGTGGGGTTTTCGTTCATGGCGATGCTGCAACCCTGACAGCGGAGGCGGGCGGTTGGCAGGTTACGACTGAGAACGGCATTGCGCATGCGCGTGACGTGGTCGTGGCGCTCGGTCCGCAGTCCGGTCTCGTCTTCAGGAAATTCGGCTATCCAATCCCGCTTGGCATCAAGCGGGGGCATCATCTTCACTTCACCATGAAGGACGGTTCGCGGCTCGGCCATACTGTTGTCGACGAAGAAGCAGGCTATGTTCTTGCGCCTATGGTGCAGGGGGTGCGGCTATCGACGGGCATAGAGTTCGCTTCACCCGATGCGCCCGCAAATTATATTCAACTCAGAAAAGACGAGAAGATTGCGCGCCAGCTTGTGCCGCAATTGGGAGAGGCTGTCGAAACCACGCCCTGGCTTGGATTGCGTCCTTGCCTGTCGGACATGCGCCCGGTCATCGGGGCCGCGCCGAAGCATAAAGGGCTATGGTTCAATTTCGGCCACGCTCATCACGGGCTTACGCTGGGGCCGGCGACAGGGCGCTTGCTTGCAGAGATGCTTGTCGGAGAAGAGCCCTTTGTCGATCCGAAGCCCTATTCGGCCGAGCGTTTTCTGTAGGCTGATTTAAAAATTTCGTGACAGGCTTGTCAGCTGCGGTCGAGCGGGGCTATCAATTGGCTCCACTCTCATATCGCGCAGTCGCGAACAATCGATCCGGAAAATCTCGTGAAAATGAAGCCTTTAGGCCGTACCGGCCTTACTGTAACTGAAATTTGCCTCGGCACCATGACCTGGGGCGTGCAGAATACCGAGTCCGATGCTCATGAGCAGCTCGACATTGCTTTTGATGCCGGTATCAACTTCATTGATACGGCCGAGGGATATGCCATCCCCATGAGCCCGGAGAGCTATGGCAAGACAGAGACCTATATCGGTACCTGGCTTAAGAAATCCGGAAAACGCGACAAGATCGTGCTGGCAAGCAAGATTGCTGGCGGCGGCAGGCAGAAGTGGATTCGAGATGGTGCCAAGCCAAGCCGCAACAGTGTCCGCGAAGCGGTGGAAAACAGCCTGAAGCGGCTTCAGACTGACTATATCGACCTTTATCAGGTCCATTGGCCGATGCGGGCGCACTATCATTTTGGCCAAAGCTGGACCTTCGATCCTTCCACTACGGACGGGGCTGCAGAAACCGAACAGATGCACGACGTGCTGCTCGGACTTGGAGACATGGTTCGCGACGGAAAGATCAGGCACATCGGTCTTTCCAATGAGACAGCCTGGGGAACAATGCAGTGGCTTCGTCTGGCCGAACAGCATGGCCGGCCGCGCGTCGCCTCGATCCAGAATGAATATAGTCTTTTGCAGCGTCAGTTCGATTTCGACTTAGCAGAGTTGTCGCTCTGCGAAAACGTGGGGTTGCTGGCCTATTCGACGCTGGCCGCTGGTGTACTGACCGGAAAATATCTGGGTGGGAAACTGCCAGCCGGTTCACGCGCAGCCATTTCCGAAGGTGGCCTCTGGCGCAACAATATTCATTCCGAGCCAGCCGTCCGCGCCTATATCGATGTTGCCACGAAGCACGGGCTCGATATCGCCCAGATGGCAATCGCCTTTGCGTTGACGCGCCCGTTCATGACGTCGGCGATAATTGGTGCGACAACTGTCGACCAGCTGAAGACTGATATCGCAGCTCACCAGGTCAAGCTCTCGGATGACGTAATGGCGGACATCGAAACCGTCTACAGACAGTATCCGCGCCCTCTTTGAGCCCAAAGTTCCAAAGGCCCGCCAGACCTGGCGGGCTTTTCTATCCCGCGAGATAGACCTCGTGCTTGACGATCCATTGGTCGATGGGCGTTTCACTTGAAGAACTGATAATCACCATTCTGTCGAAGCGAATGCTGCGGCCGACAAGCAAGCGTGCCATGCGTGCCATCTCTGTGTCGCGCGAGGCGTGGTCGGCGACGCCATAGGCAAGCGAGACATGAGGAAGAAAGGTCGAAACGTCTTTCTCCCCCGAAATATCGAGAGAATCCTGCTTCAGCGTCATCAGTGTCGGTGTTTTCTGCAGTGCAGCATAGAAGGAGCGGAAATAAGCTTCGGTTCCCGCCACATCGTCAACCAGAACGTCCAGCGGTTTGCGACCGACTGCAAGGCTGAGCACCAGGGGCAGCAGTTCATCTGCCGAACGTTTCATATCGGGCACGAGTGTCGCATGCGGCTCGAATATGGGTGAATTGAAGCTGGAAGCCAGATCGGTCACGATAGATTCGAGAAATCGGAGATCGTCACGGGCGGGACGCAACCAGATGGAATGGAATGTCATTGCTGTTGGATCTCCCCAACGCTGCGGTCATTTTTAATGGGCCTCACGCTGCTGCGGAGGATGAGTGGCAATTCGAGTATAATTGTCTGAGGTGGCGCGTTCGGTGCGGTCTGCCGCTCGTCCAACAACCGGATGATCTCGGCGGAAAGCCGTTCTGCGTTCTGATCGAATGTGGTCAGTCGATAGGCACCCCAACGTGCTTCCGCGACATTATCGAAGCCAATGACTGAGACATCGTCAGGAATGGAGAGATTGAAGACATCGCGCGCGCAGTCCATCATGCCGAATGCCATGAGATCGTTGACGCAGAAAATGCCTTCGACGCGCTCTCTTTCGCCCAGCATCAGAGAAGCGGCACCGTAACCGCCGTCATAATCTGTCAGTTCGCCACGCTGCACGCTGACGCTCAACCCAAGGCTTTCGCTTTTCGCGACGAAGGCTTCCTCGCGCTCGACCAGATTGAGGCTGCCGACATTCGACGTTATGAGGCCTAGTTTTTTCATGCCCCGTGCCGCGAAGATTTCGACAGCCGTTTCAGCGGCAAGCCGATTGTTGATATGGATGTGGTCGGCTCCCTCTTCTGTTCGCCCGACGAGAATAAGGGTCTGGCCGTTTCGTTGGGCAAGCTCGACAAATGACGAAGATGGCATGCCGGAAAGCACCACCGTCGCTTCTGCACGATAACGCAGCAGTGTTTCATGCGCGGCAGAGAGGTTCTCTCCGTGTTGGCCGGTCGGAATCAATACAGGAACACTGCCGCGGGCTGCGAGGCGACGGGAAAGTGCTGCGATCTGGCGCGAGCGAAACGGACTGTCGGGATCTGCCGCGATCATCCCGACAATACGGCTCCGATTGGCCAGAAGGCCGCGTGCAAGGTCATTGACCTGATAGCCGAGCTTTTCGGCAGCTTTCAGCACTTTCTCGCGTGTCGCAGGCGAGACACTGGCGCCTGGCGTAAAGGTGCGGGACACGGCGGAGCGGGATACGCCAGCCTCCAGTGCGACTTCGTGTGCGCTGATAAATCGAGGCAGGCTGTCCGCGATGTCATGCTCTCGCTGTGTTTCTTTATCTGGCATTTCACCGCCCTACTTTTGAAAGGACATCGGCCCTGAGGAAGCGCTCGACCACGAACATGAAGGCAATTGACGGCACCAGCAATATCAGAGCGCTGATCGATGCGATTTGATAATTGCCGCCGGAACTTGCTGTATAAAGCAGCAGGGGCAGGGTGGAAATATCCGGAGCGCCGACGAAGTAAGTGCCGGTGAACTCGTCGAGCGATTCAAGAAAGACAAAGATCGCGCTTGCAAGCAGGCCGGGCGCGGCTATCGGCAGGGTGATGTCGAAGAATGTCTTGAGTGCGGAAGCGCCCATTGAACGAGCCGCTTCTTCGATCTCGCGATCAATTGCTGAAAACGCTGCCGTGGCGATCCATACGGCATAAACCAGACCATGGGTGACATGCACCAGAACCACACCGGTGATCGTTCCATTCAGGCCGAATGAATAGAACATCTGCGCAATGTTCACGTAAACGGGCAGGTTAGGGAAAGCTTGCGGGATAAGCAGCGTCAACAGGATCAAGCCGCGAAAGGGCAGTTTCAATCGTGCGAGAGCATAACCGGCGGGAATGGCGAGGCCGAGCGATACGATCACGGTAAGCGCTGCAATAAGGACGCTTGTGCCGAGCGATGAGAGCGCATTGCCGCGAGGCGAAAACACATTCGCCCAGAATGAAAATCCATATTGAAGCGGCAGTGTATGCGGGAAATACCAACGCTCAGCTACAGCCCACAGGAGCAGGTTCGCGAGCGGTCCGAAAATCGCGAAGGCCAGCAGACCAAGCAATATGCCGCGTGGTATCCAGCGCCAGTCGAGAATGTTGCTCATTGGCCGTGCTCCTTCATGGTCTGGCGCAGGTAAGCCCAGGCGACGAGGCTGGTCATGAGAAGCGAGATCGTACCCAGCGCATTTGCGACGCCGTAATCGCCGTAGGCATTGATGCGGAACGCCATGTTGGCCGTAATCATCGTTGGCGACTGCGCATTGATCATCAACGGGACGGACAAGACGGACATCATGGTGACAAAGCTCAATATCAATCCAACGAGCAATGTCTGGCGGACTTGAGGAAGCACGATCTCGATGAGAATGCGCAGCCGTCTTGCACCAAGATTGCGAGCGGATTCGATTGTGCTGCGATCAAGGGATGCCATGGCGCCCGCCAGCAGCAGCGTGACAAACGGTGTCTGTTTCCAGACGAATGCGATGACGATGCCGCGCCAGTCCAGAAAGCTCATCGCTTGCAGTGGCGTGAGGACACCGGTTTCGATGAGCAGGCTGTTCATCAACCCATTCTTGGCCAGGAAGGTGCGAAGTATCTGGCCGACGACGATGAAGGGGATGAAAAGCGGCCAGCGATAGAGCCAGCGCAGAACGGTAACTGCCCGCGGATTGGAGCCGAGTGTCAGATAGCCACCGATAGCGATAGAGAACAACGCGATGAGCAGCGACGACAATGTGACGATGACGAAAGTGAAGATGATGTCGCTGGAATATAGCTCGAATGCCTTGGTGAAGTTGCCGGTTCCCCATTCACCGGAAACATGGAAAGCTCCAGTGATCGCCCCGAAAAGCGGTACGATGAACAGCAACAGCACGATCGCCAGCGCGGGCGCGACAAGAAGAATCCCCGTCAGTCGATGCGGCATTCCAAACCTCATGAAAGTGAGCGCAGGAGCGCTCAGACTGAGCTTCAGCCGAGCACTCCAATCGAAAATGTAGGGTTTAGTTGCCTACCTGACGTTCATATGCTTCCAGAATCGCGGTGTTATAGGGTGCGATCGGGAAAGGCTTTCCATATTTCGCAAGGTCGTCCGGCGAAATATCCGTGAAGAGCTTGTTCCAGGTGTCGCCGTCCAGCTCTGCCTTGACGTGGTCGGCGTCGATGCCCGGATACCAGTTGAAGCGCTTGACTATGCCTTCAGCCTGTACCTTCGGGCTTGTCGCCAACGCAACAAACTTTTCGGCCAATTCCTTGTGCGCACTCTTTTCCGGGATCACATAGTGCATGGGCTGTCCCGGCATTCCGGGCGCAGGAAGGACAAGTTTCATTTCCGGCGGTAGCTGTCCATTGGCCTTCCACGAATAGAACATGTCTACCCAGACCGGTCCCATCGCGATTTCGCCTCGGCTCAGCATGTCGAGTGTACCGGCATTGCCCGGGGTAAGGGTGGCGTTCTTTGTAAAGTCCTTGAGCGAGGAAAACGCCTTGTCCCAGTTCTTTGCTTCGCCTTCTTCGAAAGGACCCTTCATCAGTTTCTCTGCGTCGCCGCCATAAGCATAAATCCAGCCCATGACGAAACTTACGCCGGACGCTCCGCCCTTTATCCCGTTGTAACCGAACTGCTTCGGATTTTCTTTTGCCCATGCCACAAGCTCGTCATAGCTCTTCGGTGGATTGGCGACGAGCGCGGGATTATAGGCAAGCGCGGTTTGGCTGTTGAACATCGGCATGACATAACCGTCGACATCGGTGCCGAGCGCCATTTTTGCATTGTCGCGTGTCACCAGCTTGCCGCTGTCGATTTTGCCACGATAATTTTCGAGGAACTTTGCCGTTACCATCGGCCCGACGAATTTCTCGTGGACGACAGCGACGTCAGTGTCCCACTTTTCCACGCCAGCTTTCGACTGGGCTTCGAAGCGTTCGAGAACCTTCTGCGAGCCGGCATCGCCAGGACCGGTTCCGACCACGCGAACGGTCGTGCCGGGATTCTCCTTCTCGAACAACGGTCCAAGATACTGATTGATGTAATCGACCATGTTCTGGTCGCCTGCCGTGATGACGGTAAGTTCGTCTGCGGCAGCCGGTGCAACGGTGATGCCGATCGCCATTGCCGCGTTCAGGATAGTTCTCATGAAAGGACTCCTGTCTGAAACCGGGGTTTCCGGTCTTATGATTGAAAACAGATGCGGAGCATCTGGTGGTGCTGTTGATCGGGAACGGTAATAATCGCGGGGGCGCATGCCCGTGAAAGCAAGCTTGAAACGGGTATTCTCCCACTTCGGCCGGCGATGCGGATTGCGGCTTGAATGCACAGCCGTGCATTGAAGGGTTCATTAAAGATTCCGTAGTGCATTGATCTCGGATCTCCTTAACTCAACACTAGGCGCGGGCAGCGAAGCTACAGCCCACGGACTATCTGTCGAACAAAAACAGGGCATGCTCCGGTATGCGGATTTCTACATTTGCCCCAGGTTGGTGGCTCGCCTGAGCGTCGACCATGATGTGCCTATCCCCAACACGGATCATATGTCTCCAAAGGCCGCCGGGATAACTGGTTTGTTCGACTGTGCCATTGAGGACCAATTCGGCTGTGGGGGAGTCGGGATCAGCCCCGGGCTTGGCAAGGCGTGCTGCTTCGCTGCGGAAACGTGCCGATGCCAAGCCATCGGACAGATTGCGGCGACCTGCGGAAATAGTGCTGGCCTTGTTATTGGCGCCCGCAGCGATCTCTATGCGATCAGCCTTGATCTGGATCGCTACCTCGATCAGGTTTTCCGCGCCCATGAATGCTGCGACGAAATCCGACGCCGGATGATTGTAGACCTCTTCGGGCGCGCCAGCCTGGGCGATTTCACCATTATTGAGAATGACGATACGGTCGGCCATGACCATGGCCTCTTCGCGGTCGTGCGTCACATGAACTGCGGTGATGCCGAGACGGCGCTGCAAGGCGCTGATTTCATGGCGAACCGATAGTCGGATGCGTGCATCGAGATTGGACAGCGGTTCATCCAGAAGCAGGATGTCAGGCTGAATGGCGAGTGCGCGCCCGAGGGCGACACGCTGGCGTTGGCCGCCGGAAAGGGCGACAGGTTTGCGTTCCAGCAAGGCATCCAGCCCCAGCAGGCGCGCAATGTCTTCGACCTTCTGCTTGATGGTTTCCTTCGCTACGCCGCGAATGCGCAAGCCGTAGCCCATATTCTGCGCAACAGTCATGTGCGGCCAGAGCGCATAAGACTGGAAGACAAGTGCCATGCCGCGCTTGTCCGGAGGCAGTCTGGTCACATCCTTGCCGTTTACCCGGATTGCGCCGCCGGATGGCATGTTGAAACCCGCAATGGCTCGCAACAAAGTTGTCTTGCCGCAGCCAGAGGAGCCCAGAAGCGCGACGAACTCGCCTTTTTTGACGGATAGGTTTACGCCTTTGAGAACTTCATTATTGCCATAGCGAACGCGCGCGTCCGCCACCTCCAAAAACGCTGGCATAAGCGGCTCCTCCCCAGGATCGCCGGCTGATTTTATATTTTCTGCACAGCCGTGCAAATTGGATTGAAGCATCTTTAAGCAACCTCGACAAGCCGCAAAAATGAAACTGCGCCGGAAAAACTGTCTCGAGTTCCATTATGGAACGCCGTTTGGTGGCTGTTTATCGGGATTTCATAACAGCTGTATGACGTAACGCCGATAACGTGGACAGCTTTGCAATGCTGTCCACGCCACATACTAGCAGGTCTGGTAGAGACTTTAGAACCGAACTTCACCGTCAGCGTCTAGACGCTCTTCGACTTTGGCAGTCTGTCGGGAAACGTAAATGAACGCGGCAAGGAATATCACTGTCATCAGCAGAACGATTGTAGGGGCAGGCGCGCTGTCGATGAAGAACGACAGATAGACCCCGAAGAAGGAAGCAAAAACCGCAATCGCTGCGGCGAGCAACATCATGGTGCTGAACTTGCGTGTAAGGAGAAACGCAATCGCACCCGGCGCAATCAACATGGCAATGGCCAGAATGATACCCACCGCTTTCAAAACGCCGACAATCGTCAACGAGATCAGGCAAAGCAGGCCATAATGCAGCAGGCGGACCGGCAGGCCCACTGCGCGGGCTTGTGCCGGATCGAATGCGTGTAGCAGGAAATCCCGCCATTTGACGAGAAGGATGCCAGCGGTGAGTGCGGCAATAACGGCCGTTTCGACCAGATCGGACAATGTTATGCCGAGCATGTCGCCAAACAAAATGTGGTCGAGATGGACCGTCGAGCGGATCGCAACATAAAGAACCAGACCGAGGCCGAACATGCCGGAGAATACGATGCCCATCACTGTATCCTGCTTGATACGGCTGTTTTCGGTGAGATAACCCGTTGCAAGAGCACAGGACATGCCCGCTACAAACGCTCCGAAGCCGAAAGGTATTCCGATGATGTAGGCGACGACCACACCCGGAAGAACGGCATGGCTGATCGCATCCCCCATCAATGACCAGCCCTTGAGAACCAGAAAGCAGGACAGCAATGCCGTCGGGATCGCGATGAGGACTGAAATGGCCAAGGCATAGCGCATGAACTCGAACTGAAATGGGGCGGCCAGAGTTTCAAAAATGGTCATTGCTGGAACTCCCTGAGGGCTAATGAAGCCTTGCGCCGTGCTGCCAGCAGTCCGTGCTTTGGAGCCAGGAGGAATACGTTGAGAAAAACCAGTGTCTGGAGCACGACGATGATGCCCCCCGTCGCACCATCCAGAAAATAGCTCACATAGGCCCCGACAAAGCTTGTGACAGAGCCAATCGCGACAGCGATCCACAGCAGTCGCGAAAACCGGTCCGTCAGCAGATAAGCGGTTGCGCCCGGCGTCACCACCATACAGATGACGAGGAATGCGCCGACCGTTTGCATGGCAGCGACAGTGGATGCCGACAGCAATGTGAAAAACATGATCTTCAGCAGAACGGGCCTCAGGCCTATCGAACGCGCATGGTTCTCATCAAAGAACACCACCATCAGGTCTTTCCACTTCAAAAGAAGCAGCGACAGGGAAACGAAGCCGATAATCGCCAGCTGCAATGTATCCTCCGGGGTGATGGCGAGGATATTGCCCAGAACGATGGTTTGAACGCTGACTGCCGTCGGCTTGAGCGAGATCATGAAAAGCCCGAGCCCGAAGAACGAGGAGAAGATCAGGCCGATGATGGCGTCTTCCATCAGCTTTGTCCTTTGGTTGAGGAAAAGCATCGCTGCCGCTGCAAGGCCGCCCGAGAAGAACGCGCCGATGGAGAAGGGGAGGCCAAGCATGTAAGCGCCTGCAACACCCGGAACGATTGAATGGGAAAGGGCGTCACCAATAAGCGACCAACCCTTTAGCATGAGATAGGCCGAAAGAAAGGCACACACGCCACCCACCAAGGCGGAAACCCACATTGCATTCAACATGTAGTTATAGCTGAATGGCTCAAGCAGCAGCGTCATTGTTTCCGGCTCCGGTTTTGGGGCGCCGAACCCTCTTTTTCATAAACAACGAAAGGGCGTTCATCGTCCGTTATGACGCTGACGGGTGCTCGTCCGGAACGTTCATTCCCGCTCAGTACGAGATGGCGCAACACACCGCCGAAAGTCTTTTCGAGATTTTCCTGCGTGAAGACTTCGGTGGTCCGACCGTAGTCAAGCACCGTGTGTTTCAACAATACGGTTTGGTCACAGAATTCGGGAACGCTGCCGAGATTATGCGACGAGACCAGCATGACGCATCCTTCATCCCGAAGGCTGCGAAGAAGAACGATGATCGCTTCTTCGGTCTTGACGTCCACGCCGGTAAAGGGTTCGTCCAAAAGAATGACGCGTCCATCCTGGGCCAGCGCTCGTGCGAGAAACACCCGTTTCTTTTGCCCGCCGGAAAGCTCGCCGATCTGCCGATGACGAAACTCAAGCATGTTCACACGGGCAAGCGCATTCTCTACCGCTTCCCTGTCGGGACGGCGCGGAATGCGAAGCATGCCCATGTGGCCGTAGCGTCCCATCATGACGACATCTTCAACGAGCACCGGGAAATTCCAGTCGACATCTTCGCTCTGCGGAACATAGGCCACCAGATTGCGCTTCAGTGCAGCTTCGACCTGCATTCCGAGTATGGATATTTCACCTTTGGCGAGTTTTACAAACCCCATGATCGCCTTGAACAGGGTTGATTTTCCTGAGCCGTTAACGCCTACCAGCGCCGTAATTGTTCCGGTCGGAATAGCAAAGCTCGCATTACGCAGGGCCGTATGGCCATTCCGGTAAGTGACCGTGGCGTCTTTTACATAGATTCCTTTTTCCGGCGCGGACTGAAGTACTTTCTCAATATCTACGGACAAATTCATTGCTTAAGTCCATCAGCGATGGTGCGCGAAGTAACTTTCAGCAAGTCAATATATGTCGGCACAGGACCATCCGGTTCTGAAAGTGAATCGACATAGAGAACCCCGGCATATTTTGCACCGGTTTCGCGGGCTACTTGCTTCGCAGGGGCGGGGGACACGGTGCTCTCCGAAAATACGGCGGAGATGCCGTTTTTACGCACTCCATCAATCACTTTGCGAACCTGCTGGGGCGTGCCCTGTTGGTCTGCATTGATTGGCCAGAGATAAAGTTCCTTCAGGTTGAAGTCCCGCGCAAGATAGGAAAATGCGCCCTCACTCGAAACCAGCCAGCGCTTTTCCTCTGGGATGGCCTCCATCTCTGCCCGGATCGGGTCGATAGCGGCTTTGATCTTTGCCTTGTAGGCTTCGGCGTTTGATTTGTAGGTAGCTGCATTGGCCGGATCGTTTTTGACAAAGGCGTCCCGAATATTATCGACATAGATCAGCGCGGCATTCGGGGACATCCATGCATGTGGATTCGGCTTACCGTTATATGGGCCCTCGGTGATGTCCATGGGCTTCACGCCGTTGGACACGATTGCGCTTGGAACATTGTTGAGACGGGAGAAGAATTTTTCGAACCAAAGCTCCAGCCCCAGCCCGTTCCAGAGTACCAGCTTCGCATCCTGCGCTTTGATCAGGTCTCCGGGCGTGGGCTGGTAATTATGAATCTCCGCGCCTGGCTTCGTAATAGATTCAACGATTGCAGCATCGCCCGCAACATTCTGCGCAATATCGGCAATAACGGTAAATGTCGTCACGGCCTTGAATTTCTCCGCCAGCGCACGGGTTGCGCTAGACCAGACGAGAGCTGCACTCAAAAGACCAAGCGTTGCTGTTCGTAAAATGCAATTCCGCATATTTCAATCCTTGTTGCTAATAATTTGCAATTGCATAATCGAATAACAGTCGACTGACAAGTGCTTTTGCGATCCATTTGCATCTATAAGGCTGGCTAGGGCTCAAGATTCCGATTGCAAAAAGCATTTACACGTATAGATTGCACATGCCATGTTGGGTTGCATTGCGAAGGGTGCGCCAGTGCCGGAGGGGCATGCGGACTCCCGACAAACCAAGTTTATTCTCTGCTTGGATTGAATGAATGAGGTGACGATGAGCTTACTGATTGACTTGTTGTTGAATATTCTCTGGGATGGGGCTGAGGAATGGTTGTGTATGAACCACATATGAGTGGGACTAGATGGGGCTTCACCTGCGCCACTACGCAGATCGGGCCGGTCAATTATCGCGCAAGCGGGACGACTTTCCTCGTCTTCAGAGAACAGGTTCGCAATCTGAGGTGGTGTTGTTCTGGCCGGGATGGCGAGAATTCCAATTGCCCGACCGGTACCGTGTTTATCATTCCGGCTTTCGTGAAATTAACAATCGATTGGCCCGAGCCCACAGAAGTACTGATAGGGCATTTTGATGGACAGCTTCTTCGGGATGTTTTTTTCGAGAATATTTGGAAGCACGAGATCAAGAACTTTGGGAGTGCTGCAAAATTTTTATGTAAAGAATGCTTGCCGATATCAAATATGATCTGGGATGAAATCCGCCTGCGAGGTGAGGGGGATGAGCCTTATCTGCGCGCTCTTGGTTTGGTCCTTATGCATACGATAGCTCGCAGTGCACCGGGCAATCGAATTTCCACTGATAGCAAAGCTGGACTCAGCAAGCTGGCGTGCCATCGTATTGAAACATACCTCTCCCAGAATTTTCATCAGCCTGTTTCGGTCCGGGATATGGCTGATTTGGTCGGAATTTCGGCAGGCCATTTTTCAACGTCCTTTCGCAATAGTTTCGGACAGACACCTCATCAGTACCTAATGGCGCTAAAGCTCGATGAAGCCGAGCGGCTGCTTAAAAAGACATCTATGTCGATACGAGATATTGCGCGCCATTTGAGCTTTTCCAGCCAGAGCCATCTAACCACAGCTTTGCGGAAATACCGGCAACTCACCCCGGGCGAACTGCGCAAATAGATCCAAACTCAATTCCCAGGTGCTTATCCTTCGGCGCGTGCTTCGTCTGGATGTTGATTCATCGAGCAGTTGGCGTGTCGGTTGGCTTCCGCTTCAACCATTTGCGCCAGATGTGAATTTCACTTCGGCGGCGCCAGCGGCGGACCCGATGAGAATCGTGCGACAGAACGATAAGTCCGAGGGGAAGCATCCAGAAACCTAGAATCGGGAGAAACCCCAGAGATCCGCCGACTACGAGTGAACCGCCAAGCATACGACGCATCATGACAGATTGCGGCATGGGGATTCGCCGACCAAGAATCACAATGGCTTTTTTTCGGGGCATTTCGGCGTACTGATCACTCACTGGGTCGTCTCTCAGGCTGATATGTTACAATTCACAGGCGGAAAATCTCCCAGAGAATATAGGGTTTCGAAGGCAGAATGCAAAAAGATGAAAAAAAAATGGATTTAGCCCTTTGCAAAGGCGAAATCCTTTTGCTATACGCCACCTCGCTGACGCAACGAGCACCTGTTCCCCGGTAGCTCAGCGGTAGAGCAACCGGCTGTTAACCGGTTGGTCGCTGGTTCGAATCCGGCCCGGGGAGCCACTTCACGCTCGATAACTTTATAAATCCATAATCATAAGACCTTAGGCTACGCTGCAGCTATCTCAGCCGTATGCTCAAACGACTCTGTTAAGGAAGCCTGAGCGGCACGTCATAAGCCTGACATGTCAGCCTGGCGCTAAGGGTGCCCATAGCTGAGCCGTTATCTGTTTCGAAAAACCGTAAGCGCCTTCCAATAAAAATGCCTGAGCAAGCGGCGGATTTGCGCTAGGTTCCGCTCATCGGTATAAGTTCGAGCGCTACATTGTTCGGGAGTGATTTATGCGTTTGGCATCCAGTTTTATTGTTATGAATTTAGCCTTGGTTTCCGTATCTCCGGCTTTTGCTGGTGCGAAAGAAGATGCGCTGACACTTCATAAGGCCGTCGTTTCGGGGATGATGACTTATATCGAACTGGGCGAGAGTTCCGATGGGCGATCCAGGGAGCTGGGCGTCGCGATGGAAGAAAAGGTGACGACTCCCGTCGCACGTGCTCAGTCTGACTGGCGACAAGCCGCAGACGCGGATGCAAGCTCCGCTGAGTATAAGGCATTCGTAAGTTGTGACGTCGCTGCTGGCTCCCTCATGAAAGTTTCGCAGACAATATCCGAGTACGTTAAAAGCGACAGCACTGATGAACCAGACTACGATCCTTTGCTGACGAAATTTTCCGAGGATTTGACCCTGTGTGAAAAGGAACTTGGCGTTCCTTTGACTTTCTAGACATTGGTAGCGAGCGTCCAACCGCTTCAGGTGAGGAACATTTTCACTCCGAATTTCGTTGAACCTACTATTGGTCCAACTGTCGGAGTGAAAAAATGAAACTTTCAGTCCTTATGGCGCTACTGTTAAGCTTTTCGAGTGGGTCTTTCGCCCAGGAATCGGGGATGCCGACACAGTCAGGCACACAGGAACCCGAAGTGCCGGGCAACCCGCCGCTGGCGCCGGGACGGCCGCCGTCTGATCCTGACAGCGTTGACGTTCCTAAAGCGTCCGAATCGCAGAAACAGGATCGACTTCAGAACTCCAAAATGGATCAGTGTGTTCCGGGGCAGGACGCAAGGAAGTGTGTTGAACAGCAGCGCGGCCGTAAATGACGCTTGCGGTTTCGTATACTGCGAAAGTACTCGATCTGACAGCGGTCGGATAACTCTGTTAATTGATTCCTGTCTCCAACAGAGGCTCGTTGGAGGATTTAAAAAATCTTGCATTAATCTCGCTTATCTTTGCGAGTTCTTATTTCCGATTGGACTGGCGATCAGCCACTCGATAACGTCTTCTCTGTTTGCTTGTTGAGCGTGGTCAACAAGAACGTCGTAAATGGCGGCGATGGTTGCTTGCGCCATCACGTTATTCATTTGCAGAATGTCGACAGTTTCCCAGCCACATTGTTCAATTGCTGTGGCTACTTTATCGATGAGAAGAGGATGGGCCACGTTGAGTTCCATTATGGTAAAGAGATGCCACTCTACCATAAGAAGCCAGCGATGAAGTTGATTTCAATCAACCGCAGGTTTGGGTGACGACTGAGGGTTTCGCTGAGCGGTTTGGTTGGCTAGGAATGGCGGGGTTTGACACTGGGGCTCGCCGGTCCGCGCTGCATAAAAAATCTTGGGAAATCGAACGAAGCTTGAAATACCAAATGAGTTTGAGAACGGAATGACAAAAAAATGTATGAAAGGCTGTTCAACGCGGAAGCGCCGGCAGGGAGTAAAGATTGAGATGAAGATTCTTTTTGGGGTGATCGGTGTTGCCGGTCTGCTTTCAGCCACTAATCTGGGGCTGGCGCAGGATCTGACACGACTATGCCAAACCGTTGAAATGCAGTATCGAAACCTGCCTCGCAACGGCAAAGTCAGCACCAAAACCCCGGATGTTCTCGCCCAGTTGGTCGCGACGGCGTCCACCGGCATTACCGAAGCCACGACGACTGTCGAGGATGTTACGCCGGAAAAACTGGTGGAATGGGCTAAAGCCGGGACGCCACCTGTCTCGTTACCGAGCGAATTGGTCGAACAGATAATAGGCAACACCGATACAATACAGGATATGAATCATTTGCCGGGTACGAATTTTTACGTTGTGAACGGTACGGCCGGATCGCTGTCCTGCTATCAGCCGGGCGTATATTTCAGGATAGAGAACGGACAAGTCGTAAATGCCAAGGGGCCCGACAACTGGCTTGAAGAAGGAAGCGGATGCCAGGTCATTCGATCATTTGGGACCATCGACTCGGTTCCTGTTGCCTTTGAAAAGGGATATAATGGCGAAGACAGCGACTATGTTCTCAATATCTCGCCATGGACAGGAACTGGTTTTGGCCCTGCTTGCACCGCGACTTTTCAGTTTGAAAACGGTCGGCTTTCCCACGTCACTGTGAAGTGAGCCGTCTAGCACTGGAGGTGACTGTCAGATGTCACTGAAGCCGTAGCGAATTTGAAAAGAGCTGGATATCGGTGCCGGAAAAAGCGAATTTTCCGGCACCGATCCGAATCCGACGCTATATAACCGTCAACGCACGTATCGGGGTGCCGACGCATTGTGGTCGCGAGGTCCTTCTAGTGCCAGCAATCAATGGAATCGTTATCGAAAGGCTTGATATCCACGAGCCAAACTGCGCCGAGCTATAAAGCTCTCTCGGGCGTAACGCCACGAACAATCGGGGAGATGTTTGAGACGGGCGGCTCACAGAGCATGCCTGTGAGTTTATCGGGCTGGCGTTCCGCTACCTTGCTTTGTTTATCATAACAAACGGAATCAGATGTGTTGGGTGGATTTGCGAGACCTTTTTGTAACCCCTTGTAATTCAAGGGAATCAATTTGCAGAATGGCGCAACAAGGCCACCCGCTAAGGTGTCAACGGTAAACTTGGCGACTTATTGATTTTATTTGGGAAAATTGGAGGCCTCGCCCGGAATCGAACCGGGGTGCAAGGATTTGCAGTCCTCTGCGTAACCACTCCGCCACGAGGCCTTCCGTAAAGCTGTTGCCAAATCACTTGGCATTGCCTTGGTCCGTTCCAATATTGATACAGATCGGTCTCGTCAAGCCGTTAGAGGCAAATGTAGAAAATTTCTCCATGGGTTTCCACGACGAGAAAACTCAAGGCTGTTCATCTCTGTCTGGTGGCATTTGCGGGCGGGCCAGATTACCCTTGGAGAAAGTATAGCCTGTTTCGACAACACTCACCCCGAACTTGTTCCTCAACCGGTCGATGGCATTCTCGGCGACGGCGCGTTTGGTGGCCTGTGTGTCCACAAGATCGGGCGGATCGGCCCGGTCGCTTGAAGAAAGTTCGCTAACGCCAATTCCAAGCAGACGAAATTTCGTTCCGTCCAGTTCTTTTTCAAGAAGCTGCAATCCATGGCGGAAGATTCTATCTGCAAGTTGGGTGGGGTCGGAAAGCTGGCGATTGCGGGTACGCAATTTGAAATCGCGGGTTTTCAGCTTCAAGACGACGGTGCGTCCGGCTATGTCACCCGCTTTTAGTCGCCGGGATACTTTTTCGGCAAGTGCGCGAAGCACCGGAATGAGATCATTTGCGTCCGACAGGTCGTTGTTGAAGGTCGTCTCGGCTGAGACGCTTTTCATGTCGTGATCAGGCTCGACCTTGCGGCTATCCTGTCCTCGCGACAGGCGGTAAAGACGCTGGCCCATGGTGCCGTAGGCTTTCATGAGCGTTCCTTCCTCCATCGTCTGGAGTTGGCCAATGGATCGGATTCCGTCGCTTTCCAGTTTGGCTGCAAAGGCCTTGCCGACGCCCCAGATCGTGCTGACCGATCGGTCCCGCAGAAAGGCCAATGCCTCCGCTTCGCCGATAACAGAAAAACCGCGCGGCTTTTCGATGTCTGATGCAACCTTGGCTAGAAATTTGCAGTAAGAAAGCCCTATCGAGGCGGAGATGCCTATTTCGTCCTCAACCCTTTTGGCAAAGCGCGCCAGAACGATTGCGGGCGGCGCTTTGTGCAGTCGCTCGGTGCCGCTCAGATCCAAGAATGCCTCATCGATAGAGAGTGGCTCGACGAGAGGTGTCAGGTCACGCATCATCTGCCGTACGTCGCGACCGACGCGCACGTATTTTTCCATATTAGGTTTAATGACAACTGCGTCCGGACAGGCTTCCAGCGCCTTGAACATGGGCATGGCAGACCGCACACCATGAATACGGGCGAGATAGCAGGCAGTCGATACGACGCCGCGCTTCCCGCCGCCGATGATGAGGGGTTTGTCCCGTAACTCCGGATTGTCGCGCTTTTCGACCGAGGCGTAAAATGCATCGCAATCAATATGGGCGAGGGAGAGCCTGTAAAGCTCGCGATGGCGAAGAAGACGCGGACTGCCGCATGCATGGCAACGCCTGCCTGTATCCGTCTTTTGCGGCGCAAGGCAATCGCGGCATACACCTTTTTCCGGACTGTTAGGGGCAGTGGTGTCAGCCATGAGGACGAACCGTCTGATGAACATAAAAGGAACATCCTTTTATAGCATCGAAAGGCTGAAGCGCCACCGGCATATAGGTCCTGCAGGTTCTTACACTTGACATTGCCGGGAATATCACCAAGTTTAATGCCATGAATAACCGTTTTGCATCCATACTCCATCGGGTTCATCCGATCACGGGATAGCTACCCTCGAGTTCTGCCTAGCGCAGGGGAACTCCGGGGGACGGTACGCCGCTTGTCCTAAGCGGATTTCGAATAAGCGCTTTCTCCAAAATCAATCTGAACAGCTTCGTGCATAACAGCACGGAGATTTATTACCTTTCAACAGCAGTGAGCACTCGCCATGAGCGGAAAGAATCGCAAGAAGCCCAATATCGTCGTCAGCGAAATCGACTATGAACGCCTGATGGGGTTGGCCACCAATGTTTCGGAACGTCTCGAGGAGATTGCCGAGGAACTGATGGCCGAGCTCGACCGGGCAAAAGTCGTGCCTGCAAAGCGCTTGCCGCAGGATGTGATCCACATGGGCTCTATTGTCGAGTTTCGCTCCAATGACGGACAGGAGCGTCGGGTGACGCTCGTATATCCTGGCGAAGCGGACATTGCGCAGGGAAAGATTTCCATACTCACGCCAATCGGCACCGCGTTGATTGGCCTTGCACCGGGCCAGTCAATCTCCTGGACGGCGCGCGATGGCAAGCAGCACGAATTGAACGTGTTGTCGGTTTCGAATGAAGTCGAGGTTGCTACAGCAACTCCTGCTGCTGAATGATCAATAAGAAAGCCCGGCTTTGCCGGGCTTTGTCATGCGGTAGTTGAGCACACTCCTAGAGGTGTTGGTTCAGACCGCCAGGCAGGTGCGTGAGGGCTTTGTCTATTGTTGCCGGATCTCGTCCTGCTTCCTCGCAGTAGCGCAACAGTGTCGGTTCATGAGACAGGAAAAATTGCAGTACTCCCGCGAGAAAACCGGGCTCAAGCGCGGCCTGCCGGATGGACGTCGCTTCGATGCCGGTCAGGGCGAGAAAGCGAGGCAGCAGGTCCTTGTCTTGCGCCAGCCACGCTAAAGCTTCAATAGCGATCGCTTCCGCATCCGCCTGACTCATCAGCGTTTTCATGTGGTTTCTCCGCTTTTTTCGTTGTCTGGCCGAATGTGTAGCTGCCGCTCCGTCGAGGAACAATCGAATTATTTGCCTTTCATCAATGAAATGAGGTTAAACTGATCGTGGTCTGAAAGTGGAGAACTTTCTAGTGGTCTATTTCGGTCCATTGTCAGATAAGAAGATCGAGAAAATGCCGGTTTGCTGCAGGGAATAAGACCAAGGAATATTCGATGCCGAAAAGCGTAATGATTGTCGAAGACAACGAACTCAATATGAAGTTGTTTCGCGATCTAATCGAAGCCAGCGGATACGAGACCATCCGTACCAGAAACGGGCTTGAAGCGCTGGACCTTGCGCGTGAGCATCGACCCGACCTGATTCTGATGGACATACAGCTGCCGGAGGTATCGGGGCTGGAAGTCACGAAATGGCTGAAGGACGATGATGAGCTGCGGCATATTCCGGTGATCGCCGTAACGGCATTTGCCATGAAAGGCGACGAGGAGCGCATACGGCAGGGCGGCTGCGAAGCCTATATATCCAAGCCGATATCGGTGCCCCGCTTTATAGAAACAATCAAATCCTATATGGGCGACGCTTAGCGGAAATCAGGGCGGGGGCATCATGACTGCAAGAATTCTCGTCGTTGACGATGTGGATTCCAATGTAAAGCTCCTCGAAGCCAGGCTGCTCTCCGAATATTACGAGGTCGTTACGGCCTACAGCGGGCCGGAGGCCATAGAGATTTGTCTGGGCGGACAGATTGATGTCGTCCTGCTCGACATATTGATGCCGGACATGGACGGTTTTGAAGTCTGCCGTCGTTTGAAGGACGATCCCCGCACATCCAACATCCCTGTTGTCATCGTAACGTCGCTTGATGGTGCGGAGGACAAGATCCGCGGTCTCGAAGCTGGTGCGGACGACTTTCTGTCCAAACCCGTCAGCGATCTTCAGCTTATGTCGCGCGTAAAGAGCCTGGCGCGGCTGAAACTTGTCTCTGACGAGCTTTTCCAGCGGACGGGCACGGTGGCGGACGCAGAGGTGGAAACGCTGCTGGCAAGCAAGATGGGCGGGAATTATGCCGATAAGGACGAGGTGGCTCGCATTCTCGTCGTCGATGAGGATGAACTGGCGGCCGCGCGTCTTCGTCTCATTCTTGGAGAGACTTATCGCGTGGACGTGGCCAGCGACGCGAACACTGCCCTGATCCGGGCGATAGATACCGATTACGACAGCATCGTCGTTTCAGCCAATTTCACGTACTATGACCCGCTGCGTCTGTGCTCCCAGTTGCGAACTATCGAGCGCACACGGCTGGTGCCGATCATTCTTGTCGTGCGGGAAGATGAAGGGGCGCTGGTGGTGCGCGCACTGGAACTGGGCGTAAACGACTATCTCATGCGTCCGCTTGAGAAGCTGGAGCTATTCGCACGCTTGCGAACGCAGATAAAACGGAAGTGCTATAACGATCTCTTGCGGCAAAGCCTCAATCGCACGATTACCATGGCAGTGACGGACAGCCTGACGGGGCTGCATAATCGCCGCTATCTGGATACGCATATCCCGGTCCTGCTTACACGCGCCATGGGGCGCGAGCGGCCATTGTCCGTCATCATGCTCGACTTCGATCACTTCAAACGGATCAACGATCAGTTCGGGCACGATGCGGGCGACGATGTCCTTCGCGAGTTTGCGGCACGCCTGCGCAAGAATATTCGCGGCATGGATCTTCTATGCCGCTACGGCGGAGAGGAGTTCGTCGTGGTGCTTCCAGACAGCGATGTGGAGGCCGCAAGGGCTGTCGCGGAGCGAATCCGGACTGCCGTATCGGAGGCGCCTTTTTCTGTCGCCAACGGCAAGCACAAGGTCAATTTGACCGTTAGTATGGGCATCGCCGGATTGAGGCTGATAGGGGACAGCGCCGAAGCCCTTTTCTCGCGAACTGATGCGGCGCTCTATCAGGCGAAAAAGGGAGGACGAAATCGCATAGTCTCCTCGGCGGCTTGAAAGTTGAACATGGGCAGAAAACGAAAAAGCCGCCTCGAAGGAGACGGCTTTCTATTTCAATCGTCTTGTCGATGACGACCTGAAACGAATTACTTGATCTTCGTTTCCTTGAACTCGACGTGCTTGCGCGCAATCGGGTCGTACTTGGTCTTTGTCATCTTTTCCGTCATCGTGCGGCTGTTCTTCTTCGTTACGTAGAAGAAGCCGGTGTCAGCGGTCGACAAAAGCTTGATCTTGATCGTCGTAGCCTTGGCCATATCGAATTACCTGCTCTGTATCTTTGCCGGAGCATGATCTTGCCGAAAACCGGTTCCCAATTCTCGGGATCATGCTCAATGGATGGAAACCTCCAGCGATTCCGGTAATCTCATCCGGCAGCGGAAATTTGGCGCGACACTACGTATTGGCGGCGAAAAGTCAAGCCCGCTTCTTCCGCAAAAGCAGCCTTCCTGCTGCAAAGAGTGCATATGCGGCAAAAAACACACCGAGAGTCATCGGGAATCCCTTCGGGCCCATCATGTCCATGCCAACGCCGACGGCCTGCGGTCCGGCAAGCATGCCGATGGCAT
The DNA here is from genome assembly GCF_049065885.1 of Brucella sp. IR068. NCBI lineage: Bacteria > Pseudomonadati > Pseudomonadota > Alphaproteobacteria > Hyphomicrobiales > Brucellaceae > Brucella > Brucella sp. IR068. The sequence continues at coordinate 92,474 of NZ_JBAKHE010000004.1, read as the reverse complement.
AGCAGAACACGAAGGCGGCATTGGCGGACGCCAGTTCCCGCCCCGTCAGTTCGGAACCCAGATGCGCGAGGCCGATCGTATAGAGGCCCGCCACCACGCCGCCCCAAAGGAACAGGATACCCGCCATGAGATACCAGTGCTGCATGAGATAGGGCAGTGCGATCATGCCGATGAGGCCGGTGGTGGCGCAGAAAAGCAGAAGCTTGCGGCGGTCTGAAATGCGGTCGCTGACAATGCCAAGCGGAATCTGCATCAGAACATTGCCAAGCCCGATCATCGTAAGCAGCAGGGCCGCATCGGCCTCAGGATAACCTATACGCGCGCCGAAGACTGGAAAGAGGGCGAAGCCACCGGTTTCAACAGCGCCGAACACGAAGACGGCCATGGTCGCTGTCGGTACGGCAAAAATGAAGGGCAGAAACGGGACGTGTTCACCTTCCTCGAAATCGGGGCTGTCACGCCAAGCGATCGCAACCGGTATGAGGGCGATCATGATGATGGCGAAGCCGACATAGAAAGGCAGTCCTCCCGTACTGCCGATCTTCGAGAACAGCCACGGTCCGAGCGCAAAGCCCAGCGAAAGCGATGTGGAGTAGATGCCGAGTACCAGGCCACGTTTTTCAGGCGGCGCCGATGCGTTGATCCAGTATTCCGACAGAACGAAAAGGACGGTCAGCGCGAAATGCAGAACGATGCGCAGCGCAAACCAAGCCCAGAGGGGCTGAAAGAAATGGAAGCCGAGAAATGCCCCGCTTCCAATGACAAGCATAAGGAAAATCGCCTTGACCACACCCAGCCGCGCGGCAATAGGCGCGGCAAGGGGGGCGGCAACGATGGAGGCCAGGCCCGCAACAGCGGTATTGGCTCCAATCAGGCTAGCAGAATGGCCACGGCTTTCCAGAAGAACGCTCAACAGTGGAATGCCCAGGCCGATTGCTGCACCAACCGCGCTGATTGTGGCGATGGCTGCAGCGAGCGAACGCCAGTGCAACTGGCCCTCTGCCGGCCCGCCGCCTGGTTCTTGCGGGACAAGATCGGCGGATTGGATTTCTTGATTCATGGAGTTCAGATCACTTCGCGGACAAAGCGGCCATGCCGCTTGCAATATTGTACCACCGGCAAGGTGGCGGGCAGTTCAGAGTCGGCATTTGTCAGAAGCGCGCGCGCTTCTTTCAGGATTGCCTGGGTGATATGGGCCACATCGAACCTGTCGATTTGATCGATCGAAACCCAGTCCAGATCTTCCAGTTCCCCACTGGGAACGAGCGGTTGTCCATCAAGTTCCGGTATATGATCGCGGAAGGCGATAAAAAAGCGGGTATCGAAACGGCGAACATTGTCTGGCGGCGTAACCGCGCGGGCAAAGTAGCGCAGGCTGCTGAGCGCCGGTATCATGCCATTGTCGAAAAATGCCGACCAGTCGCTATGTGCAGGCAAGGTAACCGGTGTCGATGCCGCTTGCCCTATGCGAAGGCCAGTTTCCTCGAAAGTCTCTCGGATGGCGCATAGGCCGAGTGCCCGGGCGCGGCGCAGCGACGCACGGGCTCCCATGCCGGCAAGCAATTTGGCAACATCATTGTTGTGCAGTTCTGCTGTCGCGCCGATAGCGCCATCTATCGGATCTGCCCGGCCGCCTGGAAAGACGAATTTGCCCGGCATGAAGGCAAGGCTGGCGTGGCGTCGACCCATGAGAATGCGCGGCTTGCCCCCCGACCGGTCGACAAGCAGCAGCGATGCCGCGTCACGCGGCCGCAAAGCTTTTCCGGCTTTGATTGGCGAGGATGGAAGCTGAACCATGGCGGTCACGGTGACGTTTAGGTCACGTCGCCATATTCGCCGTCACCCTTGCCTCCAAAACCGTGCATGTACAGCGCCCATTGCAGCCCGATGGTTGCGCCTTTGATTGGCTGCAAAAGCAGCAGCGACATGATCACGGTCAGGGGGCCCCAGATCGCCATATGAGCCCAAAGCGGAAGATTGGTGGTTGCTTCAACGCCCATGAAGGCACCCACGACCACGTGCCCTACGATCAAGATGGTCAGATAGGCAGGAAGATCGTCAGCACGTTGTTCTGTGTAGTCTTCATCACACACGGAACATTGCGCCACGGGTTTCACAAAGGCCCGGAACAGTTTTCCTTCACCGCAATGCGGGCAACGTCCGCGAAATCCGCGCCACATGGCTTCGCCCAAAGGGCGTTTCGGGTGGGCCGCCTTGGGGCTTTCCCCTCCGAAAACCTGTATATTCTGCGCGGAATTGGCCTCTAGCGTGCTCATCAGCGACCTCTTCTCTTCTGACGCGGGATGCCCGCGGGTTTACCCCTTCGTCCACGCATCGTCCGGCTTGCCTTGTGATGCGAGCGGGTCGCCATCGGCAGAGGATGCGGTTCCGAAACCATCTCAAAACGAAGCGCACCCGCCACGGGGAGCGCTTCCACAAGCCGAACCGTCACTGTATCGCCCAAACGGAAGCCCTTGCCGCTCCGCTCACCGGCAATCGCATGGTTCGCTTCGTCATATAGATAGTATTCATGACCCAAAGTTGAAATGGGCACCAGCCCGTCTGCGCCATATGTCGCAAGGTTCACGAAGAGGCCCGCTCTCGTCACCCCGGTAACGCGTCCCTCATATTCATCACCGAGATGTGCGGCGAGGAAATGAGCGATAAGACGATCCACCGTTTCGCGTTCGGCCAGCATGGCGCGACGCTCGGTCGAGGAAATCAGCGCAGAGATTTCCTCCAGATGCGCTTCTTCATCGGCGGTGAGGCCATCGTTGCCGAGGTTCAGGGCCTTGATCAGAGCGCGATGAACGATAAGGTCGGCGTAGCGGCGGATCGGCGAGGTGAAGTGCGCATAGCGACGCAAATGCAGGCCAAAATGCCCGATATTGTCGGGGTTATATTCTGCCTGGCTCTGTGTGCGCAACACCACCTGGTTGACTAGTTCCTGATGATCAGAGCCCTCGACGGCCTCAAGAATCCGATTGAATTGCGCCGGCTGCAACTCGGCTCCCTTGGCGAGGCTCAGGTCCAGCGTCCTCAGAAATTCACGCAAGGTTTCCTGCTTTGCAAGCGCTGGGGCGTCGTGAATGCGGAAAATAAGCGGCTGGCGGCGCGCTTCCAATGTTTCAGCGGCGGCAACGTTCGCCTGAATCATGAACTCTTCGATGAGCTTGTGCGCATCGAGCCGTTCGGGAACGATGACCTTGTCGACCTTGCCGTCGGGCGTGAGCAGGATTTTCTTTTCCGGCAGATCGAGTTCCAGCGGTTCGCGCGCGTCACGCCCCCGCTTCAGCACGGCATAGGCGTTCCACAGCGGTTTCAGTATGCTGTCGAGAATAGGCGAAGTCTTGTCATCCGGCGCACCGTCGATCGCGGCCTGCGCCTGCGAATAGGCCAGCTTCGCCGCCGATTTCATCATGATGCGGTGAAATTTGTGCGATTTCTTGCGTCCGTCGGCCGCAAAAACCATACGGACCGCAAGGGCAGGGCGGTCTTCCAGTTCACGAAGCGAACAGAGATTGTTTGAAATCCGCTCTGGCAGCATCGGCACGACGCGGTCCGGGAAGTAGACCGAGTTACCGCGTTTTTGGGCTTCGCGGTCGAGCGCAGAATCGGGACGGACATAGGCGGCGACGTCCGCTATAGCCACAATGACGATCTGGCCTCCCGGATTCTCGGGGTCCTGGTCCGGCTCGGCGTAAACAGCATCATCATGATCCTTGGCATCCGCCGGATCGATGGTGAGAAGTGGAATATCGCGCCAGTCTTCGCGGCCATCCATCGTGGCTGCGGTCGCAGCTTCTGCTTCGCTCAGCGCTTCAGCCGGGAAAACATGCGGGATTTCATGCTCGTGGATGGCAATCATCGACAGGGCTTTTTCGCTGTCGATCGAGCCTACCACCTGCCGAACCTTGCCGCGCGGCAATCCCTGACGCCGGGAGGAAATCAGGTCGACTTCAACAAGATCACCGGCTTCCGCATTTTCCAGATGGCCCGGATCGAGCTGCACTTCCGGCTGCTTGCGGTTTACCGGGTCAAGCCGCCATTCACCATTGCCGAGCTTGCGCACAATACCGAGCACCGCATTTGTTCGGTGCTCGAGACGCTTCATCACTCGCGCGGTATAGTCCGGCCCGTCACGATCTTCATTGCGGAATATTTTGGCTAGAACGCGATCCCCAACGCCGACGGCCGGGCCGCCTTCAGACGCTTTGTTGAGCCGGGTGCGGCGGATCAGGATGGCGGGTGGCTTGCCATAACCTGCTTCATCCCATTCCGACGGGCGTGCGAGCAAACCGCCATCTTCGTCGCGTCCGGTAATATCAAGCACAGTGACGGCAGGTAGCGCATCGGGGCGAGATAGCCTGCGGGCGCGTTTTTCAACAAGGCCCTCGTCAGAAAGTTCGCGCAGAAGGTCTTTCAGATAGACCCGCGCATCGCCCTTGATGTTGAAGGCTTTCGCCAGTTCCCGCTTTCCCGCCCTGTCGGGATTCTCCTCAATATATTTGAGAACCTCTTCGCGGGTCGGCAGAAACGCGTGGGGATCGCTCTTGCCCTCGGCGGATTTTGCTTTGGCTGCACGCCGTTCGGTCCGCGCGGAACGACCGGTATCGGATTTGGAAAAACGGCGTGCCAATTGTTACTCCTCTGCCGCCTCGGCCTTGGATTTGGCTTTCGGCTTGGCTGTCGACTTGGCTTTTGCTGGCGCTTTCTTGGCCGCAGGCTTCTTTGCAGCAGCTTTCTTTTCCGTGCTGGCCGAAGCTTTGCGGGCAGGGGCTTTCTTGCTCTTGGAAGAGCCGGCTTTTTCCGTAATCAGCGCCAGTGCTTCTTCCAGCGTAACGCTCGCCGGGTCCTTGCCCTTCGGCAAGGTGGCGTTGACCTTACCCCAATTGACATAAGGTCCATAGCGCCCGTCGCGAACAGTGATTGACCCGCCGTCTGGATGGTCGCCAAGCGTCGCCAATGCTGCCGGAGTAGAACGGCCACGACCGCCACCCTTCGATTGCTTGTCGGCCAAAACCGATACCGCACGGTTAAGACCGACAGAGAAAACCTCTTCGGCATTTTCCAGATTGGCGAAAGTGCCATCGTGGCTGACATAGGGCCCATAGCGACCAATCCCGGCGGAGATCATCTTGCCGGTCTCGGGATGCTGACCAATATCACGCGGCAGCGACAGAAGCGCAACGGCTTTCTCATGATCGAGCGCATCGACGGTCCAGCCTTTCGGGAGGCTGGCGCGCTTGGCTTCCTTGCCTTCGCCGCGCTGGACATAGGGGCCGAAACGGCCTGTCCGTGCAGTGATTTCCTCACCGGTGAACGGATCTTTGCCGAGCGATTTCGGTTCATCCGCAGCCGCGGCTTCGCCATTGGCGTCACCGCCGAGCTGGCGCGTATATTTGCATTCCGGATAATTGGAACAGCCGACGAAAGCACCGTATTTACCGAGTTTCAACGACAGGGTGCCCGTGCCGCAGGTCGGGCATGAGCGAGGGTCACTGCCGTCTTCGCGCGCCGGAAACACCAGCGGTGCCAGCTCTTCGTTCAGCGCATCGAGAACATTGGTAACGCGCAGTTCCTTGATGTCATCGACGGAGCCGGAGAAATCGCGCCAGAAATCGCGCAGCACATCTTTCCACGAAAGCTTGCCGTCGGAAATGAGATCGAGCTTTTCCTCAAGGTCAGCCGTGAAATCATATTCCACATAACGCTCGAAGAAGCTTTCGAGGAAGGCCGTAACCAGACGCCCCTTGGGCTCTGGAATAAGCTTGCGCTTGTCGATCGTGATATATTCACGGTCACGCAGCGTGGCCAGCGTGGCGGCATAGGTCGAAGGACGGCCGATGCCCAGTTCTTCCATCTTCTTGATGAGCGAAGCTTCCGAATAGCGCGGGGGAGGCTCGGTCGAATGCTGCGTCGCATCGATCTTTTCGCGTGCCAGGGCTTCGCCTGAACGAATTTCCGGCAGCTTTGCGCTATCCTCCTCGTCGTCTTCTTCCTCGCGGTGATCCATATAGGCAGCGAGAAAGCCATCGAACCTGGTGACCGATCCATTGGCCCGCAGGAGGGCCGAACGCGAGCCATTGACCGCCTCGATGTCGACCGTGGTACGCTCGATATCGGCGGCCTGCATCTGGCTTGCGATGGCGCGCTTCCAGATCAATTCATAAAGCCGTGCCTGATCGTCGTCGAGATAGCGGCGCACGTCCTTCGGATGGCGGGAGAAATCCGTCGGGCGGATGGCTTCGTGCGCTTCCTGCGCGTTCTTGGCCTTGCTGGAATAATAGCGAGGCTTTTCCGGCACATATTTCGCGCCGAAGCTCTTGCCGATTGCATCGCGGGCCGCATTGATGGCTTCCGGCGCCATCTGCACACCGTCGGTACGCATATAGGTGATCAGGCCGGCAGTTTCGCCACCGACATCGACGCCTTCATAAAGCCGCTGCGCCACCTGCATGGTGCGCGATGCGGAGAAACCGAGCTGGCCGGATGCCGCCTGCTGCAAGGTTGACGTGGTGAATGGCGGTCCGGGATTGCGCTTGGTCGGCTTTGCCTCAACGGACAGCGCCTTGAAGCTTGCGCCTTCAAGCATGGTGCGAATGGCGGTTGCCTGTTCGCCATTCTTGATATCGAGCTTGCCGAGCTTCTTGCCGTCAACAGCCGTCAGGCGGGCAGTAAAACTGTCATTGCGCGGTGTCTTCAACAGCGCGGCAATGTTCCAGTACTCCTCCCGAATGAAGCGCTCGATCTCGGATTCGCGATCCGCGACGAGACGCAGCGCTACTGACTGAACGCGGCCAGCCGAACGCGCGCCCGGCAGTTTGCGCCATAGCACGGGCGAAAGCGTGAAACCGACGAGATAGTCCAGTGCGCGGCGCGCCAGATAGGCGTCAACCAGAGGCTCATCAATATCGCGTGGATTGGCAATGGCATCGAGAACAGCTTTCTTGGTAATGGCATTGAATGCCACACGCTTGACCGTCTTGCCTTTGAGCGCCTTCTTCTGGTTCAGTACTTCGAGCACATGCCAGGAAATGGCCTCACCTTCGCGATCCGGATCGGTTGCGAGAATGATGCCGTCGCTGTCTTTCAACGCTTTGACAATATCTGCAAGACGTTTGGAGGAATTGCTATCCACCTCCCACGACATTGCAAAATCTTCATCGGGGCGAACCGAGCCGTCTTTAGCTGGCAAGTCTCGCACATGACCGAACGAGGCCAGAACCTTATAGTTCGAACCAAGATATTTATTGATGGTTTTTGCCTTGGCAGGCGATTCGACAACAACGACGTTCATTTAAAGCAGCCCAGATTCGCGTCCCATGGAGACAAAATATCTCCTCTCCGCGAGAAATTCGTTGCCTTCACATGAACAGCAGGCAGCGTTTGGTCAAGAGCAGGACGACAAAAATAACGAAATACAACTTAAGATTGCTGTTAAGTTGAGTGTAACCAGTAGTAGCATGAAATGAAACAAAGAGCGATTTATCTCGCGGGGAGATAGGTATGGGTGATACAACGAGTTTTCCAGATATGGAAGACGATGACGATGTACAGAGCGCGACTCGGCACGAGACGCTGACATATATCGAGCAGATGCTGGAGCAGCTCAATTTAATGGCAAAGAATACAGATTATCTGTTGCTGTCCTATATGATCGAGATGGCTCTTGTCGAAGCGCGAGAGGCACTTCACAACGAAGCCAAGACATAAGAGGCTATTCCAGAGGGACAAGGGCGACCTGATTACGGGCATATCGGTGCAGCCTCCCGGCCAGGTCCAGCTCCAGAAGAATGAGCTGGATAGCACCGGTATCCAGACCCGTATGGCGAACCAGCGTGTCGATATCGGTCGGCACGGGGCCAAGTGCATCAATAACAATGTCCCGTTGTTCCTCCGTCGCAATCGGTTGATAAGATTCTGGTTCTTCCATGGCCGGAGACAAAAGATCCGGTTGTGTCGGCATATCCGTTGGATACGCACTTGAACCGGCCAGCGGCCGGAGCATCTCGATAACGTCGTTTGCTTCCGTTACCAATGTTGCGCCTTGTTTGAGAAGCAGGTTCGTGCCGCGCGCACGAGGATCGAGCGGTGAGCCCGGCACAGCGAATACTGTACGCCCCATGTCGCCGGCCATGCGTGCGCTGATAAGCGAACCGGATCGTTCGGCAGCTTCGACGACGATCAATCCCAGCGAGAGCCCTGCAATGATGCGATTGCGACGGGGAAAATCGCGCGAGCGAGGCTCCGCGCCCATCGGCATTTCGCTTATGAGTACGCCACCCTCTTCCGGTATGGCGCGATAAAGGGGCAGGTTTTCGGGTGGGTAGGGGCGATCAAGCCCGCCTGCCAACACGGCGACGGTTCCTGTCTTCAAGCTTGCGCGGTGGGCAGCGGCATCGATGCCGCGGGCAAGTCCGGAAATAACAGCAAACCCGGCTTCGCCAAGATCATTCGCCAAGCGTTCGGTGAAACGCGCGCCAATTACCGAGGCGTTCCGGGAACCGACAATTGCAACGGGAGGCTTGTTGAAAACAGCGGCGTTTCCCTTAATCGTGACCAGCGGGGGTGGGGCCTCACAATTTTTCAGCTGTGGCGGATAATCCGGTTCGCCCATTCCAACAAGGCGGGCACCGGCTCGATCGATGGTTTCAAGCTCGCGCTCTGCATCGTCCATGGACATGACGCGGATGGGGCGTGCGCTGCCGCCCCGGATGTTGAGATCGGGCAGCATTTCTATCGCGCTTGAAGCTGAACCGCAAAACAGAATCAGGTCGCGAAACGTGACAGGGCCGATATTGTCGGTTCGGATGAGGCGCAGCCAGTTGAGACGCTGGCGGTCGGAGAGGCGAATTCCAGTTTTCGAATTCGCGCTTCCCTTCACCCCTTGGCTCCGATCTTGTTTTCGGTGCCGTTTATCAGGCGCCCTATATTCGTCTTGTGTTTGTAGAAGACAAAGACTGTCATGATCGCGAAGAGGACCGCGATTGCGGGACTGCCCTGGAAGTAAAGCGCGATTGGAACAATGATGCTGGCGACAAGCGCTGCAAGGGAAGAATACCGCGTGAGAAGTGCGGTTACGATCCATACGGCGGCGAAGACGAGCGCGCCGGGCCATGCCAAACCGATCAGGATACCGAGATAGGTGGCAACGCCTTTACCGCCCTTGAAGCCGATCCATACCGGAAAAAGATGCCCGATGAAGGCACCGAAGCCCGCGCCGATTGCGGCATCGGGCCCGTAGCGTGAAGCGATCAGAACGGCGACCGTGCCTTTGAGGGCGTCGAGGATCAGGGTTGCTGCGGCAAGCTTCTTGTTACCGGTGCGCAGTACATTCGTCGCCCCGATGTTGCCCGAGCCGATGGACCTGACATCACCCAACCCTGCAAGGCGGGTCAGAACCAGGCCAAAAGGAATCGAGCCCAGAAAATAGCCGAAGACAAGCGCTCCTACGAGCGTCATGCTGACAAATCCCGATTCGGCCATGAACATCCCCTGCTGCTTCTTGATTCCGCCTACCCGGAATTTTAGGTTGATTGTTCCGGGTTATGCGGTGTTTTTCAAGCCGAATATACGGTCTTTCCGGCCACTAATGTGTGGACGACGCGGCCTTGAAAACGCGCACTTTCAAAGCAGCTGTTTTTTGAGAGTGAGTGCAGGTCTTCCGCTCGCACGACCCATGGTTCTTCCAGATCGACAATGGCAAGATCGGCCTTGGCGCCCGGTTTGAGCGTACCGGCATCCAGACCGAAAATTTTCGCCGGAGCTGTCGATAGAACCTCCACCAGCCGCAGGAGCGGAATGCTGTCATTGTGATAGAGGCGGAGTGCAGCTCCCAGGAGTGTTTCGAGGCCGATGGCACCGGCTTCGGCATCCGAGAAAGGCAGGCGTTTGGTATCGACGTCCTGCGGGTCGTGAGCCGAAACGACAATGTCGATGGTGCCGTTTTTCACGGCTTCGACCATGGCAAGGCGGTCCTGTTCGCTGCGCAGGGGCGGGGAAAGACGGAAGAAGGTGCGGAATTCTCCAATGTCATTCTCATTGAGCGACAAATGGTTGATCGATACACCTGCCGTCACCTTGGCGCCCAGATCCTTGGCGCGGCGTACGGCCTCCGCCGACATTTCGCAGGAAAGCTGTGCGGCGTGATAGTTGCTGTTGGTCAGCGCTGCCAGACGCAGATCGCGCTCCAGCGGAATCACTTCCGCTTCCCGGGGACTGCCGGAAAGTCCAAGCCAGCTTGCAAACAGACCTTCGTTCATCACGCCGTTTGCGCCGAGATAAGGATCGCGCGTTTCGCAGGCAATCACGGCATTGAAATCGCGAGCATAGGTCAGCGCGCGCCGCATGAGCTGTGTGTTGGCGATGGTCTGCCTGCCTTCCGTGAAGGCAACCGCACCAGCATCGCGCAAGAGGCCGATTTCGGTCATCTCTTCGCCGCGCAAGCCTTTGGTGATCGCCGCTGCCGGATGCACATTGACGACGGCCGTATCGCGTGCCGTGCGCTTGACGAATTCCACGAGCGCCACGTCATCGATCACCGGATCGGTGTCGGGCATCATGATGATGGAGGTCACGCCGCCCGCAGCTGCCGCACGGCTTGCCGAGGCGATGGTTTCGCGATGTTCTGCGCCGGGTTCACCGATAAAGACACGCGCATCCACCATGCCGGGTAACACTGCCTTGCCGTTCAGGTCGACGATTTCGGCACCTTCCGGCGCACCCTGATTGCGGGCGTTGGCACCGGCGGCAACGATCTTTCCATCGCGGATCAAAACGCTGCCGGTTTCATCGAGACCACGCGACGGATCGACGATGCGCGCGTTTTCAAAGAGGATCGCGCTCATGCATTTTCTCCATTGCCCAGGTTGCGTCGCGGGTCGAGCAGGGCTTCCATTACGGCCATGCGCATGGCAACCCCCATTTCAACCTGTTGCTGGATGACGCTTTGCGGCCCGTCGGCAACGTCAGATGCGATCTCAACGCCGCGATTCATCGGGCCGGGATGCATGACAAGGGCGTCCGGCTTGGCGTGTTTCAGCTTTTCCTTGTCGAGGCCATAGAAGCGGAAATATTCGCGTACCGAAGGCACAAATGAACCGGCCATGCGCTCACGCTGAAGCCGCAGCATCATGACGACATCCGCGTCCTTCAAGCCTTCTTCCATCGAGTTGAAGACCTCGACGCTCATGTCCGCCATGCCGGAGGGCAGGAGCGTGGATGGCGCGACGACACGCACCCGCGCGCCAAGAGCATTGAGAAGAAGAATGTTGGAGCGTGCCACGCGGGAATGCAGCACATCGCCGCATATGGCGACGATCAGATTTTCGATCTGGCCTTTGGCGCGGCGGATAGTGAGAGCGTCAAGAAGTGCTTGTGTTGGATGTTCATGCGCGCCATCACCGGCGTTGACGACCGAACAGCCGACTTTCTGCGCGAGCAGGGCGGCAGCGCCTGCCGAGGCGTGACGGATGACCAGTATATCCGGCTGCATGGCGTTCAGCGTCATCGCGGTATCGATGAGCGTTTCGCCTTTCTTGACCGATGAATTACCGACCGACATATTCATGACGTCCGCACCGAGCCGTTTTCCGGCCAGCTCAAACGATGATTGCGTTCGTGTCGATGCTTCAAAGAAGAGATTGATTTGCGTGCGACCTCGCAGCACGGACTTTTTCTTCTCGGGCTGTCGGGAAACAGCGATTTCCTGATCGGCGAGATCAAGAAGGCAGAGAATGTCCAGGGGCGAAAGCCCCTTGATGCCCAGCAGGTGGCGGTGAGGGAAAAGCGGAGGGACCGTTTGATTTGTCATGGCAAGTCACCCGTATAGGACCATGAGGCAGGTCCCGCAACCGTCCTTATAATGGCTATGGGCGATTCACCAAGAAAAACCTGTGCTGTCCTGACGACAAATTGCGTTCGGGATGGCAAAATTTTAGCAAATGCGATGCAAGAACCCTAAATAGAACTGAATCGCACAAGACGGAACGAGCTTTTGAAAACGCACGACGTGACCAACCAGACACCGCCCATGACGGGCAACAATGCCTATCTGGGCGATCCGCTTCTGATGCAGATTGCGGCACGTTTCCCGAAGGAACTGCATACGGATCTGGAGCAGACGGGCCGTTTCGTCATGTCGGCTGAAGCACAGGACCTTGCGCGTCTCGCCAACACCGAGCTGCCGAAATTGCGCACCCATGACCGGCAGGGCAACCGTATCGACCTGGTTGAATATCATCCAGCCTATCATGCGCTGATGCGCCGCTCTATCGCGGCTGGCCTGCATTGTTCCATCTGGGAGGGCAACCCGCTGGAAACCGGTCGCCGTCATCAGGCACGCGCCTCGCGCTTTTTCCTGACGGCGCAGCTTGAGGCGGGGCATCTTTGCCCGCTGACCATGACGAGCGCATCGCTTGCCGCGCTCATGGCCTCGCCGGAAATTTACAAGGAATGGTCGCCGGTCATTCTTTCAAGAAAGTACGATTTTTCGCAGAAGCCAGCATTTGCCAAACAGGGCATTACGCTTGGCATGGGTATGACCGAAAAGCAGGGCGGAACCGATGTGCGGGCCAATACGACCCGCGCCATCCGCAACGAAGACGGCACCTATGCCATTACTGGCCACAAGTGGTTCATGTCCGCTCCTATGTCGGATGCGTTCCTGACGCTGGCGCAGGCAGAAGACGGTCTTTCCTGTTTTCTGCTTCCGCGCCTCACTTCGCAGGGAAGCGGGAACGGGTTCTTTTTCCAGCGATTGAAAGACAAGCTCGGCAACAAGTCCAACGCCTCATCGGAGGTGGAATTTGACGGCGCGGTCGGTCATCTGATCGGTAATCCGGGCGAGGGCGTCAAGACCATCATGGATATGGTCACGCTGACGCGGCTCGATTGCGCAGTGGCATCGGCTGGACTTATGCGATCTGGCCTCGCCGAAGCCGTGCATCATAGTCGTCACCGGCAGGTGTTTGGCAAGGCTCTTATCGAACAGCCATTGATGCAGCGTGTACTCGCCGATATGGCGCTCGATGTCGCCGGCGCGACCGCGCTTTCCATGCGGCTGGCACGCGCCTTTGATATGGCTGCAAGTGATCGCGCAGAGGCGGCGTTTGCCCGCTGCATGACGCCGGTGGTGAAATACTGGGTTTGCAAGATCGCGCCTGCCTTACTCTATGAGGCAATGGAGTGCCTTGGCGGCAACGGCTATATCGAGGAAGGCAATCTTGCGCGCGCCTATCGCGAAGCGCCGGTCAACGCGATCTGGGAAGGGTCCGGAAATGTCATGGCGCTGGATGTCGCGCGTGTGCTGTCCCGCGCGCCGGCGCTTTTCGATGAAGTACTGGAGTGGATCGGCGGACAGCTTGGCCCGCGCGGGCAGGGAACGCTTGATGTGCTGCGTGCTGCATTGCAGCTCACTGAAACCGATCCGGGTGTTGCACGCCTTCTGACCGAGCAATTGGCCTATGCCGCCGCCGCCGCAGAACTGCGCCAGCTTGGTGCCGACGATGTGGCTGACGCATTCATTGAAACCCGCCTCGGCGGACAGTGGCGGTCGACCTATGGCATGCTGGATGCACGCCACAATGCGGAACGCATTCTCGACCAGCTTTATCCGGCGTCGTAATCGTCGGATACCGACCGCCTGATGCTGTGCAGGCGGTCGAGCGCCCCTTGAAGAATGAAAGCTGCGGCCGCCGAATCGATACGTTCGGCCCGCTTGCCTCGAGAGACGTCCATGCCGATAAGCGCCCGTTCGGCGGCGACCGTCGACAGGCGCTCGTCCCAGAACACAAAGGGCAAGTCGGTGAGCGGCTGCATGGTGCGCACAAATGCCCGCGTGGCCTGAACGCGGGGACCCGATGTTCCATCCATATTCATAGGCAAACCGATGACGATAACGCCGACCTTGTCGGCGTCGAGAGCTTTCAGAAGCACTTGTGCGTCGATCGAAAACTTCACCCGTTTGATGACCGGGCGCGGATGGGCGAAGGAAAGACCGAGGTCCGATACCGCAAGGCCGATGGTCTTGGTTCCCAAGTCCAGTCCGGCAATGGTCTTTCCGGGCTGAAGCAGCGCCGGAATTTCCTCGATTTCAACGACAGCCATCGGTCCTCATCGGATTTTGAAGTGGTTTCTATTGCCTTCAACTTTATTGGCGTCATATCTGTTCGCAAACTGGAAATCGAGCCGGAAACACAGATTGAGGAGAGAGTTTATGAAACTTACATGGCTTGGCCACGCCGCCTTCCGCGTTGAAACTGCAAGGGCCGTCATTCTCATCGATCCGTTTCTCAACGGAAATCCCGGTGCGAAGGGCATAGATTTCAAGGAAGTAACCAGCGGTGTGACCCACATCGCGCTGACGCACGGCCACGGCGATCACGTCGGCGATACGGTAGCAATTGCAAGGGAACATGGTGCGACGGTTATCGCCAACGCCGATCTTGCAAGCTGGCTCGGCAGTCAGGGCGTGGAAAAGGTCGATCCCGGCAATACGGGCGGCACGGTGGCGCATGACGGCTTTACCATTACATTCGTCAACGCACTTCATTCCTCGGCAATGCTGACGGAAAACGGCGTATCGCAGGCATTGGGCAATCCGAACGGTCTGGTGTTCCATTTCGAGGATGCGCCGACGCTTTATCATATGGGAGACACGGATATCTTTTCCGATATGGGGCTTATCAACGAGCTTCATCAGCCAGAGATCGGGATCGTTCCCATTGGCGATCGCTTTACGATGGGCGGTGCGGTTGCGGCTCTCGCCTGCCAGCGTTACTTCAATTTCAAAACCGTGCTGCCGTGCCATTACGGCTCGTTCCCCATCATCGATCAGACGGCGGACAAGTTCGCTGAAGGAATGGCAGACCATCGCGAGACAAAAGTGCTGACCGATCCGGCTGGAACTGTCCACAGCTTCTAAAGGCCTTTTGAGGCGCAAGAAATGTTGCGCTTCAACAGTCGCGCCGTTATAGCCGGTAGGAAACCTTTTCAGGGGTGGCGGGTCGCCGCCCGATCTGAAGCACAACCCGGAACACGCAATGCGGTTTTCGGACAAGATGTGCGTGGGTACAAAGTTAGTGCATTTGCGGAGAACAGGATGTCCGTCGATATTTCCACCGTCAAGCGCGTCGCGCATCTGGCGCGTATCGCTGTCAGCGACGACGATGCCGAACGCATGACCGGCGAACTCAATGCTATTCTGGGCTTTGTCGAACAATTGAACGAAGTCGATGTCGACGGTATCGAGCCGATGACTTCCGTTACGCCAATGGACATGCGCATGCGCGAAGACAAGGTGACCGATGGCGGCATTGCTGCCGCAGTGGTCGCCAACGCACCGGTTACGGAAGACAATTTCTTCGTCGTCCCAAAGGTCGTGGAGTAGGTCATGGCCATTCGGGTTTCAGTCGAGACCCCTTTGCAGGACGATGTGCGCGCGCTGGTCGACGGCCTGAATGCGCATCTCCTGCCGCTGTCGCCGCTGGAATTCCAGTTCAAGATGACGGTGGAGCAGATGGCGGGGCCGGATACGTCGGTCTTTGTAGCGCGCGACGAAAACGGCAAGGCTGTCGGCTGCGGTGCCTTGAAGATGCATGGAGATGGCATCGCCGAGGTGAAGCGCATGTTTACCCTCCCGGAAGTGCGCGGCAAGCGCGTTGGCTCGGTTCTGGTCGATGCGATTGTCGATCTGGCGAGGGCGAGGGGCGTGACCCGTCTGGTACTCGAAACGGGAACTGGTCCCGGTTTTGCCGGGGCATGGCGACTTTATGAGAATTCAGGTTTTACGCGCTGCGGTGTGGTTCTGGACTATTCCGAATCTGAATACAGCGCCTTTTTTGAAAAGCGTCTCACTGAGGCGCACTGACAGGATTTGACGATGAGCGAACTGACCGCACTGACCATTGCCGAGGCGCGCGACAAGCTGAAGGCCAAAGCCATCACAGCGACCGAACTGACCGACGCCTATCTTTCAGCTATCGACTCTGCGAATGACACCATCAACGCTTACGTGAAGGTGACACACGATCAGGCGCGTTCGATGGCGAAGGCTTCGGATGAGCGCATCGCCAAGGGCGAGGCGGGCGCATTGGAAGGCATTCCGCTGGGCGTGAAGGACTTGTTTGCGACCAAGGGTGTGCATACGCAGGCCTGCTCCCACATTCTCGACGGTTTCAAGCCGGAATATGAATCGACCGTCACCGCCAATTTGTGGTCGGATGGCGCGGTTATGCTCGGCAAGCTCAATATGGACGAATTCGCCATGGGCTCGTCCAACGAAACGTCCTATTATGGCGCGGTCAAGAATCCATGGCGGGCCAAGGGTTCCAATGCCGACCTGGTACCGGGTGGTTCGTCGGGCGGTTCGGCTGCCGCGGTTGCAGCGCAGCTTTGCGCTGGCGCGACTGCAACCGACACAGGCGGCTCGATCCGTCAGCCAGCGGCTTTCACCGGCACGGTTGGCATCAAGCCGACTTATGGCCGCGTGTCGCGTTGGGGCACGGTGGCCTTCGCATCCTCGCTCGATCAGGCCGGGCCGATCGCCCGCGACGTGCGCGATGCGGCTATCCTGCTGAAATCGATGGCTTCGCTTGATCTCAAGGACACCACGTCCGTCGATCTGCCTGTTCCGGATTACGAAGCTGCCCTCGGCAAATCGCTCAAGGGCATGAAGATCGGCATTCCGAAGGAATATCGCGTCGATGGCATGCCTGGCGAAATCGAGGAACTCTGGCAGAAGGGCATTCAGTATCTGAAGGATGCTGGTGCGGAAATTGTCGATATTTCGCTGCCGCACACGAAATATGCGCTGGCCGCCTATTATATAGTCGCGCCTGCGGAGGCGTCCTCGAACCTCGCCCGTTATGACGGTGTGCGTTATGGTCTGCGTGTGCCAGGCAAGGACATTGCCGACATGTACGAACAGACCCGCGCGGCGGGCTTCGGCAAGGAAGTTAAGCGCCGCATCATGATTGGCACTTACGTTCTCTCGGCTGGCTATTACGATGCCTACTATCTGCGTGCGCAGAAGGTACGGACATTGATCAAGAAGGACTTCGAGGACGCATTCGCCAAGGGCGTCCACGCGATCCTGACGCCAGCGACGCCATCGGCTGCTTTTGGCCTAGCCGATGAGGATCTCGCCAACGATCCGGTAAAGATGTACCTCAATGACATCTTCACGGTGACTGTCAACATGGCCGGCCTGCCGGGCATTGCCGTGCCTGCGGGCGTCAATGACCACGGCCTGCCACTTGGCCTTCAGCTCATCGGACGCCCGTTCGAGGAAGAGACGCTGTTCCAGGCGGCACACGCCATCGAACAGGCAGCCGGACGGTTTACTCCGGCAAAATGGTGGTAAAATCCGATCTTCTTATTCGCCGGGGCTTCCCCGGCGAATTTGCTTCTATGGCCGCCTTGGCAGTCAGGGCGTGGCGGATTGCGGCTCGTGGCGTGGAACTTACCGCTGATCGGCAGCACGCGCTGGAAGCCAAATTCCTGCACGACCTTCAAGAGAATGCGGATGGTGTGTTGACTGCCGAAAAGGGCGGAACTATTGCGGGCTGGGGTGCGAGAGTGCCGCGAAGCAATTACATTTCCGACCTATGGGTCGATCCGCCCTGCCACGGGCAGGGAATTGGCGGACAGCTTCTTGATGCCCTGATGGCGCAACTCCTGTTCGACGGCTTCGATGAAGCAGTGATCGGGACGCATGCGGATAATCTCCCCGCGATCTATCTTTATGAAAAGGTTGGTTTCCGGATCGAGTGGCAGGGAGAGGAGTGGTCGGAAAGCTTCAGGAAACAGGTTGAAAAGGTGAGAATGCGCGCAAAGCTTTGAAGCCAGCTTGTCGCAACCATTGCCGAACGTTCTGTCGCGCCTATCCTTCTTGAGAGTGAATACACTAGGAGGAGGGCAAGCGATGTGGATCATGCTGACGGAAGTAAACGGGGAGAAGCTCGCCGTGAATTTCAATCATGTTTTGTGCTACAATACTTATGGAACCGGCACGCGTATTGTGACGCTGAGCACGGACCAGACATTCTTCGTCAAGGAATCGATTGAGGAAATTGAAGCCAAGCTCGGCATCGAGGTGAAAGCTTGAAGCTTCATTTTAACAATGGCTTAAACAGTTTTATTGAAAAAGAGAATGAACGGCATCGCGCTTGCGGGTTGCCGTTCATGGGACGCGAGCAGTTCAGGCTTTCTGGAAACGTGCTCTAAATATCCAACTCTTCGACAAAAGCCGCACGGTCCTGAATGAAACGGAAACGAGCTTCCGGCTTGGTGCCCATCAGTTCATCGACCGTGTTGCGGGTTTCATCGACATATTCTTCGTCCACCTGGACACGCAAAAGCGTTCGCTTCTTAGGGTCCATGGTCGTTTCCTTGAGCTGTTCGGCGCGCATTTCGCCAAGGCCTTTGAAACGGCCTATTTCCACCTTGCCCCGTCCGGTAAACATGGTGCGCAGAAGCTCATCCTTATGCGCTTCATCACGCGCATAGGCGACCTTTCCGCCCTGGCTCAAGCGGAAAAGCGGAGGCACTGCCAGATAGAGGTGGCCGTTGCGGATCAGGTCCGGCATTTCCTGATAGAAGAATGTGATGAGCAGGGATGCAATATGCGCACCGTCGACGTCAGCATCGGTCATGACGATGACGCGATCATAGCGCAGATCGTCTTCCCGATAGTTCTTGCGTGTGCCGCAACCAAGAGCCTGAATGAGATCTGCAATCTGCTGGTTCGCCGTCAGCTTCTCGCGTCCTGCGCTGGCAACGTTCAGAATCTTGCCGCGCAACGGCAAAATGGCCTGGTTGGCGCGATTGCGTGCCTGCTTGGCCGAACCGCCTGCCGAGTCACCTTCGACGATGAACAGTTCCGCCCCGGCGGCCGCGTTCTGGGTGCAATCGGCGAGCTTGCCCGGCAGGCGCAGCTTGCGCGTCGCGCTTTTGCGGACAGTTTCCTTTTCCTGACGGCGGCGCAAACGCTCATCCGCGCGGTCGATCACCCATTCCAGGAGGCGGGACGCCTCCTGCGGAGAAGCCGTCAGCCAGTGATCGAACGGATCACGGATTGCATTTTCCACGATGCGCTGCGCTTCGACGGTGGCAAGCTTGTCCTTGGTCTGGCCGACAAATTCCGGCTCGCGGATGAAGACCGACAGCATTCCCGCCGCCGACACCATCACGTCGTCAGTGGTGATGATCGAGGCGCGTTTATTGTTGGTCAGTTCCGCATAGGCTTTCAGGCCGCGTGTCAGCGCAATGCGCAAGCCTGCCTCATGGGTGCCGCCATCGCCGGTTGGGATGGTGTTGCAATAGGAATGGACGAAACCGTCGCCGCCAAACCATGAAACGGCCCATTCAACCGCGCCGTGGCCACCCTGCTTTTCGGTCTTGCCTGCGAAAACCTCGCGCGTGACCTGATGTTCCTTGCCAAGCGATGCCTCGAGATAGTCTTTCAGGCCGCCGGGGAAGTGGAACACCGCCTTCTCCGGCGTTTCCTTCTTCGGGTCGAGGAGGGAAGGATCGCAGTTCCAGCGGATTTCAACCCCGCCGAACAGATAGGCCTTCGAGCGCGCCATGCGATAGAGACGATGCGGATCGAACTGCGCCGTTTTCCCGAAGATATCAGGGTCCGGGTGGAAACGGACACGGGTGCCGCGACGGTTATGCACTTCGCCGACATCTTCCAGTCCGCCCTGCGGAATACCGCGCGAGAAACGCTGCCGATAAAGACGGCGATTGCGCGCCACTTCCACTTCAAGCACGTCCGAAAGGGCATTCACCACCGAAACACCCACGCCATGCAGGCCGCCTGACGTTTCATAAGCCTTGCCGTCGAATTTGCCGCCAGCATGCAGCTTGGTCATGATGACTTCGAGCGTGGATTTTCCCGGCACCTGGGGATGTTCGTCCACTGGAATGCCGCGCCCATTGTCCGAAACGGTGACAAATCCGTCGGCGTCGAAACTGACTTCGATGAAATTGGCGTGTCCCGCCACCGCCTCGTCCATCGAGTTGTCGATGACTTCGGCGAAGAGGTGATGCAGCGCCTTTTCGTCCGTGCCGCCAATATACATGCCGGGGCGCAGGCGTACGGGTTCCAGACCCTCCAGAACACGGATGGACGAAGCATTATAGTCATCGCCTGCCGATGAAGCAGGCGGCGCCTTGGCGGTTACCGGCTTTGGAACAGAGAGCGACGGCGCTGCCACCGGCTGCGCAACAGGTTGCGGCGCCACAGGTTTTTCGCTCTGTCGCCCCTGTTCCTGTTCTCGGGCCCGGGCATTGTTGACCACTCTCGAGAAGAGATCGTTGCTATCGTCCATTTGTTCCGAAAAGCTCTCTATCTGAATTTCAGGAGGCCGCTGTCGAGCCTGCTCGCCAAAGACCGGAAAATACTGTTCGCGAATCACTTGAATGATGCCACGCGCGCTCGCGAAAGGCGACTAAAGTTCGCCTTACGTTCCGTTTGCGCACGGCTTTTTCAAAGGGTTTTGTCCAGAACGGAACTGATTTGCACCAGAAAGCGGTCGAAAGTCAAACAAGCGGGGCAATTCCGGTCAAATTGGATGGAAACGCTGCGGCAGTTCGCATAGAGCCATAGCGGGGACATTCCAGATACCGAGAGTTTGAAATGCAGAGCAGCGCGACAGGCGGCATGGAAGCGCACGTAAAAGGCATGGCGATCATGGTGCTCTCGGTGCTTCTGCTGCCGCTGATGGATGCCATCGGCAAGTGGCTCGCCATGGCAGACCATATGCCTCCGGCAACCGTGACCTTCATGCGCTTCTTCGTTCAGTGCTGGCTGATGTTCTTCATCCTGCTCATGGTCGGCGGCTTTGCAGCGTTGCGAACGCAGCATCTGGCAGGCAACCTCATTCGCGGTGCGCTGATGGGGTTTGGCGGGCTCTGCTTCTTTACGGCAGTCAAGTATATGCCGCTGGCCGATGCGATGGCCGTCTTCTTTGCCGAGCCTCTTATTCTGACGCTGTTTTCGGCCATTTTCCTGAAGGAGAAAGTGGGCTGGAGAAGATTCAGTGCTGTCGGTATCGGTCTCATCGGGACGATGATAGTAATCCAGCCGAGTTTCGAGATTTTCGGCGCGGTCTCGCTTCTGCCGCTCGCGACCGCCGTAACTTTTGCGATCTATCTCATTTTGAATCGCAAATACGGTGCGAAGGAAAGCCCGCTTGTCATGCAGTTTTATGCCGGTGTGGGCGGCTGGATGTTTGCGGGGCTCGCCATGATCTATGGAACTGCGGCGGGGCTTGGCGATCTGAGTTTCGGGCTGCCGCAGGGCATCCAGCCCTGGCTGCTCCTGCTGCTTCTTGGAACAATCGGCACTGTCAGTCACCTCATGGTCGTGCAGGCGTTCAAGCTCGCACCAGCATCCATGCTGGCGCCGTTCCAGTATCTTGAAATCGTCAATGCGGTTCTGGTTGGCCTGATAGTATTCGGCGATTTCCCGACGCCATCGAAATGGCTCGGTATCGCAATCATCGTCGGATCGGGTTTTTATGTTTTCATGCGCGAGCGCCGGGTGAAGGCCGACGCAGTGGCGTGAGCAGAACTATTTGAGCTGACGCGGACCGAATACCGTCTCGAACGCCTTTCCCAAAGCGACGTCCATGTCGCCCATCGTCACCGGCAAGCCCAGATCGACAAGGCTGGTAACGCCATGTTCGGAGATGCCGCAAGGCACGATGCCGGAATAATGGTTGAGATCCGGTTCGACATTGATGGCTATGCCGTGGAAGCTCACCCAGCGCCGCAGACGGATGCCGATAGCCGCGATCTTGTCTTCGCACATGCCGCCATTGGCCAGGCGGGGCTTTTCAGGCCGCGTTACCCATACGCCAACGCGATCCTCACGCCGTTCGCCTTTGATGTTGAACTCGGCCAGGCTCTCGATGATCCATTGTTCGAGCGCCGTCACGAAGGCACGCACATCCTCGCGGCGGCGTTTCAGGTCCAGCATCACATAGGCAACACGCTGGCCTGGCCCGTGATAGGTATATTCCCCGCCGCGCCCCGTGTTGAACACGGGCAGGCTGTCGGGCGCCAGCAGGTCGCTTGCATTGGCGCTTGTTCCTGCCGTGTAAAGCGAAGGATGTTCGACCAGCCATACGAGTTCGTTAGCGGTGCCTTCCCGAATGGCCTGCACACGCGCTTCCATGAAGGCAAGTGCTTCCTCGTAGTCCGTCAGCCCGTCTGCGACAACCCAGTCCACCGGCGGTGCATCTGCCTGTTGCGGCAGAAAACGCGTCTCCAGCGCGTTGCGCTCGCGCGGCTTTGGTGAGGCAATATCGGAAACGGGGGAAACGGAGCTATTCGTCATGATGGGAGCATATGGCGGTTTTGCAGCGTAATCGCCAGATGTCAAAATGCCTCTGCAATCAATCAATCGCGAGCGGTACTTCCTTTTCACAGCGATTGCGACCGGCTTGCTTGGCGCGATAGAGCGCCCGGTCAGCAGCGTTCACGAGGTGGCTGTAATCCGGATGACCATTGAATGCCGCAACACCGATGGACAGGGTGACAGACTGACGCGCGCCATCGGGTAGGTTCATAGGTTGTTGGGCTATCTGTCTGCGCAGTTCCTCGCCGATTGCAAATGCCTTGTCCTCGTCGGCTTCGACAAGCGCGACCAGAAATTCCTCGCCGCCATAGCGGAACACGAAATCGCTTGGGCGGCAGAGCGAAAGGATCGTTTCGGCCACCTGCTGAAGAACCGCATCGCCACTGCTGTGCCCGTAGGTGTCATTGATGTTCTTGAAGTGATCGATATCGATCATCAGAACGCTTAAATCCATTGCCTTTTGGGACGCCATGCGCACTTCGCGGGTCAGGATCGAGGGCATGAAACGACGATTGAGCGCGCGGGTCAGAGGATCGCGGCCCGTTTCCATGGCCGCAGCCGCCTGAAAAAGTTCGGATAGCAGAAACTTCACTTCCCCGATCTTTGTCTGGAACAGTGACAGGGAGGCAGCGAGTTCAGTCGGGTTATCTTTGCGGGCGCCGTTGATGGCCGGAAGGAGCACATTGTCTATATGTTCTACATTCCGGCGGATATTTTCCAGCGTCGAGGAATTGGAGAACATGAGATCGGCCTTATGCTGCAACCATAATCCGAAGTCCGAGCTGGCCAGCGTGTGAAGCGGGCTGTCGGGATTGCCATAGAGATTGAAAAGGAGCGACTGGCTCCATTCCATGAGTGCGGCACGTTGCGATTCTCGCTCAAGCGGAAAATCATGGCTCAGCGTAAAGGCCCGATAGGCTTCGTCGGTCTGGGCGCTTTCGCGCGCGTCTTTCACGAAGGACTGGCTCATGATTTCAATCGCAATGTCGATTGCATTGCTGACATGCACGATCAGACGCGCCAGACCCTCGCGTGTGGCAACTTCCAGCTTCAGCTGACGGACGATCTCGTTCTTGAGCAGGCGCGCGCCCTGCATGACGACATGGATCGGTACGTCGATGCGGGCGTGGACTTCGCCGACCTTGCGCTGCTCACGGATGAATGCGTCAACATCGCCGGCGGTTCTCTCGAACATTTTCAGGAGCCAATCGCTCAGCGAGTTGTGCAGGCGCTCCTGGACCATTTTCTGGGACAGAAAAGTTGCCGCATCACGATTGCTCATCAGACGATCATAGAACACACCAACGAACTGCTCACGGTGCCGCCCGATCAGGTCGCGAAGGAAGAGCGAATCTTGCTCCGGCAAGCCGCCGACCAGTTCGATCCATTCGATCTGGGTCGTAACCAGACCGGTTTTCTCGCCCCTTATGGCGCCGATTTTAGAGGCCGAATGATCCATGTTCCTGCTCCTTGCGACAGCCGCAAAGCTCCGCCCGCTACCGGACGTGAACCGGCGCAGGATCGGCTTTGCGGATTGGAGATTCTGCAGCTCTTCCCTTGCTTCAAGGGATAGCATGCGAATTCAATTGGCTTCTGATATCCAGATTCTCTTAAAAATACCCCAGCAAAATTGCAGGTGGTGTGCGGCGTCCCGTTTGATGGGGCGGGGTCGAGATTGATAGCTCGCCGTAAGATTAAGTGACTTTACCACTCGCCTGTCTGACCTAGGTATTTGTGGGCAAGATATTCCAATTCTGGACAGCTCTGAAAAGGAAAATGGAATGAAATTCAAGTTGGTTTCTGCGGCTCTCGCGCTTTTCGCGCTAACTGCTGTTGCTGAAGCGGCCACGCCTGTTGCTCCGGCCGCACTACCGGCTGTCGGTGCCCATGGCGCTGGTTCTGCCATTCAGGTTGATTCTCGCTGCCCTCGTGGTGCGGTTCGTACGCGAAGCGGTCGCTGCGTCTGGGATCGCCGCTGGCGCGATGACCGTCGCGGGTGGGATCGTCATTCACCCCGCTATTATCGCGAACGCGACCGTGCTCGCTGGCGCCATGATCGCCACCGTCATCGTGACCGCGTATATATCGAGCCGCGCCGTCGCGGCCCGCACAACTAAAGAAGAAAAGAGCAGCGTTTTCGCTGCTCTTTTTCATCAGACGGACTCAGCCTGCGAACGTGAAATGCCCTCGAGTTGCGGAAACACATCCGCTGTCATGGGAGCGAGGACATCAATTACCAGTCCGCCCGGCGCGAAGTCGATATCGCATTTTGCCTTCAACTCGCCTGCGAGAACGGAGTAGAGCAGCCGCTGGCCAAAGCCTCGCCGGGCAGGACGTTCGACTGGAGGTCCGCCGCTTTCGATCCAGCGCATATGAAGTTTCTGCTCGCCCTGCCTTTGAACGACATTCCAGTCGAATTGGACGGTGCCGCTTTCGTTGGACAGCGCGCCGTATTTCACCGCGTTGGTTGCCAGTTCATACAGGCCCAGTGAAAGGGAGACGGTTACCCGGTCGCTCACCACCAGTGCCGGACCATGGGTACGGATTCGATGACCGAACGTGCTGTTGAAAGGGGCAAGCGCGGTGTCGCAGATCTGGTTGATCGTGGTGCCCGTCCAGTCCTCACGCAGCAGCATGTCGTGGGCCTGGCTAAGTGCGCGCAGCCGCTCGCTGAACAACTCGTTCGCGGTCTGCGGATCGGTGGCGTTCCGCAAGGTCTGGTTGGCGATGGATTGCACCATCGCCATCGAGTTCTTGAACCGATGTGAAATTTCGCGGGTGACCAAAGCCTTGTCAGCTTCGGCTTTCTTGCGCTCCGTGACGTCGATGACGATACCCAGAAGCGTCGGTGACTTGCCCGTCAGTGCCTTGGCTCGGGTTTCAACCCAGCGCACCTGACCCAGCCTGTTCGTGATGCGATATTCCATCCGGAAAGACTTGCCGGTCGCGAAAGATTCCTGCGACCGCTGGATCAGTGCAATCCGGTCTTCCAGCACCACCATTTCGATGATCTTGTCATAGTTGACCGGCTCATCCGGCGTCAGCCCGAAAATACGCCTGTATTCCGATGAACAGCTGATTTCGCCCGTATGATAATCCCGCGTCCAGAAGCCAACATTCGCCACTTCGATGATATATTGCAGCTGATCGTTGCTGCGCTCTTTTTCAAGCGAAAGCGTTTCGCGTTCTTTTTCCAGCTCGACCAGCTTGCCGAGTTCCAGGGTCACATCGAGCTGTGATGAAACGAAGTGATGGAGTTCGCCTGCTTCGGTCTTGACAGGGGAGATGTGAAGCCGGTTCCAGAATGGTTCGCCTGACTTCTTGTAATTGAGAATATCGATATCGATCGACTGTTCCGTTTCGATTGCCGCGCGGATCATCTCGACATGTTTCGGGTCCGTGCCGGGGCCTTGCAGGAAACGGCAATTCTTCCCAATGATTTCATCGGCTTCATAGCCTGTCAGGTTCTGGAAGGCCTTGTTGGCAAAGACGATGGGGTTATCGGGCAGGCGGGGATTGGTGATGAGCATCGGCATGGGCGTCAGTTGAACTGCCGCCGTGAAAGGATCCGCTTCCTGGGAAAAAGATGTTCCCAAAATTTTTACGGACGGCCCTGCTTTTGTTGCCAATGCAAACCCCACTCCCTGAAAACGCTTACAAGCTGCCCTACTTCACGCAAGTTATCCGATTGTCTCGCAATTTGCTAACGAAAATAATGGAATAGCGAGAACCAATTGTCGTCTCCTCCGTTAGAAGCCGCATGAAACATGCCGCGTTGCGGGGAGAAAACAGGGAGCCGGCAGATTTTCCCCGCAACGTTCAGCGGACATTCATAAACAGACGGCAATGATGGCATCATTGAAATGGAGAAGCACAGGATGAACACCTTCAAAAAGATGATGGTCGGCCTTGTCGGTGCGAGCTTTTTGATCGGCGCGATAGTCCCGGTCTCGGCTGCGCCCGTCATGCCAACTGCGCCTGCGGCGAGCAACGAGCATGTTCAACAGGTTCGGGATGACCGCTGGCGTCGCGGACCGGGCCATGGGCACTGGGGCGGCTATCGGCCGGGGCCTCGTCCGGGCTGGCATGGCCGGCCATACCGCCCGGGGCCGGGTTACTGGAATGGTTATCGCGGTGACCGCTATTATCGCCACGGCTATCGCCGGCATAATGACGGTTGGTGGTATCCGCTCGCTGCGTTCGGCGCCGGTGCAATCATCGGTGGTGCGATTGCCGCTCCGCCGCCACCGCCCCCGCCAGTCTATCGCGCACCGGCTTATGGTTACAGCAATTCACATGTACAGTGGTGCTATAATCGTTATCGCTCATATAGGGCCTCGGATAATACTTTTCAGCCGTATAACGGCCCCCGCCAGCAGTGTTATTCGCCATATTGATAGTTGAAAACTGCTGAACACAATGAAGCCGCCCTTCAAGGGCGGCTTTGTTTTTGTGGACTAGCTTCATCATCTGTACCACCAGTAATTGTCATTCACGGCGGTGCACCCTAAAAGGCGGTCGGGGTGAGTTCCGGCAGCGCGCTTGTTGAAAAGCTTTCGGTTCCCCTCTGTTACAACAGAGCGCCAAAGGAGACAGGATGCGCGCGATTTTACCCAAAGCAATAGCCGGTGTAATTTTACTCGGTATATTGAGCGTAGTACTTGGTTCCTGGTACACGATTGATGAAGGCGAGCGTGGCGTTGTTTTGCGCTACGGTGCTGTTTCCGGCGTTGCACAACCCGGCCTCGGTTTCAAAATTCCGGTGATCGATTCTATCGTACGAATATCGGTGCAATCCAAAGCTGCGATCTATAACAGCATGGAAGCCTATAGCCGCGACCAGCAACCAGCCACGATGAACCTGTCGGTCAACTATCGCATTCCGCCAGACCGCGTGGAAGAAGTCTACGCGACCTATGGCGGTGAAGACGGGCTCCTGTCCCGCCTTGTAGAGCGGCGCGTTTTCGAGGAAAGCAAGACGGTTTTCGGCAAATTCAATGCCGTGGAGGCTATTCAGGAACGAAGCCGTCTCAATCAGGAAATTGCGCAGGCCATTCAGAACAGTGTGCGCGGTCCGGTTATCATCGACACGGTGCAGATCGAGAATATCGACTTTTCGGACTCTTATGAGCAGTCCATCGAACAGCGCATGTTGGCCGAAGTTGAAGTGCAGCGGCTTCGTCAGAATGCAGAGCGCGAAAAGGTGCAGGCTGAAATCACCGTGACGCAGGCAAAAGCGCAGGCAGATGCTCGCCGCGCCGAAGCAGAGGCGCAGGCGGATGCCGTTCGTCTTCAGGCGGAAGCCGAGGCTGACGCGATCAGGCTGAAGGGCGAGGCGGAGGCAACCGCCATCAAGGCGCGTGGCGATGCACTTCGCGACAATCCGGGTCTCGTTGCATTGACGCAGGCCGAGAAATGGGATGGTCAACTGCCGACCACAATGCTGCCCAACGGAGCGATTCCGATGCTGAATCTGAACAGTTCCCAGACGCCGCAGAAATCGCCCGATTACTGACCGGTGAATAAAGAACAGCGGGGCTCCGACTATCCGGTGGGGCGCGCATCCTGTTGAATGGGTTTCACGCCTTTCGGGATGCGCTCTTATCCGCCGCGCTGTTCATAGCCCTCGATGTTTGTCCCATCCATTTTCTGGCGCAGATACTGCTTGAGCCTTGCGATATTGTGCGCATCCCAGCCAGTTACGCCGGTAACTTCCAGCCACGCGTCGACATAGTGCTCAGGAGCATATACATGCCCGTGCCCGATCGGTGTGGCCGTTCCAAAGGCCATGTCGAGGGCGAGTTGAAGCATGGTTACCACCGGATACCATCGCAGATCGGGTGACACATCGGGCCCGCGCGGTGCCTGCATCCAATCAGGCTGGCGGTAGAAGGACAGCGTGTCGAAGAAAGTGACCGGGTCGCTGGCATATTGCAGATAAACCACACGCATTGGGCCCCACCGCGTTCCATTTCCCGGGGCTTCACCATACTGGTTCATGAAACGCGCAAAGGAGCCGTCCCTGAACACCGGCAACCATTCCGGCGTTCCCGGATTTCGCCGTCTGGTCATGGCTTTCCAGTCGCGGCTGGGGAAAGGAGGGCCGCTCCATAGCGCGCCGTTGATGGGGTCATCAAGCATTTCGAAAAGCTCGGACGAAATTTCCGAGTTCATCGCACCGAGGCTCAAGCCATAAAGATACAGGCGAGGTCGGCTGTCCCGCGGCAGGTTTTTCCAGTAGTTGTAGACGGCGATGAACAACGCCCGCGATGCTTCCGCTCCATATTCGGGCTGAAAGAGCAGCGACAATGGGCTGGAAAGATAGGAATACTGCACGGCGACGCTGGCCACATCACCATGGTGCAGAAACTCAAGACCGTCCATTGCTGCAGGGTCAACCCATCCTGTTCCGGTGGGCGTGATGACGACCATTACCGAACGGTCAAAGCCGCGTTGCCGCTTCAGCTCTTCCAGTGCAAGCTCCGCGCGTTGTTCCGGCGTGTCGGCGACTTGCAGACCCGCATAGACCCGTATGGGGTCGATTGCCCTTTCTCCGGTCATCGCCGTG
The DNA here is from genome assembly GCF_049065885.1 of Brucella sp. IR068. Taxonomy (NCBI): domain Bacteria; kingdom Pseudomonadati; phylum Pseudomonadota; class Alphaproteobacteria; order Hyphomicrobiales; family Brucellaceae; genus Brucella; species Brucella sp. IR068. The sequence goes on along the minus strand of NZ_JBAKHE010000004.1, from coordinate 63,537 downwards.
ATGTCGGAAGCGGCAGGGCCCGAGGAGACAAATTCGCGTCCAGCCCGCCCAAGTTCGTTCCAATGCAAAAGCGAGGCAGCACTGCCGGTTTTGCCCGGTGCCGTCGGTTGTGGGCGATCCGGCTCGATCAGAGCGTCGTACTCGCGAAAGGAACGATCCAGAACCCTGAACGCGGACTGGATGAGCAGCCCGTTGGCAATCGTCCAGACAAGGATCACGGTAATCGTGACGCCGAGGACGTTGGCTACCCGGCGAGGCATGACGAGTTGCACTTTCCCGGAGACGAATCGCCCTAGCCGGATGAGAAGGCGAACAAGTACCAACAGAATGAGGAATGTCAGTACTGCCAAAGCCGAAACGCTCATCGGATAGGCGCTGGGCACCGGTTCCATGTCCATGACGGCTCGAACCGAATTCTGCCAGCTTGCCGCAAAATAAAGGGCTACGACAGCCACCGCGAGACAGACCACGCCGACGGCAAGATTGGCTCTGCTGCGCAGGCGGTCTTGGGGTTCGGGCAATTCCAGGTAATGCCAGAGCCAGCGCCATAGCACGCCAATGCCATAACCTGATCCGAACGCGACGCCACCGAGAATGCCCTGCATGACGTAGGTGCGTGGAACGAGGCTCGGCGTGAGCGCCGCAGCAAAAAACAGGGTGCCTAGCGCTATGCCAACGCCGGATAAGGAGCGCCGGAAATGGAAGAATGCCTTGGTGGTCAGAGACATGAAATACCGTGCCGTTAGTTCATTCCGATGAAGCTAGGGCAGAACCTGTTAATTTGGTGAAAATGGCACGAGGCTGGCTGTTTGGATGTAGTCGCCCTTCGCCGCTCCAGCAGCTCTTGTCATTTCAGGCGCCACTTCCAACAAATTAACAGGTCCCGACCCTAGCTGTAGCATGGCCACGCGGCAAGGTCCGGCCCGGAAGGCCCGGCAGTCGTCGTTCTATCACCATACGGTTCAGAATCGCTGTTCTGTTGAAGCTGCTAAGCCCTCAGAAAAACGTGAAAATGACCTATTTACCGGCATCTGGAAGCTGTTGCGCGAGATAGAGTATCCCTGACCTGTTATTTTTTTGAATTTATGTTGGAGAAACCTGACTTTATGGTGTTGACCAATCCGTAAGCCACCCTTATGTTCCGCCGCACTTCCGGGGGCGATTTGCTCCAACAGGGAGCGCGTAGCTCAGCCGGTAGAGCAACTGACTTTTAATCAGTAGGTCCAGGGTTCGAATCCCTGCGCGCTCACCAACACATTCAAATACTTAGATGTCACCGTTTGATCCCCGATTTGCGGTTGGGCGATTTTTTATACCTGATCTCTGGCGATGACCTGTCGGCGGCCTATCAACTGGCTGGTCGCGGCGGCAATCCGGCACGGCTGCGCATCTTTTCCAGAAGGCTGGCGGCAATCGGCTCATAATTTTCATCGAAATGGTGGCCGCCAGCCAGTTTCATGACTTCCATGCCCTTCAGTTCCGGAGCAGTGCAGGCGGTATCCTCTTCTTCCTGTCCATAGACACAGACGACCCGGTCGAGCGGGATTGTCGAAATGGCCGGAATGACGTCCTTGTCACCATCCATTCCGAGCCAGCCTTCAATCGAAACCTGAAATGTGGTCGTCGTTTCGACCCCGAGAAGGCCGATCATTTTCGTCCGGTCCTGTATGGCCGCAGGCAGGTATTTCCAGGCAAACGGAAATGTATCAGCGCCAAACGAATAGCCGAGAACAGCTACCGGCAATTTATTTGTCGGATCAGCTTTTTTGATCATCGCCGTCGTGTCGTTGGCGATTTCCTCCGGCGTGCGTTCCGACCAGAAATAGCGTAGCGAATCCACGCCGATCACGTGGACGCCGTGTGCCTGCAGCCACTCGCCGATGGATTTGTCGAGGTCGCGCCAGCCACCATCACCGGAATAGAAGACCGCAATCATATCGGCCTTTCCGTCCTTCGCAGGAAGGTCGACGATCGGCAGGGCTTCGTTCTTGGCGTCCTGATCCGCCATGGCCACGACATTGTCGACAGCCATTTTGAGTCTTGCCGGAAATGCAGGAGCAGATTGAAGCACGGCTAAATTTTCCTGCCGGGCAGTAACGGGATTATTCGTCGGTGATCCGGCCGGCCCGATCACCAGGGCAGGGGCGGGAATTGCCACATTGAACCCATAGGTGAAGCCTCCATCCGGGGCCTTGGTTGCTGCGGCTTTTTCCGTGCAAGAAGGAAGACGGGTCCTGGCAGGAACCGGATCAAGCGCGACAGCGCCTGCAATCGTTGCATCCGGAGAATCCGAGGCCGCCGCATAAGCGATGGTCGCGCCTTGTCCGACACCCGTCAGGACGGGGTGAAAATAGACCCCGAGATCCAGCCCGCGCAAGGCTTCCTTGGCGATGGCTTCGAAATCGGAGTCCAGATAGTTGCATTCGCCGCCCTCCTTATCGAGCGCCGCGCGCCACGGACCAAGCTCGACCGGCAGAACGATCATATTCCGGGCAAGCATGGCATCCATGAATTGTTTTTCCCGGTCGCCTATGCCGCCGTCATCACTCAGCAGGATGGCAAGTCCGACAGGATCGTTCTCTGGCATATAGACAGGAATGTTGGACAGTCTTTCGGCACTGGCATGGATAACCGGCTCGTCGGAATCGATGACTTTTGTCCAGAGCCGCGCGATTTTACCAGTATGCATTGTGCCGTACACGCCCGCTGCTGCCACCAGCGCCAATCCGAGCACAATAAAGAGAACGCGTCTTTTCGTCATTTGCGGATGAACTCCAGTGGGCTGCCATTGATGAGGGTCGTGGCATCGAGAAGGGCGCGCGGCGTCTCAAGGCCGCCCGGGCAAACCATGTAATGCGGCGTCCAGACAGGATCGAATTTTTCCTTGAAGGCTTTCAATCCGCCAAAGTGATAGAGATCGGCGCCGCGCTTGTAGATGAACGAGCCGAAGCGGTTCCAACGGGAGGCCAGCCTGCTGCCGCTCAGGCCCGATAGCGGGGCGGCGCCCAGGTTGAACCACTTGTAGCCTTCTTCCTTGCCGGCCATCAGCAGCTTCGCGAAAAGCGCGTCCATAAGGAGCTTATGCACATTCGGCATGTAGCGCATGAGGTCGACAGTGATTTCATATTTGTCCGCGCCGCGCCATATGTTGGCAAAAGCCACGATTTCTCCGTCGCGTTTCAGCACTGCAACGTCAAAGCGTTTCATATATTCTTCATCGAAATATCCGAGCGAAAACCCTTTCTCGCTGCCCGACTTGAAATCCAGCCAGGCATCCGAAATCTCCTGCAGGCGTGGGATGAGCGGAGGCACATCGGCGGACGGAATGATTTCAAACGTCAGTCCATCCTTGTCGATCTTTCTGTCGGCATAGCGGAACGGCTGGCGACGCGGTCCTTCCAGCGAGAATTCGGCGAGATCAACGCGGGCGACTTCACCGAGTTTCAGGGCGACAAGGCCCATATCCAGAAACAGGGGCAGGCTTTGCGGACCAACACCGTAAAATACGGTGCGCAGGGCAAGCTTGTCGGCCAGCCCGTGAAAGGACCATGCAAGCTCTTTGCCGGTTTGTTCATTACCGATGGGTTCGCCAAGCGCGATCAGACTGCCCCCGGACTGGGAATACATGATGAAGGAGCTGTTGTCGGGGGCCAGAAGAAATTGCTTGTCGCCAAGCAGCGCCAGGGCGGCATCCGTGTGCGGCCATTGGGCGACGAGGGCGGGCACGGCGGGGGGTATTGAATAATCCACCTTTCGCCTGCGATGACCGTTCCGGTTGATGATGGAGTAAAGGCCAACTGCGGCGACCACGGCAAAGACCAACACGGTTGCCCGCAGGAAGCGTGGGGCATTGCCGTTCCAGGCGAAATCCCACCAGAGCGTGTTGGAATATTCCACGTGGCGATAAACGAAAAATCCAAGCCATGTGGAAACGAGCACAGTTGTGCCGACGGTCGCGATCCAGTTCCAGCTCAGGTCAAACGGCCCCGAAATAGGGCGGCGATAGAACGAATCCCGGAACCCCCACAGTGTGAAAGCGAAAAGACAGAGAGTAATGGCTTCTTCCCAGTCGAGACCTTTTGCCAGAGAAAAGGCCGCGCCGCAGAGAAGCAGGATTTGCGCAGCCACCCATGCTCGCGCAAGCCTCTTTGAGAGACCGCGAGCAACGATGAGCAGCGCCACGCCGACCAGACTGGCGGCGAGGTGCGACATTTCCATGAAGGATTCCGGAACGATGTCGGAGAGCACTTCGACGCGGTAGCGAAGGTCCGGCGTGGCCCCGGAAACGAGAAGCATGATCCCGCCCAGAAAGATGATGCTGGCAGACAGACCGGGGACGAGCGGCTCGACCAGCCGCTTGGCGAAGCGTGCCTGCTTGCCGAGCATATGGCGGCGGCGCATGATCTCCCATATGAGAATGCCTGCGGTCGCCACGACAAGCGGCATAATCGTATAGATAAGCCGGTAGGCGAGAAGCGCCGCAATCGCATCCGGTTTTCCGCCAAGGCCGAGACCTGCAATAATTGTCGCTTCAAAGGCGCCGAGGCCGCCGGGCGCATGGCTGGCAATGCCCAGCACGATGGCGATCACATAGACGAGTGCGAAAACGGCGAAGCTAGGCACAGCATCGGCGGGCATGAGGACATAGAGCGTAGCCGCTGCGGCGCCCACATCCACGAGCCCGGCAAATATCTGGAGCAGCGCTCCCTTTGAGTTGGGCAGGCGCAGGCTGAATGAGCCTATCGTGAAACTGCGCTGCCCATGCGACAGCCAGTAGATCAGCCAGCCGATACCGCCCAGAATAGCGATGCCGGCAACGATATCGATGCGGGAATCGATGGCAGAGAGCCAGGGAACATCCCGTGGATCGATGAGAAGAGCGGCGCCCACCATTATGATCAGCGCGAACCAGATCGCGAACCATGACGTGCCGACGATCTTGCCGATGTCAGCAAGACTCACGCCCTCCGCGGCATAGATGCGATAACGCAGGGCACCGCCGGTCAGCAGGGAAAAGCCAAGCGCGTTGGAAATCGCGTAGCCAGCGGCGCCTGCAACGGCTGCAAGGCGGCGCGGTATCTGGTTTGGCGCGATCGTATCGACGGCCACGACATCGTAAAGTGCGACAGCGGCATAGCTCAGAGCCGTGAAAAACACTGCCAGCGCAAGCGTTGCCCACGATATATTATGCAGTGCGGCGAGCGTTTCCGTGCGCGATGTATGCTGGAGAAGATTCTCCAGCACATAGATTGCAAGCAACGCAATGGCGATACCGGCTATCGGAAACAGAAAATGTTGGTAGCGGGTGAACCAGCCATGATGTCTTGCTGACGTTTCGGATGGCATGGAAGGCACTTCGTCATCATCAATAAGGCTCATAGGAACATCGTCCGGTTGGAGCAACATATATAAATTGCGCAATGATCTCGATTTAGGGCGAACTTGTGTTCGAGCGAGATGCCGCATTGAAAATATTCAAAGTAGAGCAGAAGTTGGTCTATATAAGCCTGCGGTTGGGTCAGGCTGCAAGTGATTTGATGAATTGAAAGAGGTCTTGGTGCTCGATATTTCATACATGACCGCTGCCGGAGCCGGTGCGTTGTCTTTTCTGTCACCCTGCGTTCTTCCGCTTGTGCCGCCTTATCTGTGCTATATGGCTGGCGTGAGCGTCGAGGATTTCCGTGCAGAGAAGGCGACAACCGTTGCAGCAGCGCCTTCGGCGCGCCGTTCGCTGGCGTTTGCCGCAATTTGCTTTGTTCTCGGTTTTACCACTGTTTTTGTGGCGCTTGGCGCTGGCGCCTCTTCGATTGGCGCCTTCCTGCGCGCCTGGCAGCAGGAAATTGCAATCGTCGCGGGCGTGGTCATCATATTGATGGGATTGAACTTCCTCGGCGTCCTGCGCCTGTCGTTCCTGTCTCGCGAAGCCCGGTTCCAGGCCCGCAACGCTCCGGCGTCGCCGCTCGGAGCCTATGTCATGGGGCTGGCATTTGCATTTGGCTGGACGCCATGCATCGGGCCAGTTCTTGGGCCGATCCTGACGCTTGCGGGCGGTAGCAGCACGGTGGGCGAGGGTGCGCTGTTGCTGGCAACCTATTCGCTTGGCCTTGGCATTCCTTTTTTGATCGCCGCCCTTTTTTCCGGCGCATTCATGCGGTTTCTTTCGCGTTTCCGGGTGCATCTGGGCAAGGTGGAGAAAGCGATGGGCGCGCTTTTGGTGGTAGCAGGAGTTTTGTTCCTGACGGGCGGCATGCAATCATTCTCGTACTGGATGCTTGAAACCTTTCCTGCACTTGGGCAAATCGAAGGTCTTTTCCTGAAGACTGGCGCGTAAGTTTTCATAGACGCTTTGATGTTATGAGCGAAGATCATCTCAATTTTCTGGACGACACAATGACAGACCGTACCTGCCTTTCCATCGTGCTAGCTGCTGGCGAAGGCACACGCATGAAATCCAGCCTGCCCAAAGTGTTGCATCAGGTGGCGGGATTGCCGCTGGTTTCGCACGTGGTCAAGGCCGTTCAGGGCACCGGCAAAAGCGATGTTGCGCTGGTCGTGGGGCGCGGCGCCGACGAAGTGCGCGCGGCGGTGGAAAAGAATGCAGGGCCTGTCTCGGCCTTCGAGCAGAAGGAACGTCTCGGTACAGCGCATGCAGTTCTGGCCGCGCGCGAGGCAATCGAACGCGGTTATGATGATCTGCTTATCGTTTTTGGTGATACGCCGCTGATCGAGGCACAATCCCTGCAAAAGGCCCGCGAGCGGCTGGCCGGAGGCGCAGACGTTGTCGTTATCGGTTTCCGCCCGGAGAATCCGCACGGCTATGGCCGTCTGATCGAAGAGGGCGACAAGCTTGTCGCCATCGTTGAAGAAAAGGAAGCAAGCGAAGCGCAGAAGCAGATCGGTTTCTGCAATGGCGGGCTGATGGCTGTCCGTGGCCAACATGCTCTGGCGCTTCTGGATGCCGTCGATAATAACAACGCCAAGGGCGAATATTATCTGACCGATATTGTCGCCATCGCCCATGGCAGGGACATGAATGTGACGGCCATCGAAGTGCCGGTCGATAATGTCATCGGCATCAACAATCGTGTCGAACTGGCTGAAGCCGAAGCCATCTGGCAGGATCGCAAGCGCCGCGAGATGATGCTGGCAGGCGTGACGCTTATTGCGCCCGGAACCGTGTTCTTCTCGCATGACACGCTGATCGAGGCCGACGTTATTGTTGAGCCGAATGTATTCTTCGGCCCGCATGTGCATGTTGCGTCGGGAGCCTTGATACATTCCTTCTCGCATCTGGAAGGTGCGGAGGTCGGTCCCAAGGCAGAGATCGGGCCGTTTGCCCGCCTGCGCCCCGGTGCAAATCTGGGAGAAAAGACCAAGGTCGGCAATTTCTGCGAAGTGAAGAATGCCACCTTGCATAAAGGCGCGAAAATCAATCACCTGACCTATATCGGCGACGCGATAGTCGGCGCATCGAGCAATATCGGCGCGGGCACCATCACCTGCAATTACGACGGGTACAACAAGTACAAGACGGTGATCGGCGAAAACGCGTTCGTCGGCTCGAACAGTTCTCTGGTTGCGCCGGTAGAAATCGGCGACAATGCCTATATCGCATCGGGCAGCACGATTACCGACAATGTTCCTGCCGATGCGCTGGCCTTCGGTCGTGCCCGGCAGGAAACGAAGGAAGGCCGGGGGAAAATCCTGCGAGAGAAGTATGCCGCCATCAAAGCGGCTAAAACCGCGGCGAAATAAATCGTCCAATAGCTTAAGTGAGCGGCAATCCATTGGGTTGCCGTTCTGCGTTAGAATCTTTAAACCGCGAAACATTACGTCTCGACGTCGGATCTGGAGCAGCCCATGTGTGGAATTATCGGCATTATCGGAAATAACGAAGTCGCTCCGCTTCTCGTGGATGCACTGAAGCGGCTTGAATATCGCGGCTACGATTCTGCCGGTATCGCCACCTTGCAGAACGGCAAGCTCGATCGCCGCCGTGCCGAAGGCAAGCTGGTCAATCTGGAGAAGCGACTGGCTGGAGAACCGCTTCCTGGTGTCATCGGTATTGGCCATACCCGCTGGGCGACGCACGGCAAGCCTGTGGAGCGTAACGCCCATCCGCACATCACCGAGCGCCTTGCGGTTGTTCATAACGGCATCATCGAGAATTTCGCCGAACTTCGCGCCATGCTTGAGGCGGAAGGCTACAAGTTCCAGACCGAAACCGACACTGAAGCTGTCGCGCATCTTGTGACCCGCGAACTGGCAAAGGGCAAGTCTCCGGTCGAGGCTGTCCGCGACAGCCTGCCGATGCTGCATGGCGCTTTCGCGCTTGCTTTCCTGTTCGAGGGCGACGAAGAGCTTTTGATCGGCGCTCGCCAGGGGCCGCCGCTTGCCGTCGGTTATGGCGAAGGTGAAATGTTCCTCGGTTCGGATGCCATCGCCCTTTCGCCTTTCACGGATACCATCGCCTATCTCGAAGATGGCGATTGGGCCGTTCTGACGCGCAAGGGTGTGACCGTTTACGACGAGAACAACAGCGAAGTCGAGCGGCCGATCCAGAAGACGCAGACGGCTAACATGCTTGTCTCCAAGGGCAATCATCGTCACTTCATGCAGAAAGAGATGTTCGAGCAGCCGGAAGTGATCTCTCACACGCTGGCGAACTATCTCGACTTCACCACCGGCAAGGTGCGTCAGGAAGCAATCGGCATCGATTTCAGCAAGATCGACCGCCTGACGATATCTGCCTGCGGCACGGCTTATTATGCTGCGTCCGTCGGCAAATACTGGTTCGAGCAGATTGCGCGCCTGCCGGTCGATAGCGATATCGCGTCTGAATTCCGTTATCGCGAAATGCCGCTTTCGAAAGATTCGCTGGCGATGTTCGTATCGCAGTCCGGCGAAACGGCTGATACGCTGGCATCGCTGCGCTACTGCAAATCGCAGGGGCTGAAAATCGCCGCTGTCGTCAACGTGACGGGCTCGACCATTGCGCGTGAATCCGATGCCGTTTTCCCGACGCTTGCCGGGCCGGAAATCGGGGTTGCCTCGACCAAGGCCTTTACCTGCCAGCTCTCGGCCATGGCCTCGCTTGTTATCGCGGCTGCGAAATCGCGTGGCGCAATCGATGACAAGCGCGAACAGGAACTGGTGCGCCAGCTTTCCGAAGCGCCGCGTTTCATCAATCAGGTTCTGAAGCTGGAAGACCAGATCGCCGCAGTCTGCCATGAACTGGCCAAGGTCAATCATGTGCTTTATCTCGGTCGCGGCACTTCCTTCCCGCTTGCCATGGAAGGCGCGCTGAAGCTCAAGGAAATTTCCTATATCCACGCCGAAGGCTACGCCGCCGGTGAGTTGAAGCACGGCCCAATTGCGCTGATCGATGAAACCATGCCGGTAATCGTCATCGCGCCGTCGGATCGCCTTTTTGAGAAGACCGTTTCCAACATGCAGGAAGTGGCGGCGCGCGGGGGTCGGATCATTCTTATCACCGACAAAAAAGGCGCAGAAGCTGCCAGCATCGACACGATGGCAACCATCGTTCTGCCGGACGTTCCGGAATTCATCACTCCGCTTGTCTATGCGCTGCCGATCCAGATGCTGGCCTATCACACCGCTGTTCTGATGGGCACCGATGTCGACCAGCCGCGCAATCTGGCGAAGTCGGTGACTGTCGAGTAATCGGGAAAAGCAGCTGTTACGGCTTTTATAAAGCGTTGAAGGTGATTTCACTCCCCAATGCCTCATCCTGAGGAGGTGCGCAGCACCGTCTCGAAGGGTGAGGCATCGCTTCGCTCCGCACCTCAGGCTAAGGGGCGAGATTATTATCCCGCCCGCAGGAGCCTGATCGCTTCGTCACGCCCAAAGAGATAGAGCAATATCCGCAGCGCCTGTCCGCGTTCGGATTCCAGGTCTGGATCGCTCGTCAGAATGTAACGCGCGTCCTTGCGGGCGATTTCCAGAAGATCGCCATGCGCTTCGATGGAAGCCAGGCGGAAACCCGGCGTTCCGGACTGCCGCGTGCCAAGCAGTTCACCTTCGCCACGCAGTTTCAAGTCTTCCTCGGCGATGCGAAAACCGTCTTCCGTCTCACGCATCACTTTCAGCCGGGCTTGCGCGATTTCACCGAGCGGCCCCTTGTAAAGCAGCAGGCAGGTCGAAGGTTTGTCGCCGCGCCCCACACGCCCGCGCAGCTGATGCAATTGCGACAGACCGAACCGTTCTGCATGCTCGATGACGATGATCGTGGCATCGGGCACATCCACGCCGACTTCGATCACTGTGGTGGCAACCAGAACACGGGTTTCGCCCTGTTTGAACGCCCGCATGGCCTCGTCTTTTTCAGCACCGTTCATGCGGCCATGGATAAGGCCGATGCGGTCTCCAAAGACGGGTTTGAGGCTTTCAAAGCGTTCTTCCGCTGATGTCAGTTCAACGACTTCGGATTCTTCGACCAGCGGGCAGATCCAGTAGATTTTCTGTCCTTCTCCGACAGCCTTTCGGATGCGCTCGACAAGTTCGCCCATGCGCTCCATCGGCACGATAGCCGTTGTGATCGGCTGGCGTCCGGCTGGCTTCTCGGTCAGTTTCGAAACGTCCATATCGCCAAAGGCGGTAAGCACAAGGGTGCGCGGAATGGGGGTCGCTGTCATGACCAGCATATCCGGTGCCGAACCCTTGGCCGTCAGCATCAGGCGCTGATGCACGCCGAAGCGATGCTGTTCATCAATGATGACCAGGACGAGGTCGTGGTACTCGACCTTTTCCTGAAAAAGCGCGTGCGTGCCGATCACAATATCGATCTCGCCGCTTTTCAATCCTTCAAGCACTGCATTCCGGTCGCGTCCTTTTTCACGGCCGGTCAGGAGCGCGGCCTTCAATCCCGCTTTCTCCGCAAGCGGCGCAATAGTCGCAAAATGCTGGCGGGCGAGAACTTCCGTTGGCGCCATCAGCGCGGATTGACCACCGGATTCAGCGGCATGCGCCATGGAAAGCAGCCCCACCACCGTCTTGCCCGAGCCGACATCACCCTGCAAAAGCCGCAACATGCGTTCAGGCGATTTGAGGTCTGTGATGATCTCGCGAACGGCCTGATCCTGCCCCTTCGTCAAGCGATAGGGCAGGTGGCGCATGATTTCGGCGACGATGCGTCCTGTTCCTTCCAATGGGCGACCGGAAAGACGTCGGGTCTTGGCGCGAACAAGGGCGAGCGCCAGTTGTCCGGCGAGAAACTCGTCATAGGCGAGCCTGCGTCGCGAAATACTTTCAAGCCCAATATCGGAGGGGTCTTCCGGCAGATGAAGCGTATTGAGCGATTGCTGGAAACTGGTAAAGCGCTCCCGCGCCAGCAGGGGAGCGTCGACCCATTCCGGCATTGTTGGAACACGGCTCAAAGCTTCCTTGACGGCGCGCGCCAGCGTCTTCGGCGACAGGCCAGCCGTCAGCGGGTAAACCGGCTCGACCATCGGCAAATTGGCCGCATCTTCCAGGCTCGCAATGTAGTCCGGATGGACCATGGAGGCGCGGCCGTTGAACCATTCCACCTTCCCAGACACGATGACGGTCTCGCCTTCGGGCAGCATTTTTTGCAACCATGGCAATTGTGCATGGAAGAAGGTCAGCGCGATTTCGCCGGTATCGTCATGCGCGAAGACGCGATGCGGAACATTGCCGCGTCCGGGCGGCGCTGGCTGGTGCTGGTCTACCGTTACTTCCAGCGTGACGATTGCGCCTTCAGGCGCGTTAACGATGCCGGGGCGGTTGCGCCGGTCGATCACGCTATGCGGCGCCAGAAACAGAAGCTGGCCGACTTTCGGCTCCGCGCCCGGTATGTCGGTGCCGAGCAGTTTGCCAAGCAGGGCGGCGACCTTCGGGCCAATGCCTGAAAGCGAACGAACGGAGGCGAAAAATGGGTCGAGAACGGATGGACGCATGGCGGGAGCATTAACTGCTTCTGGCTGCCGTGCAAGGGCGGCGTGCAATCTTTCTGTGCTCTTTTTGTTCCTGTTGGATAAACGGGTTCCCGTTTGCGGCGCAGATGCTATATACCAGCAGCAATTTGGAACTGACTGGAGCTTACCAAGGATGACTGGCAGCACATTGGCGACGGAAAATCTGGATGTACGGCGCCGCAAGCTTCTGTTTCGCGCGTGGCATCGCGGTATGCGCGAGATGGATCTGATCCTTGGACAATATGCGGACGCGTATATTGTGGGCTTCACCGATCCGCAGCTTGATGAGTTCGAGCATATTCTCGAAGTGCTCGACCGCGATCTTCTCAAATGGGTGACGGGCGAGAGCCCGATCCCCGCAGACTACGACACGCCGCTGTTTCGCGATATTGTCGCTTTCCGCGACCGCATAGAATTCTGAGTTCAAGGTTCCCATGCCCGTTTTCAGCAAACTAGGTCTCAAGTCCTCCAGCGCATCCGGGGCAAATCGTCATATCGTGATCGACGGCGTCGCCGACGGTTATGAGGCGTTCTGTCTTATCCGTCTGGTGGAAGAGATCGGCGAACGCGGGCCGATCATGTATATCGTGCGCGACGGGCAGCGCATTGCGGATCTGGAACAGGTCTTGAGTTTCGTGGCGCCGGACATGCCGGTACTGCATCTGCCTGCATGGGATTGCCTGCCTTATGATCGCGTGTCGCCGGGAGCGGACGCCGCCGCGCGCAGGCTCACAGCGCTTGGCGCCCTGGCCGCGCTCAGGAAAGCGCCGCATCCGGCAATCATTCTGACCACAGCCAATGCCGTGCTGCAAAAACTGCCGCCACAGGCTGCAATTGCCGAGCAGGTGATTTCTGCGCGCCCCGGCAACCAGCTGGACATGAACGATCTGGCATCCCGGTTGGAGCGCAACGGCTTCGAGCGCGTTTCCACCGTGCGCGACATCGGCGAATTTGCGGTGCGTGGCGGTATTCTCGATCTTTATGCGCCGGGCGCGGAAGAGCCGCTCAGGCTCGATTTCTTCGGGGATACGCTGGAGACGATTCGCGCTTTCGATCCGGCCTCGCAGCGCACCACCGGCACGCGGAAGGAATTCGTGCTTCAGCCGATGAGCGAAATTACGCTCTCGCCTGACATGATCAGCCGTTTCCGCAAGAATTACGTCGCGATGTTCGGTGCGCCGCAGCGCGATGACGCGCTCTATCAGGCTATCAGCGAAGGCCGCCGCTTTGCCGGGATGGAACACTGGCTGCCGCTGTTCTATGACAGGCTCGACACCGTATTCGATCATGCGGACGATATGCCGGTGGTCTTCGATCATCTTGTCCATGAGGCGCTGACCGAACGCCACACCATGGTTGTCGATCATTACGAGGCGCGGCTGAGGCAGGCTGAAGGCAAGGAACCGGGCAGTGACGCCGTGCCTTACAAGCCGGTGAAGCCGGAAACGCTTTATCTCACGCCATCAGAGGTCGAGAAGCACGCGGAAGCCGGGGGCATGCGCATCGACCTGACGCCGTTCGGTGCGCCGGAAGTTACGGGTCGGACGATTGTTCATGCCGATGTGCATAAGGGCCGCAGCTTTGCCGAGGAGCGCGCCGCCACCGATGTGAACCTGTTCGAGGCGGTGGTGAAGCATATTGCCGAACTGCGGGCGTCGGGCAAGAAGGTGCTGGTTGCTGCCTGGACCGAAGGCTCGCTCGACCGTCTTTTGCAGGTGCTCGACGAACATGGGCTGGAAAAGATCGAATCCGTCGACAGGCTTTCTACCGTCAAGGCGCTGTCCCGCGACAAGGTGACGGCGGCGGTGCTGGCCGTCGAGAGCGGCTTCGATGCGGGCGATCTCGTCATCGTGGCCGAGCAGGATATTCTGGGCGACCGCCTCATCCGCCGCTCCAAGCGCCGCAAGCGGGATCAGGACTTTATCTCGGAGGTTGCCTCACTCAGCGCTGGCGACATTGTCGTCCACGTCGATCACGGTATCGGTCGCTTCATTGGCCTCAAGACGATCACGGCGGCAGGTGCGCCGCATGACTGCCTTGAAATCCATTATGCAGGCGACGACCGGCTGTTCCTGCCGGTTGAAAATATCGAGCTTCTGTCGCGCTATGGTTCGGAAGGCTCGGATGCGGTTCTCGACAAACTTGGCGGCGGCGCATGGCAGATGCGCAAGGCGAAGCTCAAGAAACGCCTGCTTGAGATTGCCGGTCAGCTGATCCAGATCGCTGCCGAACGCCAGATGCGCGGCGCGCCGGTCATGACGCCGCCCGATGGTCTCTATGCGGAGTTTGCAGCTCGCTTTCCGTATGATGAGACCGACGATCAGTTGACGGCCATTGAATCCGTCGCGGACGATCTGGCTGCTGGCAAGCCGATGGATCGCCTGATTTGCGGCGATGTCGGTTTCGGCAAGACAGAAGTGGCGCTGCGCGCTGCCTTCATTGCGGCGATGAGCGGCGTTCAGGTTGCGGTCGTCGTGCCGACGACGCTTCTGTCTCGCCAGCATTTCAAGACCTTCTCGAAACGTTTCCACGGTCTGCCCATCAACGTCGCGCATGCATCGCGGCTCGTGGGGACGAAGGAGCTTGCGGCTGCCAAGAAGGGGCTGGAGGATGGAACCGTCGATATCGTCGTCGGCACCCATGCGCTGCTCGGCAACTCCATCAAGTTCAAGAATCTCGGACTGCTCATCATCGACGAGGAGCAGCATTTCGGCGTCAAGCACAAGGAACGGCTGAAAGAGCTGAAGTCGGATGTGCATGTGCTGACATTGTCCGCCACGCCGATCCCGCGCACCTTGCAGCTTGCGCTGACCGGGGTGCGCGAACTCTCGCTCATCACCACGCCGCCGGTCGATCGCATGGCAGTCCGCACCTTCGTGTCGCCGTTCGATCCGCTCGTCATTCGCGAAACGCTGTTGCGCGAACGCTATCGCGGCGGCCAGAGCTTCTATGTCTGCCCGCGTATTTCCGATCTTGGCGAGATCGAAGAATTCCTGAAAACCCATGTGCCTGAGCTAAAAGTCGCCGTAGCCCACGGCCAGATGGCGCCGGGCGTGCTGGATGACATCATGAACGCCTTCTATGACGGCCAATATGATGTGCTTCTGTCCACGACCATCGTGGAATCCGGCCTCGATATTCCGACGGCCAACACGATGATCGTGCATCGCGCCGATATGTTCGGCTTGGCGCAGCTCTACCAGTTGCGGGGTCGTGTCGGTCGCTCCAAGCAACGCGCCTTCGCGCTGTTCACGCTCCCTGCGGGCAAGATGCTGACGCAGATGGCGGAACGCCGCCTCAAGGTTCTGCAGTCGCTCGACACGCTGGGCGCGGGCTTCCAGCTTGCAAGCCACGACATGGATATTCGCGGGGCAGGCAATCTGCTCGGCGAGGAACAATCCGGCCATATCAAGGAAGTCGGTTTCGAGCTCTACCAGCAAATGCTGGAAGAAGCCGTGGCGACACTCAAGGGCACAATCGAGGTTGAAGACAGCCAGTGGTCGCCGCAGATCGCGATCGGCACGGCGGTAATGATTCCGGAAGCCTATGTGCCCGATTTTCAGCTCCGCCTCGGCCTTTATCGTCGCCTTGCCGATCTGGAAGAGCCGCAGGATATCGATGCCTTTGGTGCGGAACTTATCGACCGTTTTGGCCCGATGCCGGAAGAAGTGCAGCATCTGCTCAAGATCGTTTACATCAAGGCGCTCTGCCGCCGTGCGAATGTCGAGAAGCTCGACGCCGGTCCGAAGGGCGTGGTCATCCAGTTCCGCAATGCCACTTTTGCAAATCCCGTCGGGCTTGTGAAAATGATCGGGGAACAGGGTTCTATGGCCAAGATCAGGCCAGATCAGAGCATTGTTTTCATCCGCGACTGGGCAACACCGGAGAAGCGCCTCAACGGCTCGGCAGTCATCATGACTCAGCTCGCAAAAATTGCTACAGGCGGCTGAGGCACACGGGGATAAAAATTGAGGGTTCGGAGCCGCCTGTTGGTCCCGAGATTTTAGAACGGAGAGAACTTTGATGCTAAAGAATGCTTTGCGCATTTTCTGCACTGCGGGTGCACTTGTGTTGGCTTCTCAATCGGCTTTTGCTCTGACCACACTCAACTGCAAGGTTGAAGGTATCGAGAATTTTGTCACGCGTTTCAGCCATAACATTGCGATTCAGGAAGCTCAGACCGCCAAGACAGTCATCTTTGAAGGCCTCGACATGGAAGCTGACCCGGAGCCAAAAAAGACAAGCAAGGAAGTTCCACTCGCTGACGTTGAATGGCCTGTGATGCCAGATATGGCGACGCTGGAACGTCAGAAGCTGCAGGCCGAATACAAAGATGCTGCCAATGGCAATAAGATCGTTGTCATCAAGGGCACGGACGGTGGCGAATATATGGAATATGAATTTGCCAAGCAGCCATGCTGGACTCTGGTTCGCGTGTCCGATCAGAGCATGTAGGCATTCAATTATTCAAAGAAAAAGCCCGCGCGTCCAGATGGAGCGCGGGCTATTTTATAGCTTTTCTTTCAGCGATCCTCGGCAATACCCGGTTCAAAACCTTCCGCCGTCTGGCGGATGGCGTCGGCAAGAACATCGGCCGTCTGTGCGCCCATGACGGCGTATTTCTGGTCGATGATGAAACAGGGCACGCCGCGCACACCAATGCGGCTGGCCGTATCTATCTCCTCGCGAATTGTCGCCTTGTCGGCATCGCTTTGGAGAAGCCGGGCGACTACTGCCGCGTCCATGCCGACGCTTGCCGCCGCATCAACCAGCACTTCATGGTCGCCAATATCCTGTCCCTGCTCGAAATAGAGCGAAAACAACAGGCCGACCATCCGATCCTGCGTATCGGGTGCAGCCTGTGCCGCCCAATGGATGACGCGATGTGCGTCGAGCGTATTCGGCGCGCGGGCGATGGCGTCGAAATCGAAGACGATGCCGTTTTCCTCGCCAAGCTCGGTCAACTGTTTGTGGATGTCATCGATCTTTCCGCCTGTGCCGAATTTCTCCCGCATATAGGCCTGGCGATCCTTGCCTTGTGGCGGCAGGGTAGGGTCCAACTGGAAGGGACGCCAGCGCACTTCCGCCTCCACATCCGGCACCATGGCAAGAGCCGCCTCGAGGCGCTTGCGCCCCAGAAAGCACCATGGGCAGACGACGTCCGAGACCACATCGATAGTTATCTTTCTGGCGGCCATGGTTCAATCTCCGTGCAGGAACCGGAGGCTCGGCCTCCCGTTGAATACTCATCATATATTGGGTGGATGTAGGGCGAATTACACTGACGTTAAAGCCCGGTCATTGTTTTGCGCGCCACCATGTCGGCAGTTGATAACCGTAGAGCGAAGTCTTCTGCGGATGTTCGATGCGGTCCCACCGGGCCACCCATTGATAGGGCAGGTAGTAGAGCGGAACGTAATAGTCGCCGGAGATAAGCACACGATCAAGCGCGCGGACCGCACTGACGAAATCTGCACGGGTCCTTGCGGCCAGAAGCGCTTCGATCATCGCATCGACCGCCGGATCGGCAACACCGGGATAGTTGAAGCTTCCCTGCACATCCCGCGAGGCCGCACCCCAGCGCATCCATTGTTCATTGCCGGGCGAAAGCGAACCGGTCAGCGCGCCGAGGATCATGTCGTAGTCGAACGTTTGCAGGCGTTGCTGATACTGGGCATCATCTGCGGTGCGGATTTCTGCCGTAATGCCGAGTCGCGCGAGATTGCGCTTGTAAGCAAGCGCGACCTTTTCTTCGTCGGGCGAGCGCGTCATGATTTCGAACGTGAGCGGTTTGCCCGAAGGATCGACCGCAAGACCGTGTTCAAACTGGAAGCCTGCCTCCGTCAGCAGATCATAGGCCTTCTTTGCAGGCGTGCGATCATGGCCGCTGCCGTCCGTTACCGGCGGATGCCATGTGCCATTCATGACATCCTCGCGAACAGCGTCGGGGAAAGGCGCAAGCAATTGCTTCTCGCGGTCGTCTGCAGGTTTGCCCACCGAAGAAAGCTCCGATCCTTCCCAGTAACTCTGCGTGCGCCGGTACTGATCGGCAAAGAGATTGCGGTTGGCCCATTCAAAGTCGAACAGCAGCCCCAGCGCCTGCCGGATGCGCCGATCGGCGAAGATCGGGCGGCGCGTATTGAACACGAATCCCAGCAGATTGGCTGGCGTGCCTTTTTCAAAGTTGTCCTTGATAACCCGTCCCTGTTTGACCGCCGGGAAATCATAGAGCTTTTGCCAGCGGGTCGGGTTTGCTTCGATAAAGACGTCGAGCAACCCCTTCTTGAAGGACTCGAAAAGGGAAGTTTCGTTGCGATAATATTCGACTGTCAAAGTGTCGAAATTGTTGAGGCCGCGCTGGGAGGGTAAATCCTTGCCCCAATAATCAGGGTTGCGCTTGTAGACGATCCGCTGGCCGGGCTGCACGCCGGAAACAAGGTACGGGCCGCTGCCAACAGGTGGTTTAAGGGACGAATTGCCAAAAGTTTCGCGATCGATGGCGTGCCTTGGCAGCACGGGCATAACGGACGCGATAAGCATGGGAAACTCACGGTCCGACTTGTCGTTGAAGGTGAAGCGAACGGAGCGTTCGCCCGTCTTCTCGATCTTTTCGACACGGCTCATCCGGTTATTGTAGGGAGGGCGTCCCTTTTCCGTCAGGATGTCGTAGGTGAAGAGCACATCGTCCACCGTCACCGGTTGGCCGTCAGACCATCTCGCTTTCGGGTTCAACGTGAACTCGACCCATTTGCGATCCGGATCGGTAGAGACTTTCTCCGCAAGGAGAGGATAGAGCGTAAAAGGTTCGTTTCGCGAACGCTGCATCAATGGTTCGAAAACCAGATTTCCCAGATCGCTGTCAAGAAACAGGCCGCGCGCCGTTGTACGCATGCTTTTCAGCACAAATGGATTGAGACTGTCGAAAGTGCCGACAACGCCCATTGTGAGCGCGCCGCCCTTCGGTGCGTCGGCATTTGCGTAAGGAAAATGGGTGAAGTCGGCTGGTAGCGCCACGTCTCCATGCATGGAGAGCGCGTAGTCCGGCTGGGTTTCCGCTACCGCCTGCACCGGCATTGCGGCGACAACCGCTCCGGTAAAGCTCGCAAGAACCGCTTTGCGGAGATAGGCAATCAATCCGTTCAACTTCAATCGTCCATTGTAAACAAGTTTGATGGTCGCCGCCGGGAAGCGCCGATTCGGAACCGAAAACTAGCATGATCGTACATTAAGTGCGGAATTAGGGCGTGTCCGCCGCGTGACAGTAGGAGCTAAAACAAAGATTTTGGCGGATTCCGAGCATGGAATGTCGAAACTCATCTGGATTCATGCCCCTAGTCGTTGTAACACGGCTCCGGATTGGGCCCGGATAGGGCCTGAATGGGGGCTAAAACCCTCAAGGTCACGCTGTTGCCGCATTTTCAAATCAGTGACGGTCTATCGCTGACTTAACTACAGAACGGGAACTATAGATCAGAGTGTTGAAAGGAACCTGTTGATCATGTCCAGCACGAAGACAATCGCTGCCGCATCTGCCATTGCTGGCGCGTTCGCCCTGCTTGCCTCCGCGACGATGCCTGCATCGGCGCAGCAGCCGCCACAGGGCTGGTTCAAGGTCTGCTCGAAGCAGGAAGACAATGACATCTGCAACACGCAGAACATCGTCACCGCGGATTCCGGCCAGCTCCTGACCGCCGTCAACCTCATCGAGATCAAGGGCAAGATCAACCGCAAGATCTTTCAGGTGACCGTTCCTATCGGCCGTCTGATTCCTGCTGGTGTCGGCCTCCAGATCGACAACAACAAGCCGGTCAAGCTTGAATACGGCATCTGCTTCCCGGATCGCTGCATCGCCGAAGCTCCGCTGACCGACGATCTCATCAACGCGCTCAAGAAGGGCGGCAAGCTGACCCTGACTTCGGTCAACTATCAGAACAAGCCGAACCCGATTCCGGTTGCACTCACCGGCTTCTCCGGCGCTCTGACTGGCCCGGCTCTCAAGCAGTCGGAACTGGAAGAACGCCAGAAGGAACTTCAGGACGCCGTCCAGAAGAAGCAGAAAGACTTTGAAGCCAAGATGAAGGCTGAACAGGACAAGGCAAAGGGCGCAGCAAACTAAGCTGCATCCAGTCTGTCACGAGAAAGGGGCGCTTCGAGCGCCCCTTTTCTTTTCAACTATCGCTTTAAAAGACGCTTCTATCTTAATGATTATATTTCAAATAAAAGAGATTAGAGCGCCGGTTCCATTCATTGGATCGAAACGCGCCCTAGTTCGAGAGCTGCGCTTTTACGCGATATGAACCGTTATCCAGCCGGTCGAACATTTCTTCTATCTGCGGATGGCGCAGGGGCTCGCCGCTCAAATCCGGCACGAGGTTCTGTTCCGAAACGTAGGCGACATATTCGGATTCCGCGTTTTCAGCGAGCAGATGATAGAATGGCTGATCGCGATGCGGGCGCGCTTCCTCGGGAATGGATTCATACCATTCTTCCGTATTCGCGAATTCTGGATCCACGTCGAAGATGACCCCGCGGAAGGGGAATAGCCGGTGCTTGACCACCTGGCCGATCTGGAATTTCGCGTGCTTTATCTGTGTCATACCCATGCAACATTATTTAGTTCACCGCGCGACAAATTAAAGTCGGCAGCGACCGGCAATTCTGTCAGTTTGATGTGTCAGGTGGTCCGAAAATCAGGTTAGCTGGAGCGTTTTCCGTCGTCTCGGTGTGGAAGCCTCGGCAGTTTCGGAAGAAGATGCGAGAAGCCGCTGCCGGGGCGAAGCCCTTCACGCATGAAGAACGCGCGCAGCGGCGCAAAGGAGCGAAGCATTTCCAGGCCCACGCCGCGCACGATCTGCGCCGGAAGCATGCCGGACAAAAGCGAACGATTGAGTGCATCGACGGAGCCGGTGCGGGCCAGAATATCCGGGCGTCTCGCGCGGTCATAAGCGCGAATGACCCGATCCGAACCGGGATCTGCCGGATCGCTTTCTACGGCCTTGACCAGCGTTTCGACATCGCGCGATCCCAGATTGAGGCCTTGTGCGCCGATTGGCGGAAAAACGTGCGCGGCTTCGCCGATAAGAATCGTGCGTCTGGCTGCAAAAACATGAGGCACGAGGCCGGAAAGCGGCCAGGCCTGCGGCTTTATTTCGAGTTCGATCTTGCCGAGCATGGATTGCATCATGTCCTCGATGCGCCTGGCGAGCGTGGCGTCATCAAGTGCAAGAAGCGCTTCGGCGCGACCCGGATTCACAACCCAGACAAGGCTCGAGCGTTTGCCTTTGAGGGGAACCTGGGTGAAAGGGCCTTCCTCGGTGTGGAACTCCGTCGAAATGTTTTCATGATCGACAGTGTGTGAAAAGGAAAGCACAACGGCCGTCTGCGGATAGCTCCAGCGGCGTGTGCGGATGCCGGCGGCTTCGCGAGCCATCGAATTGCGTCCATCGGCTGCAACGACCAGCCGCGTATGCAGCGTGTCGCCGCCCGACAGGGTGACGGTCACGTGGTCGCCATTGTGGCGATATTCGATGACGGGTGCATTGATGCGTTGAATATTCGGATTGCGTGCGACGGCTTCAGAAAGTTTCTCGTTCAATACGGCATTGGGGATGTTGTAGCCGAACGCGGCCTCGTCGATTTCACCGGCGCGGAAGGTCACGACGGGGCTTCTCACAAGCCGCCGTGTCGCATCCACGATGCGCATGGAGGCGAGGGCTGCTGCTTCCGGCTCGATACCCGGCCAGACGCCCAGTCCCTCCAGCAATCTGATGGCCGGCATCATGAGCGCTGTCGTGCGACGGTCTCCCTTGTCGGTCTCCGG
This sequence comes from Brucella sp. IR068, assembly GCF_049065885.1. Taxonomy (NCBI): domain Bacteria; kingdom Pseudomonadati; phylum Pseudomonadota; class Alphaproteobacteria; order Hyphomicrobiales; family Brucellaceae; genus Brucella; species Brucella sp. IR068. Next base: position 41,763 of record NZ_JBAKHE010000004.1, on the reverse strand, counting down.
TCCGAGCAGGACGGTGCGATAGCCTTTCGCGCCGAGCGCCAGCGCAGCCATCATGCCGGCGGGTCCGCTGCCGCTGATGACAATGTCGGTGAGTGGCTTGTTCACAACAAGATCGTTCATCGTGTTTCATCCCCGGCCCGACATTGCGGGCCTCGTGCATCGTCTGATGATTCCAGCCGCACTTAAACCGAAATACAGCCAAAAGGCCATTCTTCCGTGGGATTATGGCGGATTTGCCTCACGCCTTACTTGCTCTTTTGCGCTTATTCAGGGAAAGCTGCTGCAGGATCATGGCTTTTTCCCGAGGGAAAAGGTTTCGATGATCATTAGTTTTGGGGATGTCAGTTTGTGTAGTGTACGCGTTCCCCGATAGATTAAATATACTCGCCGCCTCGGGGATTGTCTTGGGCGGGATAAGCGCGGCGACAAACTGAAATGGCGGACGGCGTGAAAACCAAACTGACCGGAAAACTCAAAGCCAAGAAAGTCACCGCGCCGCAAGCCAAGGCGTTTTCGGTTCACCTTCTGACGGCATCGGGTTCGTTTCTGGCATTCCTTTCCATCGTGGCGGCCAGCGACGGGCGCTACACGGCAATGTGGTGGTGGCTGGGGCTGGCGCTTTTCGTCGATGGCATCGATGGACCCATCGCGCGCAAGCTCGAGGTGAAATATGTTCTTCCGAACTGGTCCGGCGAGCTTCTCGACAACATCATCGATTATGTCACCTATGTTCTGATACCTGCCTTCGCGCTTTATCAAAGCGGGTTCATGGGCACCTATCTGTCGTTCATATCCGGTGCCATAATCGTGGTTTCGAGCGCGATCTATTATGCCGATACCGGCATGAAGACGAAGGAAAACTTCTTCAAGGGTTTCCCGGTCGTCTGGAACATGGTCGTCTTTACGCTTTTCATCGTCAGGCCGGGCGAGTGGGTCGCATTTGCGACTGTCGTCGTGTCGGCAATCCTTTCGTTCCTGCCGATCAACTTCCTGCATCCGGTGCGCGTCGTGCGCCTGCGCCCGCTCAACCTGACTGTTTTCCTGCTCTGGTGTGCCTTTGGCGCGGCTGCGCTCTATTATACTCTGGATGCGCCGTTGTGGGTCCGCGTCGGCGTTTCCGTGACAGGGCTTTACATCTATTTCATCGGGGCGATCATGCAGCTTTTCCCGAGTCTGGGCCGTGAAGCGGCACTTGCGAAGGCCAGAAAGGTTGTCGAAAAGAAGCAGAAGAGCGGAGAAGCACCATGATCAATGCCATTCGCGTCCACCAGACCGGTGGTCCGGACGTCATGAAGTATGAGCAGATCGAGATCGGTGAACCCGGTCCGGGCGAAGCGAAGGTGCGCCATGAAGCCGTCGGTCTCAACTTCATCGATGTCTATTTCCGCACGGGGCTTTACAAGGCGGCGCAGATGCCGTTCACGCCTGGAAATGAAGGTGCGGGCACGGTCGTGGCGGTTGGTCCGGGCGTGAGCGATGTTCGCGTTGGCGATCGTGTTGCCTATGTCGCCACACCGGGCTCCTATGCAGACGAGCGCATTCTGCCAGCCGAACGGCTGGTCAGGGTTCCCGATAATGTCGATCTGAAGACCGCCGCCTCGATGATGCTGAAAGGCATGACGGCGCAGTATCTTCTGCGGCGCACGTTCAGGGTCGAGCCGGGACAGACGATCCTTTTCCATGCTGCTGCCGGTGGTGTGGGGCTCATTGCCGGGCAATGGGCGAAGCACCTCGGGGCTACCGTCATCGGCACGGCAGGATCGGAAGAAAAGATCGCGCTCGCCAGAAAGCACGGCTACGACCACGTCATCAATTACCGCACTGAAAACTTCGCCGAAAAGGTGAAGGAGCTGACGGACGGAGCGGGCGTCGATGTGGTTTATGATTCCGTTGGACGCGATACCTATATGGGCTCACTGGATGTGTTGAAGCCACTTGGCATGTTTGCCTGCTTCGGCCAGTCCTCCGGTGTCATTCCGCCGTTCGATCTGGGCATTCTGGCCCAGAAGGGATCGCTCTTCGCCACGCGACCGACCCTGTTCAATTACATCGCCAAGCGGGCCGACCTCGAAAAGACGGCGGCAGAGCTTTTCGATGTGGTGGGAACCGGCGCCGTCAAGATCGAGATCAACCAGACCTATGCGCTCAAGGATGCGGCAAGGGCGCATGAGGATCTGGAAGCCCGCAAGACCACAGGAACGACCATTCTGCTTCCCTGAACTGACTGATGATCGCGGCGGTGTGCATATGTCCACCGCTGCTTGCTTTTGGGCTTTTCAAGAGCAGACTTGCTGGCTAAGGTCGCTCAAAAATACAAATGGGGAACAATGACAGCGCCTTTAACCGACCGGCCTCTTCTTGATGTCCGCCGGCTCACGAAAGTATTTGGTCAGCTGCGGGCCTGTGATGGTGTCGATCTCACCATCGGGGAAGGCGAGATTCACGCGCTCCTGGGCGAAAATGGCGCGGGAAAGTCCACCTTCGTGAAAATGCTGTTCGGCGCCCTGCAACCCCTTGAAGGCGAAATCGTCTGGAAAGGGCAGCCTGTCGCGATAGACGAACCTGCCGCTGCAAGAAAACTCGGCATCGGCATGGTTTTCCAGCATTTTTCCCTATTTGATTCACTTACCGCCGCTGAAAACATCGCCTTGTCGCTGGACCGTTCGCTTCCGCTTTCGGAGGTTGCAAAACGTGCGCGTGAGGTCGGCAAGACCTATGGCCTTCCTGTCGATCCGCAAGCGCATGTCGGCGACCTGTCGGTTGGCGAACGCCAGCGCATCGAGATTGTGCGCTGTCTCCTTCAGGAACCCGACCTGATCATTCTGGATGAGCCGACATCGGTGCTGACGCCGCAGGAAGCCGACAAGCTGTTTGAAACGCTGGAGCGGCTGAAAGCCGAAGGCAAGTCGATCCTTTATATCAGCCACCGTCTGGAGGAAGTGAAGCGCCTTTGTGACCGCGCGACGGTGTTGCGGCATGGCAAGGTCGTCGCGCATTGCGATCCGCGCAAGGAAACCGTTGCCTCGCTTGCCCGCATGATGGTTGGAAACGACATCAACGTCGTGGCGCGCACTCCCATTGCGGCGCAAAATGCGGGTGACGATGCGCTTTTAGAAATCAGGTCGCTGTCGCAGCCGCCGCGTGGACCGTTTTCGACGGCGCTGAAAAATATTTCGCTTTCGGTTGCCGCTGGCGAAGTCGTTGGCATTGCAGGCGTTGCGGGCAACGGGCAGGGTGAATTTTTCGAGGCCGTTTCCGGTGAAGTGTTGCAGTCCAGCGCCTCGAATGTGCGTATTCGCGGTAAGGATGCTGGCAAGGCAGGCATTAGCGAAAGGCGCATGATGGGCGCGGCCTTCGTGCCCGAAGAACGGCTTGGACACGGTGCCGTTCCGACCATGACATTGACCGACAATCTGTTCTTGTCGCGGTACAGGACCGACGCGAAAATGTTCCTGCGCGGCGGCAAACTCAGGCTGATCGCGGAGAGCGCGCTTCGGTCGGCTGCAAAGCGCATCATCGAACGGATGGATGTGCGCAAGAGCGCTGAAAATCCACCAGCATCCGCACTTTCCGGCGGTAATCTGCAAAAATTCATCATCGGGCGCGAGCTTGACCGTTCACCGTCTGTCATGGTGGTGAACCAGCCGACATGGGGCGTCGATGCCGGTGCTGCGGCGCATATTCGTCAGGCGCTCGTCGATCTTGCGCGTTCCGGTTCCGCAGTTCTCGTTATCAGCCAGGACCTTGATGAACTTCTTGAAATCAGCGACCGGATCGCGGTCATGAACCACGGCCAGCTTTCCGATCCAATGCCGATTGCCGATGTGACGCTGGAAAAGATCGGCCTCCTGATGGGCGGTGTTTCTGGAGAGGCTGCATGATGCGGATCGAACTCGTCAAACGCTCGCAACCCTCAAAACTTTTCAGCGCCTTGTCGCCGTTGCTTGCGCTGACATTGACGCTGGTTTTCGGCGGTCTCGCTTTTGCGCTGATGGGCAAGGACCCGCTGCATGCGCTCTATGTCTTCTTCGTGGAGCCCTTGTTCGACATCTGGTCGTGGCATGAATTACTCGTGAAAGCCGCGCCGCTGATCCTGATCGCGGTGGGGCTATGCATCTGTTTCCTGTCCAACAACTGGAATATCGGTGCCGAGGGGCAGTTCATTGCCGGTGCCATCGCGGGCTCGGTGCTGCCCGTCATGTTCCCCGATCTGCAGTCATGGGTGGTTCTGCCCTTGATGATGCTGATGGGCATGGCAGGCGGGATGGCTTATGCGTCCATTCCCGCCTTGCTGAAAGTGCGCTTCAACACGAACGAAATTCTGACCAGCCTCATGCTTGTCTATGTCGCGCAACTGTTTCTCGACTGGCTGGTGCGCGGCCCGTGGCGCAACCCGGAAGGCTATAACTTCCCCGAAACCCGCCAGTTCAACGATAGCGCCATTCTGCCGGAAATCTGGAGTGCATCGGGCCGTGCCCACTGGGGTTTCATCTTCGCGCTTGTGGCGGCGGTGGTCGTCTGGTTTCTGCTCAAGCACACGCTGAAGGGCTTCGAGGTCAAGGTCATCGGCCAAAGCCCGAGGGCAGGGCGTTTTGCGGGTTTCAGCGCAGGCAGGATGGTGTTCTTCGTCTTTGCGGTTTCCGGCGCACTTGCCGGTCTTGCCGGCATTGCGGAAACTTCGGGCGCCATCGGCCAGCTTCGCCCCGTCATTTCCCCGGGCTATGGCTTCACGGCAATTATCGTCGCCTTTCTCGGACGTCTTAACCCGCTGGGGGCGATCGCGGCCGGTCTGGTGCTGGCGCTTTCCTATCTTGGCGGCGAAGCGGCACAGGTTTCCATAGGCATCTCGGAAAAGTCAGCACGCGTGTTTCAGGGCATGATCCTGTTCTTCGTTCTCGCTTGCGATACGCTGATCCTCTATCGCATTCGCTTCATATCCGCAGCCCGAGCGGGAAAGGCCTGATCCCATGGATTTGACACAGGCTATTCTCCTGACAATTGCAACGGCTGCGACGCCTCTCCTTATCGCGGCCATCGGTGAGCTGGTGGTGGAGCGCTCCGGCGTGCTCAACCTCGGTGTCGAGGGCATGATGCTGATGGGTGCGGTGTCCGGCTTCGCCATCGCACAGATGACCGGTTCGGCATGGCTGGGATTGTTTGCCGCCGTTCTGGTGGGCGCTCTCTTCTCCGCCGTCTTTGGCTTTCTGACGCTCATACTGGTCACCAATCAGGTGGCGACCGGGCTGGCGCTCACAATCCTCGGCGTCGGCGCGTCGGCCCTGCTCGGCGAAAGTTTTGTCGGGCTTCCCGGCGTCCGGCTAGAAGCCGTTCATATTCCCTATCTGACCGATATCCCGCTTGTCGGTCGGTTCCTCTTTGGTCAGGACCCGATCTTCTATATGTCCATCCTGCTGGTTATCGGCGTGGCGTGGTTTCTGTTCCGTACACGGGCTGGCCTTACCCTGCGCGCCATCGGCGACAGCCACGGCTCCGCCCATTCGCTCGGCGTGCATGTGGTGCGCACGCGCTATCTGGCGGTGCTGTTCGGGGGTGCCTGCGCCGGTCTGGCGGGCGCGCAGCTTTCGCTCGTCTATGTACCGCAATGGGTGGAAAACATGACTGCCGGTCGTGGCTGGATCGCGCTTGCCCTCGTCGTCTTCGCTTCGTGGCGACCTTGGCGGGTGCTGATCGGCGCTTATCTGTTTGGCGCGGTGACGATTGGCCAGCTCCACGCGCAGGCGCTGGGCTTGGGCCTGCCATCGCAGTTTCTGTCCGCGCTGCCTTATCTTGCGACGATTGTGGTGCTGGTCATCATTTCGCGCAACAAGCGCCTGACGATGATGAATACGCCGGCTTCGCTCGGCAAGCCCTTCGTGCCGGACAGGTAAAGCCAACGGTTGAGGGGTAGACGAAAATCACTCCCAAGGATTTTCGTTCTGGTTAGTGGGTGCAAACAAGGAGTGCAGGGATCATGAAAAAGACGCTTTTGGCTATAGCCACCGCGACGAGCTTTATGCTCGGCGGCGCGGCGCATGCAGAAGATAAACTGAAGATCGGCTTCATCTATATCGGACCTCCGGGCGATTTCGGCTGGACCTATCAGCACGATCAGGCCCGCAAGGAGCTTGTTGAAGCGCTTGGCGACAAGATCGAAACCACCTTCCTGGAAAACGTGCCGGAAGGTGCTGATGCCGAACGTTCGATCGAGCGTCTGGCGCGTGCGGGCAACAAGCTGATCTTCACCACCTCGTTCGGCTACATGGACCCGACGCTCAAGGTCGCGAAGAAGTTCCCGGATGTGAAATTTGAACACGCGACCGGCTACAAGACCGCCGACAACATGTCGGCCTATAATGCGCGCTTCTATGAAGGCCGTTACGTGCAGGGCGTGATCGCCGCCAAGATGTCCACCAAGGGCGTGGCCGGATACATCGCTTCCGTGCCGGTGCCGGAAGTGGTGCAGGGCATCAACGCGTTCATGCTCGGCGCGCAGTCAGTCAATCCTGACTTCAAGGTCAAGGTGATCTGGGCCAATTCCTGGTTCGATCCGGGCAAGGAAGCTGATGCGGCCAAGGCTCTGATCGATCAGGGTGTGGACATCATCACCCAGCACACCGATTCCACCGCTGCCATTCAGGTCGCGCATGATCGCGGCATCAAGGCTTTCGGTCAGGCTTCGGACATGATCAAGTTCGCGCCCGACACGCAGCTTACCGCGGTTGTGGATGAGTGGGGTCCTTACTATATCGACCGCGCCAAGGCAGTTCTCGATGGTACGTGGAAAAGCCAGAACATCTGGTGGGGCATGAAGGAAGGCCTCGTGAAGATGGCGCCTTATACCAACATGCCGGACGACGTGAAGAAACTGGCGGAAGAAACCGAAGCCAAGATCAAGTCCGGCGAACTGAAGCCTTTCACCGGTCCGATCAAGAAGCAGGACGGCTCCGTCTGGCTGAAAGAAGGCGAACAGGCTGACGACAAGACCCTGCTGGGCCTCAACTTCTACGTCGCTGGCGTGGACGACAAGCTGCCGCAGTGAGTTTTCACCACGATCAAAAAGAAGGGCGCTCAAAGCGCCCTTTTTATTTTCTTACATTGTATTGAAGCCGTCTGTTAAAGCGATAGCTTAAGTCCTTCAAGGCTGTCGATGAAGCCAAGGGACCGATAGAAACGCAATGCGTCGGCACGTGATTTGTCTGTTGTCAGTTGCACCAGGCGGCAGCCGCGTTCGCGGCACCGTTCGATCGCCCACTCGATCATCTGACGACCGATTCCACCGCCGCGAATGCGGCTCGCAATCCGGACGCTTTCGATCTGGCCGCGCCACATGCCCATCCGCGACAGGCCGGGTATGAAGCTGACCTGCATGCAGCCGATGATCTCGCCTTCCTGCTCCACGACAGCCAGAAGCTGGTTGGGGTCGGCGTCGATGGCTGCAAAGGCGCTGCGATAGGAATCCCGCAAGGGAAGGCTCGCATCTTCACGCTTTGCGCCCAGCGCATCATCGGCCAGCATGGCGACAATCGCCGCCACGTCAGCCGAGGCTGCCTTTCTGATCTTTATGGCCGCATCCGCCGCCATCAGACCGCCATGCCGTGAAGATCGTAGGCGTCGCTCGCTTCGATCTTTACCGTCACGATGTCGCCCACGCGAAGCGGGCGGCGCGACTGGATGTGAACGCTGCCGTCGATTTCCGGAGCATCGTAGCGCGTGCGGCCCTTGGCAACCGTTCCGTTCGACTCGTCGATGATGACCGGCAGGCGCTTGCCGACCTTCTTCTTGAGGAGATTGGTCGAAATCTGCTGCTGCTTGGCCATGAAACGATGCCAGCGAGCTTCCTTGATCTCTTCCGGTACCTGCTCCAGACCGAGGTCATTGGCCTTCGCACCCTTGACCGGCTCATATTTGAAGCAGCCGGCGCGTTCGATCTTGGCTTCGTCGAGCCAGTCGAGCAGCATCTGGAAATCTTCTTCGGTTTCACCCGGATAGCCGACGATGAAAGTGGAACGCACGGCCAGATCAGGGCAGGTTTCACGCCAGGCCTGAATGCGGCGCGACGTCTTTTCCTGATGTGCGGGACGGCGCATATTCTTCAGCACCGCAGGCGAGGCGTGCTGGAACGGAATATCCAGATAAGGCAGGATCTTGCCTTCCGCCATCAGTGGAATGACTTCATCGACATGCGGGTAGGGGTAGACATAATGCATGCGCACCCATACGCCCATCTCGCCCAATTCACGCGAGAGATCGAGGAACTTGGTGCGAACCGTGCGGTCCTGCCACATGGCTTCCTGATATTTGATGTCGAGGCCGTAGGCGCTCGTATCCTGCGAGATGACGAGGATTTCCTTCACGCCTGCATTAACCAGCTTTTCCGCTTCGCGCAGCACCTGATCAATCGGGCGCGAGACGAGATCGCCGCGCAGCGCCGGAATGATGCAGAACGAACAGCGGTTCGAGCAGCCCTCGGAGATTTTCAGGTAGGCGTAATGGCGCGGGGTCAGCTTCACGCCCTGCGGGGGCACCAGATCGACAAACGGGTCGTGCGCGGGAGGGGCCGCTTCATGCACCGCGCTCATCACGCTTTCATAGGCCTGCGGGCCGGTGATGGCGAGCACGTTCGGGTGGCGCTGGCGGATGACCTCGGGCTCTGCGCCCAGGCAGCCGGTCACGATCACCTTGCCATTTTCGTTGAGGGCAAGGCCGATGGCATCCAGCGATTCATCGCGCGCGGAATCGAGAAAGCCGCAGGTATTGACGATCACCAGATCGGCGCCGTCATGCTTGCGGGAGATTTCATAACCTTCGGAGCGAAGGCTGGTGATGATGCGTTCGGAATCGACAAGCGCCTTCGGGCAGCCAAGGGAAACGAAACTGACGCGCGGTGCGCTCATTGGGAGAACCTTGCAAATATCGGAAATTGCGCGCGCAATATCACGATAAAGGGGCAACGGTAAAGTTGAGATGACAAAAAAAGCCGGAGCGCAGGGCTCCGGCTTCTTGATACTTGGTGAGGTTGGCTTACTCGGCCTGATCAGCCGGAGCCGCGTTCAACTGGCCGTAACGCTCTTCGCCAATCTTGGCGAGAAGGTCGAGCTGGGTTTCGAGGAAGTCGATGTGACCTTCCTCATCGGCCAGAAGCTCATCGAAAAGCTGCTTGGAAACATAGTCGCCGAGTTCGTCGCAGATTTCGCGGGACTTCTTGTAGGAAGCGCGGGCGTCGTATTCGCCTGCAAGATCGGCTTCCAGAACTTCCTTGACGTTCTGGCCGATGCGCAGCGGAGCTACGGTCTGCAGGTTTGGAAAACCTTCCAGGAAGATAATGCGGTCAATCAGCTTGTCGGCGTGATGCATTTCTTCGATAGACTCTTCACGTTCCTTCTTGGCAAGACGCGTGAAGCCCCAGTCGTTGAGGAGGCGGTAGTGAAGCCAATACTGGTTTACAGCGCCAAGCTCGAGGAAAAGTGCCTCGTTAAGCCGCTCGATGACCTTTGGTTCGCCTTTCATTCCATGAACTCCCGAATTTGTCGCGTAGAGAACGTACACGATCCATGAACTGGATCACGTTTTCGTCCATTTGGTTATGACGAAGATGATACTCTTCAGTCACCCTTATGATCGTTTCCACGACGTTTGGGAAGCAGCCACAGCAACGGCCGCGCTTGGACATGATGTTATAGACGGTGCCGGGAACGATAAGTTGCCAGCAATCCTGATCGAGAAGCTCGATAACGACGGCTTCGATGTCCTTATCGGTAATAACATTGCAGCTGCACACTAGCATGAGGAACTATCTCCCAAGCGCGCGCAGAAAAAGTCGGATGCGAAAAGCACCGAAGGGAGGGACTTTACCGGCTCAAACTGTACTTCAACTGTGTGGCTGCGCAGAAAATCTGGCAGCTTTATTTCACTCATGGCGCAAGGCCGAACTGAACCGGTCAATGGTTCCTCCAACTGCAAGGGTTAAAGGCCCGAACATTAAAGGCGTTACTTAAGCGGTGTTTATAAAACCCACCCAATTAAGTCAGGTTATGGCCGTTCGGGTTCAGTTCTGTCAATTTTTATGTTTTTGAAATGTTCTAAAAATCAATAGCTTAGAATCATTCTAAATATGAGTTAACTACCCATCTTTAAAGGACAATTGGCAACTGCGTTTGCCATAGCGGCGCGGGAAATGCGCCGCCAGGACATTATGCGCCATTTCGCCGCACCTTGTGGATAGGCAGCGGCCTGCGGCATCACGAGCCAAGCACGGCGCTGAAGCCTTCGAACTGCGGGGGACCGAGATAGAGCGGCTTGTTATCCCCGGCATTGCGATGCGCATCGCGGAATTGTTCGGATTTGGTCCACGCGACGAAATCCTCGCGATCGCGCCAGACCGTGTGCGAAGCATAAAGCGTGTAGCCTTCTTCTTCGTTGGTCGCGCCGCGAAGCAGATGAAAGCCTTCGAAGCCGGGAAGTTCCGACAATCTGGAGTCACGATTCTTCCAGACGGTCTCGAAATCGGCCTCGCTGCCGACGCGAACCTTGAAGCGATTCATGGCTATGAACATTGCTGATCCTTTTCCATCAGGTTTGGGACTGGCTGTAGCGCATCCCGAAAAGTGCGAAGCGGAATGCTCTAACTATATAGTTTTCGGCGAGTGCAGCGGTAGGGCTGCACTCGCCGCGTCACATCTCGGGATCAGAAGGCCGCCGCGGTCAGGTTGGTCGGCCTTAGCAGATGTGACGATCTTAAACGGGAGGCGGGAACGCCTCCCGCAGTTCTAGAACTGGAACTGTGTCGAGACGAGGAAGGTGCGCCCGCGACCGGAGCCATAGGTGCTCAGCGCGGGGGTATATTCCTTGTCGGCAATGTTGAGCACCTGAAGCGAAAGATCGACCGTATCGGTGAACTTGTACTTCGCGAACACGTCCACCAGCGTGTAGGGATCGGTATCGCTGCCGCTGATGGTCCGCCCGCTTGAAACGTGCTGGACACGCAGGCCGCTTTCAAGCTTGCGTTCGAAGAAGCGCGCGCCGGCGGTAACAGTCACCACATCTTCCGGCAGATACTGGTTGGCGCCAAGCCCCGCCGTCTGCTCAGGCAGTTCGGAAGTGGAGTGCGTATAGGCAATGCCACCGAACGCGAAGCCGGCATCGTAACGGGCATCGAGTTCGAAGCCCTTCACATCGGACGTGCCGTCAACATTGATGAACTGGCTGTTGGTGCTGGAGGCGGTGATATAGTCCTCAACCCGCATCATGTAATAGTTGGCCTTGATGCGCAGGCCGTCTTCTGCGGTCAGGATGCCATCGCGAGCGATATTGACGCCGAATTCCCAGCCGCGCTGCTTTTCAGGACGGAGATTGGGGTTTCCATGCAGCCCCGCGGTTCCGGCATGGGCGATGCCGCCAAGGAAGGTTTCCTGCAGGGTCGGCGAACGCATGGAATGCGCATAGGTAATGTAGGGCTGCAACCAGTCGGTTACGTTGTAGGCGACTGTGACCTTGGGGCTGAACTCGCTGTCGCTGTTCGAGATCGAACTGTCTTCGCTTTCGAGCTTGAAGTAATCATAGCGAAGGCCTGTAACGACTTGCAGCGCCTGATAATTCCAGGTCGCTTCCGAGAAGACCGCACCACGATTGGATGTGGCATCTGTCGGGTTGACGCCCGTCTTGGTGCCGCCCGCATTGTCGCGGTTGATTTCAAAGCCGTTCTTCCATGCAACCGCCACATCGCCAAAGGTGAAGCGCGACGTGTTCGAGGCGGTCATGCCGGTGGTTTCGGCCGAGACCTGCCGCCCGACGAAGCCGCCATTACCATCCACCCAGTTCTGCAATGTGCTGTTGTGGTAGAGGTTGACGTCGATGCCGATGAGATCGTTGTCGGACGGGTTGTAGTTATACTGTGCGAAGAACGTGCGGTTCTGCAGGAACATATCGTAGATCGTATAGGTTCCCGGACGATAGCCCGCAGCATATGTGCCATAGTGGTTGTTGTAGAGAACGCCGCCAAGCGTCAGCTTCTGGTCTTCGCCAAGGCCGAACTCGGCCTTGAACAAGCCGGAAGTCAGTTCCTCGCCGGTCTTCTCGACAGTCACGCCGTCGCCGTTCTTGTAGTCGTTGGAATCGTGGCGGCTGATGGCCGCGACAAGCCCGATCGAATTGACGCGTGCCGCGCCCGCCAGCATTTCGGAGAATCCGGTGCCGTTGCTGCCCCAGGAAGCACGTCCCAGAACGCCCTTGTCCTTGCCGTCGAGAATGACATCGTCCACGCCGAGCGTGCGGAAATTCACACTGCCGGCAAGCGCAGTACCGCCTTCGGTCGTAACAGCGCCGCGCGCCACGTCAATTTCAGACAGCAGATTGGGGTCGATATAGGCATAGCCCTGCGCGTCATGCGCGGTGTTGCGATAGCTCTGCGGCACGCCGTCGATCATCATGTTGACGCGGCCGGAGCCTTCAAAGCCACGGATATTGACCGCCACGCCCGGATTGGAGCCACTCTGGAGGGTGAAGACGCCTGCGGTTCCGCGCAGCACATCGTCCAGTTTCGCGCCACCGAAACGATTGATCTCTTCGCGGTTCACCTTGCCCACGGGCGCCGTGACCGAGGTCGGCACTTGTGTGTCGTTCGCGCGGCGAATGGTGATCGTCTTCAGCGCAACGCCGGCTTCGTCGTCAGCCGCTTTCTGCTCCTGCCCGAATGCTTGCGACGTCATCGCCGCCAGAATGACGGCAAGTCCCGTGCTCGCCTTAAATGACCTTCTATGAACCCCACCAGTCGCCCGCATTTCCAATGTTTCCTTCATGACCAGACACGCTTCGCCAGTCCTTTGGACAGCGAAGAAACCGAAAAATTTCAATTGTTTATGACTTCCCCCTCAAGAGAAGGCCGCGTGCTGGCTGGGAAGAAAACATCTCCCTGGCTTGCGTGGAAAAAGCGAGATTTAAACTTGACTCGTTTATTCCAGTAATGCAGTGATTAATAAACATGAGTATTGATGTCAACAAAACAAATTTGCTGTCATCACCGTGTGGAAAGTCGATGCTGAGGCGAGAAAATGAACAGGCGTATCCATATCGACATGCAGGTGCGGTTGCCGCGCGGACCCGTTTCCGAGCGGGCCGCAGATCGCATTTCCGAAAGCCAGCTTCACAGCGATTCGACCGGATCTGTTCCGGCTCAGATAAGACCTCGCTTCGGCGAGAGTGCGCTTGAGCCGCAACTGAAAACCTATGGCAGCCGCGAACTTTTCGACGGCTCCCGGGAAGTGGGCATAGAGCACGGCGGCTCGCTCTATCGCCTCAAGATCACCCGCCAAGGCAAGCTCATCCTAAACAAGTAGGCAACATCAGATGACGACCCATACCAAGCCCTCCCCAGAGGAGATTCTCAAGGCACGGGCTGATAATCCGAAAATGCGCGAACGCGATTTTGCGCAGAGTCTCGCTATATCAGAAGCCGATTTTGTTGCAGCGCATTGCGGACAGCCCGAGATGGCGTCGATTTCGGCGCGACGCATTCGTGCCGATGTTGAAACGCTGTTGAACCGCATCGCGTCTGTCGGCGAGATCATGGCATTGACGCGCAATGAAAGCGTGGTTCATGAAAAGATCGGACCTTTTGAAAAGACTGTCTGGGGAGCGCACGCTTCGCTGGCGCTCGGCAAGGAAATCGATCTTCGCATTTTTCCAAAGCACTGGGTTCACGGTTTTGCGGTCGCCAAGCGGGACGGTGAAGCAACGCGCCGCAGCCTGCAGTTCTTCGACGCCACGGGCGAGGCGGTCTTCAAGATACATCTGCGCCCGGCTTCCGACGTTGATGCCTATGAGGCGCTCGTTAGGGATATGCTGCTGGATGATCAGTCTCCGGTCATCGAAACAAGCATCCTCGCTCCCAAGGGACCGAAGGCGGATGTGTCGCTTCTCGATATCGACGCTTTCCGTGAGCGTTGGGGCGCTCTCACCGATGTGCACCAGTTTGTCGGCCTGCTGAAGGATTTCGGCGTGGACCGGCATCAGGCCGTGCATCTTGCCGGTCATGATTTCGCCTGGCGGGTCGACACGTCGTCAGTCGAGGCCATGATGAACCATGCGGTGCAGGAAAAGCTTCCGATCATGTGCTTTGTCGGTAGCCGCGGCTGCATCCAGATTCACACGGGGCCGATCCACGAGATCAAGATGATGGGCCCTTGGCTGAACGTGCTGGACCCGACTTTCCATATGCATTTGCGCCTCGATCACATCTCTGACGTCTGGGTTGTGCGCAAGCCGACCAAGGACGGGCATGTGACCTCGCTCGAAGCTTATGATGCCAGGGGCGAACTGATTGTTCAGTTCTTCGGTGAGCGTCATGAGGGCGAAGCGGAACTGGCCGATTGGCGCATGATCGTGGAAAATCTTCCACGTCTGCCGCAATCCTCCGCTGCATAGGGTGACGGCGATGTCGTTCATTTCCTTGCGCCTCAGGCACGGAGCCGCCCTTGTCGCCATCGCACTGTCGCTGGCGACCGGCGCTGCGAGCGCCGACACTGTCGATCGTTTCACCGATACGTCGCGCATTGTTTCCGTTGGCGGATCGCTGACGGAAATAGTCTACGCTCTCGGGGCGGAAAATATGCTTGCCGGTCGTGACCAGACAAGCGTTTATCCCGAAGCCGTCAAGAAGCTGGCAGATGTGGGATATATGCGCCAGCTTGCCCCCGAAGGCGTGCTTTCGGTCAACCCGACCGGCATTCTGCTCCTCGAAGGCAGTGGCCCGCAGGATACACTCGATGTCCTGAAAAAAGCGTCCGTGCCGATGATCGTCGTGCCGGAGACCTTTACAGGCGAAAGCGTCGTCAGGAAAATCGAGATCGTGGGCAAGGCACTCGGTCTGGAAGACAGGGCCCGGACGCTTGCTGCAGAAATATCCAGCGACATTGAGGCGGCCGAAAAGGCTGCGGCAGGCCATAACCCACGCAGGCGTGTGCTTTTCGTATTGTCGGCTCCCGGCGGACGCCTGATGGCATCAGGCACCGGCACGGCGGCTGATGGCATGATCAAGCTTGCCGGTGGTGAAAACGTCATCAGCGAATATCACGGATACAAGCAGTTGACCGACGAGGCCGTTGAGAAGGCGGCGCCTGACATGATCCTGATCATGGATACGGGCGCGGATGGGATGACGCCGGAATCGCTCATGAAAAACCCGGTTATCGCGGCAACACCGGCGGGGCGGAACGGAAACATCGTTTCTATGGAGGCGTCCTATCTGTTAGGTTTCGGGCCGCGAACCGGCGCTGCCATTCGTGACCTGTCGGCAAAACTCTATGGCGCTCCTGCGGGGCAGTAACATGGTCGGGCTTGCGCGGTTCCAGCGCAGGCCCGATTGCAAGGATTATTGGAAATGACGATCCAGGGTCGCGTGGCGCGCATGCAGCGCATTACAGCGCGTCATTCAGAAAATGACACGGGAGACCGCGCGGTACGCGCACGGCTCACCATCATATTGCTCGCGGCGGCCTTGTGCTTCGCTGCTCTGTTCAGCCTCACGGCTGGCGCTTCGGATGCGTCCGTGCTTTCGGTTCTGCGCACTCTGACCTCCGCTGGAACCGAGGGCGCGGATGCATTTCGCCGCGATCATCTGATCATCATGGAAATCCGCCTGCCGCGTATCGTCATGGGCATGCTGATAGGGGCGGGGCTCGCGGTTTCCGGGGCTGTCATGCAGGGGCTTTTCCGCAATCCGCTTGCCGACCCGGGCCTCGTCGGCGTTTCCGCTGGCGCGAGCCTTGGAGCGGTTTCCATGATCGTTCTGGGCGGCACCGTTCTTGCGCCGGTCATAGCTGCTCTTGGTGTCTATGCTCTGCCGCTGGCGGCATTCCTTGGCGGGCTGTGCAGCACGTTTCTGCTCTATCGTGTTGCGACGAGGCGGGGGCGGACCTCTGTGGCGACCATGCTGCTTGCAGGTATCGCACTGGCGGCTCTGGCGGGCGCTGCCACCGGCGGGCTTATCTATCTGGCCGATGACCGCCAGCTCCGCGACCTGACATTCTGGGGCCTTGGCTCCCTTGCCGGTTCCACCTGGGCGAAGATCGGCGCCGCAGGTCCGATCATTGCCGTCGTCCTCGCCGTATCGCCCTTGCTGGCACGCGGTCTCAATGCGCTGGCTCTCGGAGAAGCTGCCGCTGGCCATCTTGGTATTCAGGTGCAGCGCGTCAAGAACATCGCCATCGTCACGGTCGCTGCCGCCACCGGCGCGACGGTCGCCGTCGCAGGCGGGATCGGCTTTATCGGTATCGTCGTGCCGCATATGCTGCGCCTTGGCATCGGTCCGGATCATCGCTATCTCCTGCCGGCCTCAGCCCTGCTGGGCGCGACGCTTCTGCTGCTCGCAGATGCGGTAAGCCGCACGATTGTGGCTCCGGCGGAATTGCCGATCGGCATCATCACCGCGCTTTTCGGCGCGCCGTTCTTCCTCTGGATATTGCTGCGCCAGCGCGGCCTGCTCGATCTGTGAGGCTGTCATGATTGAAACAACTTCATTGGGCGTAAGCCTGTCGGGCAAGACCATCATCAGCGACGTTGCCTTTTCCGCCAAACCGGGCGAGGTGACGGCAATCGTCGGGCCGAACGGCTCCGGCAAGACAACGCTGCTGCGTGCGCTTTCCGGTGATATCGCCTATACGGGAACAGCCTGTCTGGACGGCAAGTCCTTCGCGGAAATCAAGCCCTGGCAGATGGCGGCGCGCCGCGCGGTGCTGCCGCAGGCGAGCGCCCTGTCATTTCCCTTCACGGTACGGGAAATCGTGAAGATCGGGCTTACGGGCGGCTACAGCGGTGTTTCTCGCGATGAAGAAAAGCGGCTGCCCGATCTCGCCTTGCAAAGGGTTGATCTTGCCGGTTTCAGCGGGCGGCTCTATCAGGAGCTTTCCGGCGGAGAGCAGCAGCGTGTGCAGCTTGCCCGTGTTCTGTGTCAGGTCTGGAAGCCCGTCGTGGGCGGCAAGGCGCGTTATCTGTTTCTGGATGAGCCGATTTCAAGCCTCGATATACGGCATCAGATCGTCGTGATGGAGATTGCGAAGGATTTCGCGGCGGCAGGCGGCGGCGTGATCGCGATCCTGCACGACCTCAACCTGACCGCCATGTTCGCCGACCGTATAGCGGTGATGAGCAAGGGCAAGCTCGACGTGATGGGGACGCCGCGCGAAGCGTTGACTGACGAGCGGCTCGAACGTGTCTACGAATGCTCGTTACGGGTCGGCGTTCCGCCCGAAAAGGGCGTGCCTTTCATACTGCCGCAATCCGCCTATCGCGCCGCCGCAGAATGAAAAAAGGTCCGGCAGCAAGCCGGACCTGTTCGTTCGCACCCTGGCGCCGAGCCGTCAGCTCGCGACGCGCTCCGGTTCCATCTCATCGAGACCAAGCAGGTGCCGCACATTCGGGCGCGCCTTGACGAGGTCGGCAATGCTGTACTTCATCAGCACGGCAAAGAAGGCATTGAGCGCTTCGCGCAGCGCCGAATTCAGTGCGCAGCTATCAACCAGCGGGCATTCGGTGGCGTCGTTTTCGAAGCACTCGGCCATGGCGAAGTTTTCTTCCGTCACCCGCACGACGTCGAACAGTGAAATGTCCTGTGCCGCGCGTCCGAGCCGCACGCCGCCATTGCGACCGCGCACCGTTTCTACCAGCCCATGCTCGACGAGCGGCTGAAGAATCTTGAACAAAAACAGTTCAGAAACGCCGTATGCGCGTGCAATTTCCGGAATGCGGCTGAGCTTGCCGTCATTGGCAGCGCAGTACATGAGCATACGAACGGCATAATTCGTCTGGCGGGTAAGACGCATCACTGTTCCTTTCAACACGTCTTGAAGCAATCTCGCCTCCACAGAGGCAGCGATGCTCCAATCCTTGAGTTTGCAGCTCCAACCGAAAACGTTCATCCCTGTTTCGGAACTGCTTTTAAATTCTGGTCCTGTCGCATCTGCTTTTCCGAAAGGTTCAAGGCGCGATCGGAACATGCGCTAAAGCGAGTATCTGTTTCTTAACCCACTTTAGAATCATTCTTAAAATATATGAAGTCTTTTCTCACCTTTAAAGGGGAAAAGTTGTTGCCGGCATCAATTCGCTGCGAGTTCCTCCCAGACCGGCCGCAAACGTCCATTTTGGCGTCACTGGCAAACATCTATCCACTCGGCGCTGACGAGTTCGGCCATCCTGTGCGGAGCGATGCGCACGGCGCTGTTGGTAGCCCCGGCTGCAGGCACGACTTCCTCATAGGTCTTCAGCGAAACATCGCAATAGACGGGCAGGGCGCTCGGCAGGCCGAACGGGCAAACGCCTCCGACGGGATGGCTGGTTTCAGCAAGGACAGTCTCGGCATCCAGCATACGCGGCTTCGTTCCAAACTGATCCTTGAACTTGCGATTGTCTATGCGGGCATCGCCACGGGTAACGATGAGAATGGTCTGCTCCTTGGCCGAAAAGGAAAGCGTCTTGGCGATCTGCCCCGGTTCCACGCCATGCGCTTCGGCGGCGAGAACAACGGTGGCGGTGCTGGTGGGCAGTTCGATCACTTCGATTTCAGGCGCTTTGGCCGCAAAAAAGGCCTTTACGGAATCCAGACTCATAGCTTCCCTTTTCTTATTTTGATTATTACACTCAAGTTTAAGCCGCATTATGACAAAGGACAAGTCCGGTCGCTTCATTGCGGCATTTTTGCATAAAAACTCTATCAGACCGGCGTCCGGATCTGCAACAAATGATGAAGGTGTTGGAGACGGCAGCGCGCCTCATAACACGGCAGCCCGCCGCGCCGTGTTATGAACTGGCGTTCGGGCTGCTTCAAAGATCGACCGGGCGACCGGAGGCTTCTTCTTCCAGGGTGACCGCCACATTCGCATTGGCGGAAAGTCTTACCTTGTCGCCTTCAACGTCGGCAACGAAGCCAAGTTCGATATAATGGTGATGGTCGGCGTGCTGGCCGGAATTATCGGTCTTCTTGAGCTTGATGCGGTTATCTTCAATGTGGTCGACCGTGCCGACATGAACGCCATCGGCTCCGATTACTTCCATATTTTCGCGGATTTCGTGCTGCATGGGATTTCTCCGTGTTGAATTCTGCCGAAATGGCGATCTGTGATAGAGGCTTGCTCGCAAGAACCTAGTGCGCATCCGGGCGCTGGCCATGGCATCGACATCGAAAGTTGCATTTCGAGCGCCGGATCGAACTGTTGTCCTCTCAACCTGCCGCCGTTTTGATCTTCGCTATTCGGAATGCTGGCAAATGAAACAGTGCACGTTGACGTGAAAAGAAAAGCTGCTAAGAAGTCACTCGCTGAGCGATTGGTCGCAAATCGGTAGCTTGCTGCGGTTTGCTGCTTTACCGGAATCGGGAAAAGCACGAGAAATCAATTGCCTGGAGGGGTGGCCGAGCGGTTTAAGGCACCGGTCTTGAAAACCGGCGTGCAGGAGACTGTACCGTGGGTTCGAATCCCACCCCCTCCGCCATTTTCATCGAATTCAATAAGTATCAGCGGTATTCGGTTGCAAGGGTGCGCGCGTTGCGGGCTACGACGCCCGTATTGAAAGCCTCCCTCCTTCTCGGTCCCAAGGACGGCCGAGCTTGTGCAACTGTGGAAGGCCACGGTGCCACCAAGCTGCAATCCTTGCAAAAGCGGACTCAAATATACTACAAAGTCCCATTGGTGTTCATGCCAATAAAAATCATGAACATTATCACTATGACGACCCCGAATAATGCAAGGGATTGGAGAATAGAGAATGTATCAATTTCCATATTCATTAATCCTAAAATATAATAGTGTATAGACTAGCATAAAATTACTTGACACGCCAGAAGATGATTCTCGATTGGAGAGGTACGCTTTTTTATTGCGCTAATACTCGAGATTACTTTCGCTCAGGGGTGCGAAAATGAGAAGGGCGCGACAGGTTTCGCGCCCGGAGCGGTGCTCAAGAAGCTTCTTCTTCGATCACATTCTGTGCGACCTGTTCGATGCCGCCATTGAAGCGTTCGGCGGCCAGCAGTCCGAGCCATACGGCGATGAGGCATAGCACGACCGAAAAACCGATATTGAACAATGCCTTGCCCGGTTGGCCAGCCCGGAGGAGGTCCATTGTCTGCAAGCTGAATGACGAGAAAGTGGTGAAGCCACCGCACACGCCGACCATGAAGGCGATGCGCCAGATTTCCGGGATGGGAAAGCGGCCTTGTTCCAGCGTCAATGCGCCGAAGAACGAGATTGCAAACGAACCGATAATATTGACGACGATAGTGCCCCAGGGAAGCTCACGACTTACGGGGAGCATCAAGAGGGCCAGCCAGTATCGCGCGACGCTTCCGATCGCTCCGCCGAGCGCTACAACGAGGGTAGCTTGCATTGTTCTGTGTCCATTCAATAATGGATAGAGGCTTCGCCGTCTGCTTCCGGAAGCTTGATAAGTATCCTGCTTCACGAGGCACTGCGACGCGCTCTTCTCCTGTTTCAATTCAAGCAGGAGTCATCAGCCAATTGCTGGCAGTTTCGGGAGAACCCCATTCCCATCACGTATGGCAAAGGCCATGGGGGATTTATACTGAAAACCGAGACCGCCCGTCAATCTGACGGGCGCGGCTCCATCGCCCGTGCCGATCACAAAACGGTAATCAGTTGAGAGCGCCGCCTTTGCGCCGACCCAGACGGCGTCTTGCGGCGTCGCTTGCGCGATAAATGAATGAAGCGGGTGCGGGCAAGGTGCGACGCATGAAGGCGACCTTGCGCAAATAGTTTTCGATTTTCCAGGTAGCCCATGTGCCACCGCGGAAATAGGCGACGTCGCCCGCCCGCAAGATGCGGGTGCCGCCGTCCGCATCGGTGACGTGGACTTCGCCTTCAAGGATATAGACGGTTTCGTCCCAGCCGAAATACCAGCGGAAGGTGCCTGCGGTGCAATCCCATATAGCGGTATAGGCGGCGCCGTCCGCGCTTGCCGATTGCTCGCTGGAACGGGCCTGCGGATTGCCATCCAGCACCCAGTCGGGATTGATCGGCGCGGGCTTCAACTCCATTTCCATTGCATTGTCGGAGACGACGGCGGGCCCCTGGGGCGCAACGAAGACCCTTGGCATTGTCCGAGCTACAGCAAGGACGGCACTCGCAAACATCAATTTCCAAGCCATGATTTCCCCCGATTGGCTGCCACCCATCAGATAGCGGCTAATCGTCAGAAATCGGTTAAGGTGCGGGGCGAAATCGGCCGCCCGTGCAACTAATGCGATAGGCGCGGGCGGCAGAGTTTCCATATCAGTGGCACTGCGAGAATTGCGATGGCCCCGACGCCTGCGAAGAACGGTCCATATCCGAAATATTGCGCCACGTAGCCCGATGCGACGCCGCCCGCCATGCTGATGAGAGCATCCATGCACTGGAACAGGGTGAAGTCCACCCCGGCCTGTCTCGGGTCCGACCAGTGCATGAACTGCGCATAAAGCGCGACGAAACCAAGTGCCACAACGCCGGAGGAACTCGCCACTGCAACCGCAATGAGCACGACGCCTGCATTCTTGTCCGAGGAATGGAGAGCAAAGAACAGGAAGCAGAAAGCCTGCAGCAGCAGGGCCGCGACCAGAATGCCGCGAACGCCGAAAGCGCGAACCAGCCAGCCACCGGCCAGCGCCGCCGCAAGGCCGATGAACATGCTGCCTGCTCCGTTCAGAATGCCGACTGTGGTGAGGTCAAGCCCTGCATCGATGAGAAACGGGCCGAGCATTGCCAGTCCGGCCTTTTGTGCGATCACATAGACCGCAGCCGCCGCAAGGCCGCGTCTCATCTCCGGTCGCCGCCATGCGGCCAGCAGGGAAGGGGTGTGAGGGCGATCCTCGACCCTGTCTCGGCCGCGCGAAAAGACCGCGAAAGGAAGGCCCAGCAGCACGAGGACTGCGGCCATGGTCCAGATGGCGACCTGCCAGCCCGCTTTGTCCACGAGGATCAGAAAGGCACCGGCGCCGATGGCCGACCCGAGATAGGCGCCGCCGACCTGCGCTGCATTGCCCCAACCGTAGTTTTCGGGCGACAGGCTTTGCACGGCATAGCCGTCACAGGCGATGTCCACGGTGGCCGTGGCAAAGGCGACGACGGCCAGGATCGCAAGCAGCAGATAGACCTGTCCCGGATCGACAAAGCCGATGACAAGGAGGCAGAGAACGGACAGAAAGCCGCCGCCGAGAATAATGGTGGCGGTGCGGGTTTTGCCCGCCGGAGGCAGCCGGAAACGCTCTACCGCGGGCGCCCAGAGAAACTTGAGCGCCCAGGGCAGAATGATGAGCGAAACGAGGCCGATCTGGTCGAGCGATACGCCATTGTCGCGCATGATCGCTGGCAAACCCGTCCACGTCATGCCGCCAATGACACTCTGGGCGATGTAGAGGCCGCCGATCGTCGCAAACACGGCGACCGGCGAGGGTGCTTTGTCCATCCGCTCCATTTGGGCCATCAGAAGCGGTAGCGGAGGCTGCCGAACATCTGGCGGCCTTCCTGCTGATAGCAATAGCCTGCCGTGCAGACCGGGTCGCGATTGTCGAAGATGTTCTTGGCGTTGACCTGCAACAGAACGCCTTCAAGCTTCGGATCCTGATAACCGAAATCATAGGAAACGGCGGCATCGACCATGATGCGGGATTCGTTCTTGAAGCTGTTCAGATCGTCTCCATAGCTGGAGCTGACGTAACGAATGCCGGAACCGAGGCCGAGACCGGCAAGCACGCCGTTCTCGATCTTGTAGTTGCCCCAGAGCGACAGGACATCGTTCGGCGTGCCGGAGAGTTCGTTGCCGACGGTGCCTTCCGCGCCCTTGTCGATCTTGACCCGCAAGTGGGTGTAGGAAGCGATGATGCCGATGCCGTTATCGAGCGTGGCATTGGCTTCAAGCTCGAAACCGCGCGAATTCAGATCGAGCTGGCGCTGCTTGTTCATGCCCGAAGACGCATCGAGCACGATGCCGTCCTTCTGGTCGATGTCGAACAATGAAGCGCTGATGACGGCGTTATAACCGGGAATTTCGTATTTGACGCCGATTTCCTTCTGGCGACCGATGGTCGGATTGGCGACGTGCCTGTCATCGCTCGCGACGTCATCGTAAACGAAGCCGATATTGGGAGAGAAGGAGGTCGAATAGTTGACGTAGGGGATGAGCCCCCATTCGGTCTTGTAAGCCACGCCGACGCGTCCCGAGAACGCGCTGTCGTTCTGCCTGGTATCGGTATAGTCGACATCCGTGGTCGTGGACTTCACCCAGTCATAACGGCCACTGCCGAACACGGTGAGGTTATCCCACTCGATCTGGTCATGCGCGTAGATGCCGACCTGATTCATCTTCTGGGCGCCGTTGAACGGAACGTCCATTGCGCGAATGTCTTCAATCGACACGTAGGACAGGCCGCTATAGGCCTTGTAGTCCGACCAGGCATAGTCGATGCCAGCGATTGCCTTGTGGGTCAGCGCTCCGGTTTCAAAATCGAACTGCGCCATCGTGTCGACGACGAAGTTCTTCATGCGCTCCTTGTAGTGGCCCCAGTAGCGGGCGAGATCGGCGGTGCCTTCCTGCGGATAATGGCCGCTATATTCAAGGTCGGCATCGACATCGCTGTAGCGGACATTCTGGCGAACGGTCAGCAGATCGTTGAAACGATGCTCGAATTCGTAGCCAACGCGGCCCTGTTTCTGCACGAAATCATTATAGTTCGGGTCGCCTTCGTAGAGGTTGGAAACCTCGCCATAGGACGGATTGTAGAACGCCGCCGTGCCGCCGGTCACCGAGCGGGAAAACTCGCTGAGGAATGTAAAGCGCGTGTCTTCATCCGGCTTTATGGTGAATGACGGGGCAATGTAATATTTGTCGTCCGGATAGCCGGGCAGTTCGGTATCGCTAATGCGGCCAAGGCCGGTAATGCGATAGAGGATTGTTTTGTCTTCATTGGCCGGACCGGACAGGTCGAAAGCGGCCTGATAGCGATTGTGGCTGCCGAACAGCAACTCGACCTCACGGAATTCTTCTTCCTTCGGGCGCTTGGTGACGACGTTGACGATACCGCCGGGGCCACTCACGCCATAGAGGGAGGAAGCCGGGCCCTTCAGCACGGTAATGCCCTCGATGCCGTATGGCTCGGTTTTCAGCCAGGCAGACGGGCCGTTGATGATGCGCAGGCCATCGCGGAACATGCCGGTGTAATAGGCCGGGAAACCACGCAGATAGAACGCGTCATACCGTGTGTCGAAGCCGAAATTGTTCGGATTGGCGCTCGCCGTATAGCTCAATGCATCGTTGAGCGTAACAGGCTTCTGGTCTTCCATCTGGCGCTGGGTGATGACCGAAATGGACTGCGGAATCCTGACGATATCCGTGTCGATCTTAGTGCCTTCACGATCTCTCTTGGCGACATAACCGTCCTGAACGAGCGTGTCGTTGCTCTGCGACTGGATCGTAACCGTGTCCAGAACAAGCGGTTGCGCGCTGTCCTGAGCCAGCGAAATCGCAGTGGAAGCAAGAAGGGTGGAGCAGGTCAAAGCCAGGTTCAGCCGACCGTGACGGGAATTGAAGCGCATGCGGGTCCCTCGGTTCATAAGCCTGTCGCGAGCGTTCCCCGTCTCGTGACATTAAATAAGAGTGTGCTACTCAACTATAAAATGGAGTAACAGAGTCAACAATTATTAGGGGGCAATCGAAGGGTAAGGGTGAGGTCAGGCTTGCGGCTGCGATCTATCTGCAACACTTTGCCCGCACTGCCGCAACCCTGTATGGCGGGCGTGAAGCGACTTGCGAACAAGGGTTGTGCCGCGCGCCTGAACGACGTCAGCCGATCTCGCGGGATGCGGTCGGCGTGTGATAATAAAGCGGGAAGATCAGGCCGTAGGGAATGGTCACGACGTCGGCCATCTGGTCGTCGGTGGGGCGATCATCGCTCATGCTTTCGCGGTCCGTGTGACCGGCATCGATATCCAGTTCCGACAGTACGACGATGATCGTGCTCCAGAGCAGGAATGGAAGCAGGGCGATGGCGATATAGATATAGCTCGTGTCCATGCTGCGATGGTGAGCTACGAAGTCTCCTTCATCAAGGAACAGACTTCTCAAGTTCGGCCGCTTTGCAGTCGGATTTTGCTTTTGCCGTGGGCGCCACCGGAATTGCTCCGGTGGCGAAAATCATGCGGAGACGATTGCGTCGTTGGGGGCGGGCAGTTCAAACAGCCGGGCGCCGTTCTCGGTGCCCTTTTCCTCATAGCCGATGATCCGGAACCATTTCACAATGTCGGAACGGTCGAGCCAGCTTCGCGAGTGGACAGGCAGATCGCCCGCCAGCGCCTGAATCTGCCGGATATGCTGCTTGCAGAAGCGCACGGTGTTGCGGTTGAAGAATTCCTCCTTCGCGGCGAAAAGCGTGTCCGTCGCGCCATCCGCTTCGTGCCACGCGATGATTGCCACCACCTTGTCGTCTTGCAGCAAGGCATGTGCACGACCTTCCCGCAGGTTCATCATCAGGTTGTCGTAGGCGGCTTTGGTATCCTTGCCGGCGGCGATATATTCGATCGCCATGCGCCTCGAAAGGTCATGAAAAACGCTTTCAAGATCACCGACAGTCGCTGTGCGTGCCTTCATTTTTCTGACCTCCCTTCGTTTCACTCCCGTCGTGCGCAAACCACGACGGCCCATAATGACCTCTTTCGGCCACCGCTTTCAACGTGAAAAGCCGGGGCCGGTTCCGGTCGGGCGAGGCGAATTATCCCTGCGGAAGCGGGCTCAAGGGCGTTGCCGGGCAATATCGGCGGGCAAATCCTGCAATCACGTGCCTGCAATCACGTGATTGTGAAAACGAGGTGCAAAACCGCCAAGGCAAGCGGATTTCCGGTCGTTCTGCGGGGCTTTTCCGAATGCGCTAAAGCCCCGGTTTTATAGAGACCTCGGGATGTTTATGCACAACTAGGGTACAAGATATTTGAACTATTCTGAAGGTATGTGTATCCAGCGTATATGTTTCTCGTCTGCGTATCGTGGAATTTCTCGGAAACACTCAAAAAGTCTTACCCACCAGATCGGCAGGAAACGACAATGACCGACCTCCCCGGATATCCGAGTCGTCGCAGTTTTCTGAAAGCCTCCGCAGCAAGTGTGATGCTTTCAGGGCTCGCTGTCTCAGCAAAAGCGGAACCGCAAACTCCCCCGGTTCCACTCGAACAATATGAACGCCAATATTTCAATGAAGTCGAATGGGCTTTCGTTCTTGCAGCCACGGCGAGACTGATTCCGTCCGAAGGCGACGGCCCCGGCGCTATCGAAGCCCGTGTTCCCGTATTCATCGATCTCCAGCTCGCCGGCGATTTCGGTCGCGCGGATGACTGGTACATGGTCGGACCCCACGATCCGTCCGCAGATCCGACGCGTGGCTGGCAGACACCGCTGAACCCTGCGCAGATTTACCGGCAGGGCATTCCCGCGTTCAACGCATGGTGCGAGCAGAAGTACGGCGCGGCTTTCTCCGCCCTAACTGCGGAACAGCAGGATGCGGCGCTGACCTCGCTGCAGAAGGGGGAGGTCGGCCTTCAGCCTGAACTGCGCGACTTCTTCACGCTTCTTTTGCAGAACACCAAGGAAGGCTATTTCGCCGATCCGATGTATGGCGGCAATCACGGCATGCAGGCGTGGAGCTATATCGGCTTCCCCGGTGCGCGCGGCAGCTACAAGGAATGGGTCGAACGCTACAATGTTCGCTACCCGCTGGGCCCGGTCTCGATCAAGGGCGAAAGGGCTTAACGATGGCACGTCAGGAAAAGAAAAAAGACGTGGTTGTGGTCGGCCTCGGCTGGACCGGAGCCATCCTGTCCATGGAACTGGCTCAGGAAGGGCTTGAAATCGTCGCGCTCGAGCGCGGGCATGACCAGAACACGGTCCCGGATTTCAAATATCCCAACATGATCGACGAGCTGAAATACGGCGTGCGCCTGAAGATGATGCAGCGCGCCAGCCAGCAGACCGTCACGATCCGCCGCAACGCCGACGAAGTCGCCTTGCCCTACCGCAGCTTCGGCTCGTTTCTGCCCGGCAACGGTGTCGGCGGTGCAGGCACGCACTGGAACGGCCTGAACTGGCGTCCGCAGCCCGAAGAGCTGCGCCTGCGCTCCTATGTCAAGGAACGCTGGGGCGAGCAGATCATTCCCGAAGACATGCTTCTCGGCGACTACCCGATCCACTATGACGAGCTGGAGCCTTTCTTCGACCGTTTCGAGCGCATCGCGGGCATTTCCGGCAAGGCGGGCAATCTGAAGGGAAAGATCGTCGAAGGCGGCAATCCGTTCGAGGGCTGGCGTTCCAATGACTACCCGATGCCGCCGATGCACACGACCTGGGATGGACGGAAGTTCGCCGATGCGGCTCAGGGCATGGGGTATCACCCGTTCCCGTCGCCGGGCGGCATTGCCTCGACCGCCTATGTCAACGAATATGGCATGCAGATGGGGCCGTGCAATCACTGCGGTTTCTGCGAGCGTTTCGGCTGCTACCAGTATTCCAAATCATCGCCGCAGACGGCCATCCTCGATGCGCTGAAGCGCATGCCGAACTTCTCCTATCGCACGGAGTCTGAAGTTCTGCGCGTTGAAATGGCGCCGGACGGCAAGACCGCCACGGGCGTGACCTATTTCGACGAGGCGACGCAGGAAGAAGTTTTCCAGCCCGCCGATATCGTCATCCTCGCGTCCTTCTCGCTCAACAACGTGCATCTGGCGCTTCTGTCGGGTATCGGCCAGCCATATGACCCGGTAACGGGCGAAGGCGTCACCGGGCGCAACTATGCCTATCAGATGAATGGCGGCGTGACGCTCTTCTTCAAGGATGAGGAATTCAACCCCTTCATCGGCACCGGCGCGAATGGCATGTGCATCGACGATTTCGGTGTCAACCAGATCGATTTCGGACGGGAAGGCTTCATCGGCGGTTCGTACTGGCGCGCCGGCCAGACCAACGGCCAGCCGATCCGCAGCATGGCGCTGCCATCCGGTACACCGGCATGGGGCGGCGCGTGGAAAAAGGCCATCGCCGAATGGTACGGCCATTCCATGTCGATCGGCAGCCATGGTTCGCACATGTCCTACCGGACCAACCATCTCGATCTGGACCCGACCTACAAGGACCGTCACGGTCGCCCGCTCATGCGCATGACCTTCAACTGGAATCCGAATGATATCCGGATGACCCAGTACATGAAGACCAAGATGGAAGCGCTGGCCAGGACGATGAACCCCGACCTGATGCAGTCGTCCTTCAAGAAGGAAGGCGCGCAGTATGACGTGCGCCCATACCAGACGACGCACAATACGGGTGGCCATATCATGTCGGACAATCCGCGTGAGGGCGTGGTCAACCGCTATTCGCAGGCATGGGACAAGCACAATGTGTTCCTGACCGGCGCGGGCAATTTCGTGCAGAACACGCAGTACAATCCGACGGGTCTGCTCGGCGGGCTTGCCTATTCGACTGCGCATGCGATCCGCACGCAATACCTGTCCAATCCGCGTCCGCTGATCTGAGGAGAATGGTGATGAAGACTTTTCTTCGCATAATCGGCGCTCTCGTCGTCATCGGAATTGTCGCGCTGCTGGCCTTCATCTTCGTGCCGGTACAGCTGACGAAGCCAACCAGGGAACTGGCGGCGGACTGGAAACCTGCCGAAGGGCAGGGCCAGTATGTCATGTATGCATCGGACTGCATGGCCTGCCACACGGCGGAAGGCGGCAAGCCTTTTGCCGGTGGACGCCCGATTGCAAGCCCGATGGGTACGATCTGGACGACCAACATCACCCCGGACAAGGAAACCGGCATCGGAAACTGGACGCTCGATCAGTTCCGCGCCGCTCTCTATGACGGCATTCGTGCCGATGGCTCACATCTCTATCCGGCAATGCCTTACGAGAACTATCGCAAGCTGACCGAGGAAGATGTCCGCGCGCTGTATGATTATTTCATGCATCAGGTCGAGCCGGTGAACAATGTCGTTCAGGAAACCAAGCTCGGCTTTCCGTTCAACATGCGTTTCGGCATTCGTGCATGGAACTGGCTGGCTCTCGGTCAGGAAGCGGGCTTCAAGGCCGCAGGCAAGTCGGAAGCACAGGATCGCGGCCAGTATCTGGTCGAGGGCCCGGCTCACTGCGCCGCCTGCCACAGCCCGCGCAATCCGCTGATGGCGCAGAGCGGCACGCAAGTCGGTGACAAGGACTTCCTCACCGGCGGCGTCGTCGATGGCTGGAACGCACCGTCGCTGCGCGGCGCAAATTCCGCTCCGCAGAAGTGGTCCATCGAGGAACTGGCGACCTATCTTGCAACAGGCCGCAATTCCTACTCCACGGCCAATGGCGAAATGGGCCTTGCGGTCGAACATTCGCTTCAGCATCTCACCGATGCCGACAATTTGGCGATCGCCGCATTCCTGAAGGGGATTGACGGTGCTGCCGTTGAAGTGCCGCAGGAGTTTGCCGTGAAGGCATCCAAGGCATTGCCAGCCGCCCCGGCTGATGCCGCCGGTGAAGCAACGACAAAGATGCTGACCGAAGCCTCTCCGGATATGCCGCTTGGTGCGCGGCTCTATCTCGACAACTGTGCTGCCTGCCATTTCGTGTCGGGCAGGGGCGCTCCGGGGATATTCCCCGAGCTTGCCGGCAACGATCTGGTGACAGGTTCGGAAACGAAGCCGCTGATCTCGATCATCCTGCACGGCGCCGAGGTTCCGTCCACGGCAAAGCGTCCGATGCGCCTTGTGATGCAGGGCTACGCCGACCGCCTGACGGACGATGAAGTTGCCGAACTGGCTACCTTTGTGCGCTCCGCATGGGGCAACAGCGCCGGGCCGGTGAAGGCGGCGGATGTTGCAACGGTCCGCAACAGCCAGACCCACTGACAACAAAGCGCCGATCTGACGGGATCAGATCGGCGCTCTGTCCCATTGTTTTGGGCGATCTTTCCCGAAAACCGTTTCACACTTTTCGGGATGCTCTTTAAAGAACGGCGGAATGATAGTTCCGCCGTTTTGTCATTCAGGCGGCTTCGATGTCGCGCATCGGCGGGTTGCCGTAGAAGCGGCTATATTCGCGGCTGAACTGCGACGGGCTTTGATAGCCGACGCGATGGCCTGCCGTACCGGCGTCCAGCCGCTCGACCAGCATCAGCCTGCGGGCTTCGTTGAGGCGGAGCTGCTTTTGATACTGTACCGGCGTCATCGCCGTGATCGCCTTGAAATGGTGATGAAACGACGACGCGCTCATATTGACGTGTTCGGCAAGCTGTTCGATCCGCAACGGTGCGGCAAAGTTCTGGCGAAGCCATGCGATAGCCCGCGCTATACGGTTGGCCTGGCTGTCGGCGGTGGCGATGTTGATCAGTCGCTCGCCGCCGGGACCCGTCAGAAGGCGATAGAGGATTTCCTGTTCGATCAGGGGCGCCATCACCGGAATATCGTCGGGGTTGTCGAGAAGGCGCAGCAGGCGCAAGGCTGCATCCAGCAGGCCCGCAGGCGCGGCATTGACGGTTATTCCCCATTGATCCCCATCGGCTAGCATCCGTCTGCGAACATCCACGCGGCCGATCAGATCGGTCAGTTTCTCGCTGTCGATGGCGAGCGCCAGGCACAGATGCGGCGCTTCCGGGCTCGCCTCCACCACCCGCCATGTGACCGGCAGGTCCAGCGACGTCACCAGATACTCGCCCTTGGTATAGTTGATCGTTTCGGAACCGAGGCGCAGCGATTTTGCGCCTTGCAGCACCATGGCGAGGCAGGGCCTGTAACTGCTGTGGCACGGTATGCTTGGTGTCGTGCGCCTGCTGATCGACAGACCTTCGATCGGCATGCGGTATTCGCCGTCCTGTGCGGTGAAACGCTCCGCGAGAGCGGCAAGCTCGTTATAGGTCTCTGTCAATGACGTCATGGATGATCCGGTTCAGACGATGTGGAATAGAGCAATTATTGCGCAAGCGGGTCGGTATCGGCAATCGCGAAACAGGCAGTTTTGCAGGATCGTGCAAGAAGCTTGCAGGATCGGTCTACCGCATCTGCCCGTGTCTCCGGCATATTCCGCCTGCTTCCCCAATCCAATAAATGGAGTCTATCATGGCCATAGCAAGAGGTTATGCTGCTACGGATGCAGACGAGCCGTTGGTTCCGTTCACATTTGAACGGCGCGAGCCCAACGCGGATGACGTGGTCATCTCGATCCAGTATTGCGGCGTCTGCCATTCCGACATCCATACCGTTCGCAATGAATGGAAGAATGCCGTTTATCCCATCGTTCCGGGACATGAAATCGCGGGCGTCGTGACTGCCGTCGGCGATGCGGTCACCAAATTCAAGGTCGGCGACAAGGTCGGCGTCGGCTGCTTCGTGGATTCCTGCGTCGGCTGCGCCAGCCGGGATGTCGACAACGAGCAATATCTTCCGGGCCTCATCCAGACCTACAACACCTTCGACGCCGAAGGAAAGGAACGGACGCAGGGCGGATATTCGGACCATATCGTCGTGAAGGAAGGATATGTCCTTTCCATGCCCGACAATCTTCCGCTCGATGCGGCAGCTCCGCTGCTGTGCGCGGGCATCACGCTTTATTCGCCGCTGCGCCACTGGAATGCAGGTCCGGGCAAGCGGGTCGCGATCATCGGCATGGGCGGGCTCGGGCATATGGGCGTCAAGCTCGCCAATGCCATGGGCGCGCATGTGACGGTGCTGAGCCAGTCGCTTTCCAAGAAGGAAGACGGTCTCAAGCTCGGCGCCCATGAATATTACGCCACCAGCGACGCTGCCACCTTCCAGAAGCTGGCCGGAACGTTCGACCTCATCATCTGCACGGTTGGCGTCGCCATCGACTGGAATGCCTATCTTGCGCTGCTCAAGGTAAACGGCACCATGGTTGTTGTCGGCGTGCCGGAACATATGGTGCCTGTGCATGCCTTCTCGCTCATTCCGGGCCGCAAGTCGCTTGCGGGATCGATGATCGGCTCGATCAAGGAAACGCAGGAAATGCTGGACTTCTGCGGCCAGCACAACATCGTTTCCGAAATCGAGAAGATCAATATCCAGGAGATCAACGAAGCCTATGAACGCGTCCTGAAGAGTGACGTGCGCTACCGCTTCGTCATCGACATGGCTTCGCTGGCAGCATGATGTAGCCTGGAGGAGAGGGCATTTCCCGTTTCAACCGAACATTGGAGATGCACGTCTATCCAGAAATGCAAAACCCCGGCCCATCGGTGCCGGGGTTTTGCCTTGGATAATCAGTGCCTGCGCAGGTTTTTCCATACCAGCGCGGCTGTCACCGTCAGAAAAGCCGCAAGGATCGTACCCTCTATTATAAAATACCAGTGCATGAGCGAAGCTCCTATGCCGGAACTCTGCCGCCGCCAGATCGAACGTTCGGTGCCCACGGAATTGCTGTTTGCGGTTCTTCGAGAATATTTCGCTTGAGGGCGAAGCCTGCTACCGCATGGCGCGCGACGTGCAGGGGTTTGAGACCGTTCTGCGCATCACAACATGCCTTCCATGTCATTTCATATATGACATCGCGGTCATGCTCCGGCCATTCATAAAGATAATCTATTGCATCTTCAACGCAGGCAATTTCGCGAATGAGATAGGGCCCATCCTTAACAAATACAGGGCTGTCAAACAAACGGTCGCTCATCAGAACCTCCATTTGATCGAACGAAAATGTTAGTGTGACGGCGTCGATTTAGTAAGCCGCCACGGCCGTTCAAGTGGCCGGAATAAAAAAGTTTTCAGCTTCTGGGGTTTAGGGGCAGGACCCTGTCAATTTGATGGAAATGGCGCCTGAAATGACAAGGGCTGCCAGGAGAGACGCACAGGCACATTGCTTATCGCTTATTACAAAGAGCTGAATTACACTCTGTCGGGCAGCATCTTGCGGTTGGGGGAACGCATCCTTGGGTTTTGACGAGAATACTCTGTTTTTTGCGGCGGGTATCTGCTCCCTGGCAGTGGCCCTGACGATCCTGAGTGTCTGGTACCAGAACTCCCGCGACAGCTTCCTGTTATGGGGTTGCCTTGGCATGATCCTGCTCGGCACGGGGGCGGTGCTTTATTATGCCGGTCCGTTGCCGCTGGCCACGGCCTCCATCATTGCCTTCACCCTCGAAAGCCTTGGCTTCATACTGCTGATCCTCGGTTCGCGGCAGATTTCGGGCCGTGCGGTTCGCAGCCGCTTTTTGATCGTTCTGGCGATTGCCGTCATCAGCGCGACGGTGCTGCCGATCCTGGCGGGACAGACGGGCACCGGCACGGCAATTTTCAACCTGACATCGGCCCTGTTGCTCCTGCTGACCGCGAAGGAATATTTCCATGTCTATCGCGAGGCGCCGGTGCCCGTGACAGGCATGATCGCGCTTTATGTCCTG
This sequence comes from Brucella sp. IR068, assembly GCF_049065885.1. Lineage (NCBI taxonomy): Bacteria > Pseudomonadati > Pseudomonadota > Alphaproteobacteria > Hyphomicrobiales > Brucellaceae > Brucella > Brucella sp. IR068. The sequence goes on along the minus strand of NZ_JBAKHE010000004.1, from coordinate 8,355 downwards.
ACGGCGATCTCGTTCTTTCTGTGCGGTGCCGTGATCCTTTATGAACGGCAATGGGTGATGACCGCCATTCCCAGCAACTGGGCTGAAAATATCAATGCGATAACGGCCATCATCGGGATTACGGGCATTGGCGCCCTGTCGCTGAATTTCACCCAGTCGCGTATTGCGCGCCGCCATGCCAATGATGCGCGCACCGACAGCCTGACCGGTTTGCTGAACAGGCGCGCCCTTTACGATGTGCTGACCGACAATGAATTGCAGCTCGGGGATTCCGTCGTGATCTTCGACCTCGATGCGTTCAAGTCGATCAACGATACGCACGGCCACATCATCGGCGATGAGGTGCTTGGAACCTTTTCCAATGTCCTGCGCAGCCATGTCAGATGCGAGGCGCTGATTTCCCGTGTCGGCGGCGAGGAATTCGTCCTGGTCCTGCGGCAGAAGCAGAACAGCGAGGTTCTCGCCATGGCGGATGCGATCCGCAAGGCCTTCGCGGCGACAGTTTTTGAAGCTCTGGCCGGAGATTTTTCCACGACGACCAGTGCGGGCATCGCATTCTGTACGCCGGGAGACCGTGATTTCCTGACCGTGTTCCACCGGGCGGATGCCGCGCTTTATCGCGCCAAGCATCTGGGACGCAACAAGGTATGCACCGAACTGCACAGCGTCGCCTGAACCCTCTGGTCAGCAATGAAAATGGGCCTGAATTTCAGGCCCATTTCCTCTGGCTCGTCATGTGCCGAAGCGTTCTTCGCTGAGCGCCGCCGCCATCAAGGCCCTGGTATAGTCTTCGCGCGGGCGGTCGAAGACCTGTTCGGTGTCGCCCTGTTCGACGATCTTGCCGTTCTTCATCACGATCACATAGTCCGAGACGGCGCGCACGACCGCCATGTCGTGGCTGATGAAGAGATAGGACAGTCCATGGTCCTTTTGCAGGTCGCGCAGAAGCGTGACGATCTGCTTCTGGACCGAACGGTCGAGCGCACTTGTCGGCTCATCGAGCACGATGACGCGCGGTTTCAGGATCATCGTGCGCGCAATGGCGATGCGCTGGCGCTGGCCGCCTGAAAACTCGTGCGGATAGCGGTTGCGCATGGCCGGATCGAGGCCGACTTCCTTCAGCGCCTCCTGCGCGCGGCGGTCGCGTTCCTTTGCCGAAAGGTTCGGTTCGTGGATCAGAAGCCCCTCGGTAATGATGCGTCCGACCGTCATGCGCGGGCTCAGCGAGCCGAACGGGTCCTGAAAGACGAGCTGCAATTCACGGCGCTTGGGGCGCATTGCTTGCGGCTCGTGCGGCAATTCCTGCCCGAGATAGGCGATGCGGCCCTCGGAGGCTATCAGCCGCAGGATGGCGCGCCCCAGCGTGGACTTGCCCGAACCGGATTCGCCCACAATGCCGATGGTCTGGCCCTGCTTCAGCGTCAGCGAGACATTGTTGACGGCTGTGAGGTAGTTGGCGGCGCCAAGCCACGGCTTGCTGATGAGAAAATTGACCTTCACATTATCGGCGCGAATGAGAACCGGCGCATCATCGCGGGGAGGGGCTTTTTCGCCTTCCGGCTCGGCGTTGAGCAGCATCTTCGTATAGGCGTGCTCGGGCGCGGTGAATAGCTTTTCCGTCTCGTTCGTTTCGACCACTTCGCCGGAGCGCATCACGTAAACCCGGTCGGCAAAGCGCCGCACGATGCCGAGATCATGCGTGATGAAAACCACCGCCATTCCAAGCCGCTTCTGCAGATTGGCCAGAAGGTCGAGAATCTGCGCTTGAATGGTGACGTCGAGCGCGGTCGTCGGTTCGTCGGCGATCAGGATATCCGGCTCGTTGGCGAGCGCCATGGCGATCATGACGCGCTGGCGCTGGCCGCCCGACAGTTCATATGGATAGCTGTCGATGCGGCGTTCCGGTTCGGGAATGCCGACGAGCCTGAGCAGTTCGAGAATACGCGGGCGCGCATCCTTCTTGCTCAATCCGCGATGATAGCGGAGCGGCTCTGCAAGCTGGTCGCCGATGCGATAAAGCGGATCGAGCGATGTCATGGGCTCCTGAAAGATCATGGTGATCTTTGCGCCCCGGATGGTGTTGAGCTTCTTTTCGGGCATGCCGATCAGGTCCTGCCCGCGATAGAGCGCCTGGCCGGTAGCCCTGCCGTTCTGGGCGAGAAGGCCCATCATCGCCATCGTCGTCTGGCTCTTGCCCGAACCGGATTCTCCCACGATGGCGATGGTCTCACCCGCTTTCACGTCGAGATTGATGCCGCGCACGGCTTCGACCGGGCCATCATGCGTGTCGAAAGTGACCTTCAGGTCGCGCACGCTCAGAATGTTTTCACTTGTCATCTCAGCGATCCTTCGGGTCAAGGCTGTCGCGCAGGCCGTCGCCAAGGAAGTTCAGCGCAAACAGGATTGTGGTCAGCGTGATGGCAGGCCAGATCAATAGCCAGCTGGCGCCGCGCATGTTCTGGGCACCTTCGGAAATCAGCAGCCCCAGAGAGGTGAGGGGGTCCTGAACGCCGAGACCGAGGAAGGAAAGGAGACTTTCGAGCAGGATTGCCTTCGGCACCAGAAGCGTCACGAAAACGATGACGGGGCCCAGCGCATTCGGGATGATGTGGCGGGTAATGACGCCGCTGCGCGTCGCGCCGAGCGCTTCCGCCGCCTGCACGAATTCCTGCCGTTTGAGGCTCAATGTCTGTCCGCGCACGATGCGCGCCATATCCAGCCATTCCGTCGCGCCGATGGCGATGAAGATGATGAAAATGGATCGTCCGAAGAAGACGAGCATCAATATGACGAAGAAGATGAAGGGCAGGGAATAGATGATATCGACAAACCGCATCATCACATTGTCGATGCGCCCGCCCAGATAGCCGGAGATGGCACCAAAGGACACGCCTAGGATCAGCGACATGGCGGAAGCCAGCAGGCCGATGGCAAGCGACATGCGAACGCCGACGAAGATGCGGGTCATCAGATCGCGGCCCAGATTATCGGTGCCGAGCAGGAAATAGTTGCGCGTCACGTCGAGCGTAAGCTTGCCCGACAACCCATCGGACGCGATATCGATCTTGGGATTGCTGAACAGGTCGGAACGCTGGAAATAACGCAGCACGCGGTCATCTGTCGGGCGCTGCGAGGTGAAATTGACAACGACATTGTTGCCGGTCAATTCCGGTTCGCCGGCGGCTTTCAGCCGTGCACGGGCCAGTTCGCGTTCAAGGCCCGGCATGATCGTATCCGCGCGCGGATAGGCTTCGAGGCTCGGAGCCACGCGCACGAACTGCGGATAGATCTTGTCATAGGGATGCGGGCTCAGCATGGGGCCGAACACGCCCAGAAAAGCCATCACGAGAAGGGCGATGGCGCTCGCCACGGCGGCCCTGTTCTTGCGCAGGCGCAGCCATGCATCCTGCCAGAGGGAGCGGCTTGGAACTTCCAGCCGGGCTGTTTCGGTCGGAACGGAAAGATCAGTCATAGCGAACCCTCGGATCAAGCCATGCATAAAGAAGATCGACGATCAGGTTGAAAACCACGATGAAGATCGAAATGACGACAACGGTTCCCATGACGAGGGTGTAATCGCGGCTGAGCGCGCCCTGCACGAAGTAACGGCCGATGCCGGGGATGCCGAAGATCGTCTCGACCACGACCGAACCGGTGAGAAGGCCGGCGGCGGTGGGGCCGAGATAGGAAACGGCGGGAAGCATGGCGGCGCGCAAGGCGTGCACGCCGACAACCACGCGGGAAGGCAGGCCATAGGCGCGCGCCGTGCGCACGTGATTGGCGCGCAGCGCCTCGATCGTTGCGCCGCGCACGAGACGCGCAATGACGCCCACCTGCGGCAGTGCCAGGGTAAGGACCGGCAGTATCCAGTAGGTTATATTGGCCGAGGACCAGCCGCCCGCCGGAACCCAGCCGAGAATGACACCGAACAGAAGGCTGAGGAGAGGGGCCACGACGAAGTTCGGCGTGGTGATGCCGAAAGTGGCGAGCGCCACGACGAAATAGTCGATGGTCGAGTTCTGCTTCAGGGCTGCAAGCGTGCCGAGAAACGTTCCGATGATTGCCGCAAGCGTCAGGCCGAGCGTGCCGAGAACGATCGATACCGGCAGGCCGGAAGCGAAGAGATCATTCACGGAGAAGTCGCGGCGCGTGAAGCTCGGTCCAAGATCGCCATGCAGAAGATTGCCCAGATAAATCAGATACTGCTGCCATAGCGGCGCATCCATATTATAGGCCTTCTTGAGGTTTTCCAGGATCAGGGGGTCGATGGGCCTTTCAAGGTCGAAAGGTCCGCCGGGCGCCAGCCGGATCGCAAAAAATGTCAGCGTGATGATGATGAATATCGTGGGTATCGCACTACCCAATCGTCGGAGCGTATAGCCCAGCATGTTCTTTTCCCTTCTTTGCCGAACCGCCGTGCAGCGGTCCGGCAAATCCCAAACTCTTTGTTTTATGCATTTTCCTTATGCAAAACCGCTTCGCGCCTTTGGCTGGAAAATGCTTCTTGGGCCTTGTTTTTCTTGTGTTTTCAGTTCTTCAAGGATAACCAGCGGGTGCCGTGCGAATTCATCAGGTTGTTTTCATAACCCTGAACACGGTCGGCAACGAGCGCGGTGGACGAATAATACATCAGCGGAACGACGGCCCCCTCGCTGAGCAGGATTTTCTCTGCGTCTGCGAGAATGTTTGCCCGGTCAGCGAGATTGGTCGTCGTGGCGGATTTCGCCATCAGCGCGTCGTAATCCTTGTTCGACCATTCGGCGTAATTGAAATAATTGCCGGTGGTATAAAGCTCCAGGAACGAATTCGGATCATTGTAATCGCCGATCCAGCCGTCGCGGGTAATGTCGAACATCCCCTTTTCCTGAAGGTAGTTGTAGAAGGTCGTACCCTCGACCTCGTTGAGCGTGGCCTTGATGCCGATATTGCCCAGCATATTGGCGATGGCCGCCATGGTATTCTTGTGGTTTTCCGAAGTGTTGTAGCGCAGGGTCACCGAAAGGCTTCCCGGCTCGACACCGGCTTCCTTCAGCAGCGTTTTGGCCTTGTCCTCACGGTCCAGAATGTCCGCATCGGCGAAATCCAGCTTCGGAGCGTCCTTGACGTAATTCACGATGCCGGGCGGCACCATGGAACTGGCTGGCAGCATGACGCCGCGCCAGACTTCATCGGCGAGGAAATCGCGGTCGATAGCCATGGAAATGGCCCGGCGCACACGCGGATCGCGCAGCTTGCTCGACGGCTCGCCCTTGATGTCGATATAATAGATGCCGAGATATGGGGCGAGGCGGAACTGGCCGCTCAGGTTCTTCTTCACATAGTCCATCTGCTCGGCCGGAACATCGGAACAGATATCGACTTCCTTCGCTTCAAAACGGCGCATGCAGCTTGCACGGTCTTCAAACGGTATCCAGTTCACTGCATCGATCTTCACATTGGAAGCATCCCAGTAGTTGGGGTTCTTCTTCATGGAAATCTTGTCATTGGGATTGAAGCTGACAAGCGTATAGGCGCCATTGGTCACGAGATTGCCGGGCAGGGTGAACTTGTCGCCGAACTTCTCGACCGCTTTCCGGTTGAGCGGAAAACCGGTCTGGTGGGTGAGCAGTTCCAGAAAGTAAGGGGCAGGGTTCTTGAGCGTGATCTGCAAAGTCTTGTCGTCAAACGCCTTCACGCCCAGCTGGTCCAGCGGCATCTTGCCGGTAGCGACTTCCTCGGCATTCTTGATGGCGTAAAGGACGCTGGCATAACCGGCGGCGGTTTTCGGGTCCATGATGCGGTGGAAAGTGAATTCGAAATCGCCAGCGGTGACGGGATCGCCATTCGACCACTTGGCGTTCTCGCGCATGTGGAACGTGTAGATGAGGCCGTCTTCGGAGATGTCCCATGAGGATGCGGCGCCAGGAATGGCCTCACCCTTCTCGTTCTGCACAAGCAGACCTTCATAAAGGTCGCGCAGGACACGGTTTTCCGAAACTGTTGTCGTGTGTTGCTGGTCCAGCGTGGCGGGATCGGTATCGTTGCCCCGGTTGAGCACTGTTTCTGCCGATGCGGCACCTGCCAGCGCCATCAGGCAAACGCCTGTCATCAAAATTCCGCGAACCATGAAAAACTCCCATATACTTTTTTACAAAATGTTCGCCCCGCAAAAGGGCCTTCCGGAACTGCCGGAAGAAAAAATGGGCCGCGCCGATAAGCGCAGCCCAAGCTGAAAATTTATTGTTTTAAGGAAAGCCAGCGCGTCTTGTGGACATCCATCAGGTTGTCGGTCCAACCCTCGACCTTGTCCGAAACAAGGGCGCGCGACGAATAATAGAGGATCGGAATATTGCTCAGTTCATCGAGCTTCAGCTGTTCGGCTTCGGCAAGCGTCTTGGCGCGTTCCTTGAGATCAAGGGTTTTTGCAGCCTTTTCCATCAACGCATCATAATCGGCGTTCTTCACCTTGGAATAGTTGAAGCTCACGTCGCTCTGGCTGATGTAGAGGAAGTTCTGCGGATCGTTGTAGTCGCCGATCCAGGCAGCACGGGCAATATCGAACGGACCATCGTCACGCATGTAGTTGAAATAGGTCGCGCCTTCGGTTTCGTTCAGCGAAGCCTTGATGCCGATATTGCCAAGCTGGTCGGCGATGGCAGCCATGGTGTTCTTGTTGTTTTCCGAAGTGTTATAACGCAGTTCGACCGAAAGCGTATTCGGTTCGACGCCTGCTTCCTTCAACAGTTCCTTGGCCTTGTCTTCACGCTCCAGCATATCGTCGGAATATTTCAGCCTTGGCGCATCTTCAACATAATTGGCGATATGGGGAGGAACCATCGAATAGCCGGGCAGCATCGTGCCCTGCCAGACCTGATCGGCGATGAAATCGCGGTCAATGGCTAGCGAAATAGCCTGACGGACGCGCGGGTCCTTCAGCTTGCTGTCGGCGGTCTTGCCCTTCACCGGCAGATAGTAGACGCCGAGATAAGGCGCCAGGCGGAATTCCTTGGAAAGGTTCTTTTTCACATAGTCCATCTGCTCGGCCGGAACGTCGGAGCAGACCTGCACTTCCTTCGCCTCGAAACGGCGCATGCAGCTTGCGCGGTCCTCGAACGGTATCCAGTTGATCGTATCGATCTTCACCTGATCCGCTTCGTAGTAATGCGGGTTCTTCTTCATCACGATCTTGTCGTTCGGGGTGAAGCTTTCCAGCATATAGGCGCCGTTCGTCACCATCTTGCCGGGCGTGGTGAACTTGTCGCCATTGGCCTCGACGCTCTTCTGGTGCAGCGGGAAGCCGGTCTGGTGGGTCAGAAGCTCAAGGAAATACGGAGCAGGGGAGTTCAACGTCACCTTGAGCGTATGGTCGTCGACGGCTTCCACGCCGAGCTGGTCGGTCGGCTTCTTGCCGCCGGCAATGTCTTCGGCATTCTTGATGACGAACAGCATGCTGGCATAACCGGCGGCTGTCTTCGGGTCCATCAGGCGGCGGAAGGTGAACTGGAAATCGCCGGCGGTAACCGGGTCGCCGTTCGACCATTTCGCATTGTCGCGCAGATGGAAGGTGTAGACGGTGCCGTCTTCGGAAATATCCCAGGATTTCGCAACGCCGGGAATTGCCTCGCCCTTGGCGTCCTGAATGGTCAGGCCGTCATAAAGGTCGCGCAGGACATTGCCTTCGGACACAGTCGAGGTGCGGTGATGGTCCAGCGTCGCCGGGTCGGTGTCGTTGCCGCGATTGAGAACGGTTTCGGCTGAAGCAGCACCGGCCAGCGCCAGAAGACATACACCTGTCAGTAGAAATTTGCGATACATGTGAGAACCCCTCCTTTGAAATTTTTGAAATGCCCCGCATCTTATTTATAAGATCGCCACTTGCAAGAGAACTTATCAACACTTTGACTTAATTAATATATTCACAATTTTTTGAGTAATTCGCGCGCTTAACTTCTGGTACGGGGTCACGGGTTTTCATCTGATTTACAAAGCCGGAATGCCATCTGGATGTGCCCAGAAAACGCCGCATTTCCCGCGATTTCCGACATTTGAATGTCAGTTGGAATGCGCTTGAAAACAGCTCGATTCGCTGGAAATTTACATGCACAGTTTCAGCGGCGATCCTGTTATAATCTGCATCCTGCCGTTAATCGCCGTCGCGCATCCGGGACGATATCCACCACTATCGCGATGGGTCCATCGCTTCACATCAGATAGTTCCATAATACATATTATCTGATTGATGCGTATAACAGCAATATACAGATGCGACAGATGGGCAAGATAGAGATGCGACATTTTTAGGTCGCGTGCTCTGTTCAGATCGAACGAGGAAAGGAAGACTGGCTCTCTATTGATGTGTATCAGTTTAGAGAGTTG